>NZ_JBEZJI010000015.1:0-155039 GCF_040649435.1 Actinomadura sp. NPDC048955
AGCAGCGGCGGCAGTTCGGCAAGGCTGTGGCGGATTTCCAGGGTGTGCAGTTCATGCTGGCCGACATGGCGATGCGGTTGGAGGGGGCGCGGCAGTTGACGTATCACGCGGCGGTGAAGTCCGAGCGGGCGATGCATGGAGCGAGCGTGCCGGATCTGACGTTCGTGTCGTCGGCGTGCAAGACGCTGGCCTCGGATGTGGCGATGGACGTGACGACCGACGCGGTGCAGTTGCTGGGCGGGTACGGGTACACGCGGGAGTTCCCGGTGGAGCGGATGATGCGCGACGCCAAGATCACCCAGATCTACGAGGGCACCAACCAGATCCAGCGCATGGTCATGGCCCGCCAGCTCCTGAAGTAGCGGGCGGCGGCACGGTCGAGGGGCGGGCCACAGGGCCCGCCCCTCGGATCCGGCGCCGTGCGCCGGCTCAGTCGTGCGAGATGTCGAGGATCATGGCGCCGTTCTTGGCCCGGTGCGGTCGCAGCGTGAGGCCGTTGTAGGTGGTGCTGGAACGGGGCCAGGCCGAGTCGATCGAGGTGGCCATCATCCCGTTGCGGCCGCGCGAGGAGAGGATCACCCGGCTGCCGTCGATCTTGACGTGCAGCGGGTCGATCCCCAGCTTGCGGTCGAACTTGATGGTCTGACCGTCTCTGACCTCGACCTGGCACTCCGCGTCCTCGCACGCCTTCAGGTCGGTGCCGTCCTTGGCCTCGGACCCGCCCTTCGGCGGCGACTTGGGCGCCGCCGCCTCCGGCTTCGGCGCGGCGTTCGGCTTGGGCGCGGCGCTGTCAGGCTCGGGCGCGGTGTTCGGCTCCTGTGCGGTGTTCGGCTTCGGCTCGGTGTTCGCCGCCGAGTTCGGGTTCGCGTTCGACTCCGGTGCCGGGTCGGACGCCGAGTTCATGGTGAACGGGCCCATGTCGAACGACGGGTTCGTGTCGCCCGGGGCGTTCGCCTGTGGCGGGGCCGGCGGAGGCGCGGTGCGGGCGACGCTCGCGGCGGCGACGCCGCCGAGCGCCACCGAGACGGCGGCGGTCGTGGTGAGCAAGCCGAGAATCCTTGTGGACATCTCTGCACTCCTGACGAGGTGGGAACTCTGCTCTCTGTGCTCTCTGTCGCCCGGGCGCTACCCACCGTAGCAGAACGGTCGCACAGCGTGGCGATCATGCTGGGGCGGGCCGTGTCAGCCGGGCGGGCGCTCGTCCACGAGGAGGGTCTGCAGGACGCGGCCGAGCTCGCCGGAGCGGTCGGCGAGCGTCCCCTGGCAGAGCGCGCTGCCGCCCGGGGCGGCGTCCAGGGACGCGGCCAGGCACAGCCACTCGCCCACGGGGTCGCGGTGCAGCGCGACGGTCACGTCGGTGTTGATGATCAGCCACTCGGCCACGTCGAGCTGGCTGCCGACGCCGGAGGCGCTGTCGGCGAGCGTCAGCGCGCGGACGAGGGGCGTGTCGGCCTCGCCCGCCACCAGCGGGATCCGCGGCCGCGCCCAGACCGTCCCCGGGCCGGGCTCGCCGAAGGCGCCGCGGACGAGCCGCCACTCCATCGCGGACAGGTAGCCGTCCCGGTGCATGCCCGCCCACTCGCCGAACGGCTCCGGCGTCCCGGGCAGGTCCGGCGGCGCGGCGGCGTGCACGAAAGGCTCCAGCCGGGACGGGGCCGCCAAGATCCGCCAGGCGCTCGCGCGGGCGACCGGCCGCCCCTCGTGCGCGATCTCGCCTTCGAGGAAGGCGACCCTCCGGCCGGGGCGGACCACGCGCACGGCGACCTCCAGCTCCGCCACGGGCACGGGGTTGAGGATCTCGACGGTCACCCGCGCCAGCCGGGTGCCGGGGACGGGGTCGTGCCGCTCGAAGGCCCGCCCGACGAGGGCAGAGAACGGCCCGCCGTGCTGGAGGCCCGGCGACCACGGGCCCGCCGTCGCGGCCGTGGAGGCGAACCGACCCCCGCCGAGCGCCTCGTAGAACGACTCGGCCGGCACGTCCTCGCCCATGCTGCTTCCTCCCCGCTCGCGACTAGAAACGCATTCTAGAAGGCGGGGAGGGCGGGGGCGTCCGGCTCAGCCGCAGAGCTTCTGGGTGGCCGTGCCGGTCTCGATGGCGGACCCTTCCGAAGGCGACGCGCTAGGCGAGTCCTTCACCTCGACCTCCTTCACGCCGGCCCAGCCGGCGCCGTCCCAGTCCGCGCCGACCATCACCTGCACCTGGGAGCCGAGTGAGGAGACCTTCTTGCGCTTGGCGTCGGGGAGCGCGGCGGCGAGGGTCTTGGCCGAGTCCTCCCGGCCCGGGCCGTACAGGATCTGCGTCGTCTGCTGCCCGCGCCGCGCCACCCCCGGCGCGACGGTCACCTTGAAGCCGGCCTTGCGGAGCTCGCCGCCCGCCTTGGTGGCCAGGCCGCGGGTGCCGATCGCGTTCAGGACGCGGACGGAGATGTCGTCCGGCGCCACCGTCAATTGGTCCCCGGTCTTCTTCGTCGGCGTGGCGCTCGGCTTCGGGCTCTGCGTCGCGAGCGGCTGGTCGCGGCGGAGCCGGGTGAACAGGTCGTGCGACTTGTGCTGGTCCCACTGGACGGTCGACTGCGGCGACGGCGCGTTCCACAGCACGGTGTTGTAGGCCGGGTTCGACAGCGGCACCTTCGCGAAGGTGAGGTCGTCGGTCGACAGGTTCTTCATCTGGTCGGCGAGCCCCGGCAGGTTGTCGGCCAGCTTCTCGTCGACGCGCAGCGACTTCAGCGAGGCGTTCAGGAACCTGGTGGACTTGACCGGGTCGCCGAGCGTCTTCGTCGACAGCGCCTGCTTCAGCATCGCCGCCATGAACTGCTGCTGCCGGTCGATGCGGCCGAGGTCGCTGCCGCCCGTCAGCGAGTAGCGGGCGCGGGCGAACGCGAGCGCCTTCAGGCCGTCCACGTGCGACTTCCCGGCCGGGAGCTTCAGGCCGCTCTTCTTGTCGTCGACGGCCTGCTCGGTGCACACGTCCACGCCGCCGATCGCGTCCACCATGCGCACGAAGCCGTAGAAGTTCACCTCGACGTAGTGGTCGATCGACACGCCGGTCGCCTGCTTGATCGTGCTGACGGTGAGGTCGGGCCCCCCGAACTGGTAGGCCCAGGTGAGCTTGCCCGGACGGGCCGAGATCCGCGTCCCCTTGGCGCCCTCCGACCCGTTCGACCTGTGCGCCGGGATCGTCACGTAGGAGTCGCGGGGCAGGCTCACGACCGACACGCTGTCGTGGTCGCGGGACACGTGCACCAGCAGCATCGTGTCGGAGCGCTCGCCCGCCTCGTGCCCGAGCTTGGCCGCCTTCTGCTGCTCCTTAGTCAGGCCCTCGCGCCGGTCGACACCCGCCACCAGGATGGTCATGGCCCCCTTGGGCGTGTCCTTGCCCTTGCCGAGCCCCCCGACCGACACCTTGTCGATCATGCCCGTGACGTAGTTCTGGAACGCCCACGCGCCGCCCGAGGTGAGCAGCACGAACGCCGAGGCCGTCCCGGTGAGGGTGAGGAAGCGCTTCTGCCGCCGCGCGCTCGTCGCCGCCCGCGGGCTCAGCCCCCGGCCGGGCCGGCGCGGCCCCCGCGGGCTCTCCACCGGGACGCGCGGCGCGGGCATCCCGTCGATGGTCACGCCCTCGATGTCGCCGTCGTCCTCGGCCGCGTGCGCGCCGGGACGCGGCTTGAAATAGCGCTCCAGGGGGTCGGCGTCGCCGCGACCCGAGTCGTGCCCGTCTGCCATGCCGGCCGCCGCCTCCCGATGATCACGTGCTGACGCGAGTCCACACCACTCTAAAGTGGGGGACACCCGTCCGTTCGCTACCTGGACCTCGTGTCCTTGCAGTAACGTGGCGCCGTCTTGACCACACCCCGGCGGCCCGCACGCAAACCTGGGTGGCGTGGGCTGCGTCAGACAAGCGAGCAAGAGAGAGGAAGGGGCGCCTCCCTCCGGTCCGCCGGACGGGTGCGCCCGCCGAGCCCACATGAATTCGTCTCCCCATGCCCAGCGCGCCATGAACCAGGAAACCCGCTACGCCGTGAAGCCCCTTCCCGACTCCGGTCAGCGCACGTGGCCCGCCGTCTCGGTGGTGATGCCGGTCCTCAACGAGGAGCGCCACCTGACCGACGCCGTGCGCCGCATCCTCAGCCAGGACTACCCGGGCGAGCTGGAGCTCGTGCTCGCCATCGGGCCGTCCCGCGACCGCACCGAGGAGATCGCCCGCAAGCTCGCCGCCGAGGACGCGCGCGTCGTGGTCGTCGCGAACCCGACGGGGCGCACCCCGCAGGGCCTCAACATCGCGATCAAGGCGTCGCAGTACTCGATCATCGTCCGGGTGGACGGGCACTCCCTGCTGCCCGCCGACTACGTGCGCGCCGCCGTCGAGACGATGGAGGAGACCGGCGCCGACAACGTCGGCGGGATCATGGCGGCCGAGGGCGTCACCGCGTTCGAGAAGGCCGTCGCGCGCGCGATGACCTCCAAGCTCGGCGTCGGCAACGCCCGCTTCCACACCGGGGGCGAGGCGGGCGACGTGGAGACGGTCTACCTCGGCACGTTCCGCCGCAGCGCGCTCGACCGCGTCGGCGGCTACGACGAGACGTTCACCCGCGCGCAGGACTGGGAGATGAACCACCGCATCCGGCAGACCGGCGGCCGGATCTACTTCACCCCGCGGATGCGCGTCACCTACCGGCCCCGGCCCAACCTGCGGGCCCTCGCCCGGCAGTACTTCCACACCGGGCGCTGGCGGCGCGTCGTCGGGCGCGAGCACCAGGGCACGCTCAACCTGCGCTACCTCGCGCCGCCGATCGCCGTCGTGGCGATGGCGGCGGGCGTGGTCGCGGGGCTGTTCGGGTTCTGGCCCGGCTGGATCGTGCCCGGCGGGTACGCGGCCGCGATGATCGCCGGTGCCGCCGTGGAGGGGCGGGGGCTGCCCTTGGCCGCCTGGATCCGGCTCCCGCTCGTCTTCGCCACCATGCACGTGACCTGGGGCGTCGGGTTCCTGACGAGCCCGCCGCGGCTCGGTCAGCCCGCTCCGATCAAACCCGGCGAATCCGTACAGTAACGGGACAAAAAACTAGGATCACCTCCGAACCGCCATGGTGCGCGGCCCGTCTGACCGTTAGGTTTGGCGGGATTTGGGTGGGATTTCGCCCGCCGTAGTTCGGAGGTGGCCATGTCCAACGGAGCGCGCCACGGCCTCGGCGTGTTGATCGGGCTCGTGGTGACCCCGGTGATCGCGCTGTGCCTGATGTACAGCACGACCAGGTTCACGGAGTACTTCCGGTACTTCTTCACCCGGGGCGGTGAGGACCGCTGGATCGGCGCCGCGGCGGTCGTGGTGGCGGCGGTGCTGGTGGGCCTGGCCGCCGGGTCGCGCGTCTCGCCGCTCGGCTCGCTCGTCCCCGGGGCCGTCTACACGGCGATCGGCCTCCTCTGGCTCGCGTCGCCGCGCTTCGCGATCGAGCACTCCGGGCGCGATCTGCTGGGCCACCGGCTCTACCTCGGCTACACGACGCTCGCCTCCTACGGGGTCTTCCTGCTGCTAGGCGTGGCGCTCCTGGTCGCCTCGCTCGCGCCGTCGCGGTGGAAGGCCCGGACGGCCCCCGCGCCCCGGTACGGCGGCCCGCCGCCCGCGCCGATGGGCCCGCCGCCCATGCCCGGCCAGGCGCCCATGGGAGCGCCCCAGCCGCCCCCCGCGCCGGGGCAGAGCCCGTCCTGGCACGGCGCGCCGCAGTACGGGCAGCAGCACGGGCAGCAGCCCTCCTCGAACCCGCCTCCGCTGCCGCCGTCCCGGTCCGCCGACGACGGCCGGTCCGAGCCGCCCGCCAGGGGCCGCCCTGACGACGACGAGCCCCCGGGCGAGTGGACGCAGATGTACGGCGGCAACCGCCCGAGCTGACCCCGCCGCCGCTCAGACGGCCGCGAGCACGCCGGGGACGTCGTTGACCACCATCGCGTCGAACCCGGCCGCCGCGTAGGTCGGGGCGGCCTCGGCCGACGGGCACCAGGCGATCGCCTCCAGGCCCGCCTTGTGCGCGATCTCCACGCAGTGCTCCAGCGGCCGCAGCCGCGTGTCGGGGTGCTCGATGCCGCACGACCCGGTGTGCACCGCGACGACGTCCATGCCGAGGCCCGCCGCGGCCGGGACGGCGTGCCACAGCGGGAACCGCAGCCACGTCAGCAGCCCGAGCGGGACGCCCGGCGCCTCCTCGCGCAGGAGCATCAGCAGCGACGGGTCGAACGAGGTGACGAGCAGCCGGCGCCGCTCCGCCTCCCGCCTCAGCACCGGGGCCAGGAGCGCGCCGGTGCGGCGGGCCGGCTCGTCCAGCGCGTCCTCCAGCACGGTCTTCACGTCCACGTCCACCGCCACCTCCGGCGGCAGCGCGTCGAAGATCTCGGTGAGCCGCGGCAGGCCGCTCGCGGTCGCGGGCAGGTCGACCAGGTGGTCGCCGTCCACGGTCGTCGGGTCGTGCCGCAGGACGAGGACGTCGTCGGCGGTCCGCGTCACGTCGATCTCGATCCAGGACAGGCCCGCCTCCACCGCGGCGAGCATCGAGGGCAGCGTGTTCTCGGCGACGGCCTCGCTCGCCCCGGGCGGGACGACCTCGCCCGAGCCGAAGCCGCGGTGGCCGATGACGGTGGGGGTGTTCTCGAAGATCACGGTGCTTCCTCGCTGGCGAGATGTTCGGCGATGACGGCGTCGAGCGGCTGGGTGACCTTGAGGTTGCGCTCGCTGCCCGCCACGACCCGGATCGGGACGTCCGGCAGGTAGCGGTGCACGATCCCGCAGTCGTCGGTGGCGCGCACCCCCGGGTCGGCGAGGGCCAGCTCGTAGGCCTTGCGGATCGTGCCGAGCCGGAACCCCTGCGGCGTCTGGAACCGGGTCAGCGTCTCACGCGGCGGCATCGAGGCGACCGTCCCGTCCTCGACCACCACGATCGTGTCGGCCGACGGCACGCCGACCGCGACGGCCTCGCAGGCGTCCAGCGCGTCGAGCACGCGGTCGATGACCGGACGGTCGACGAACGGGCGGGCCGCGTCGTGGAACAGGACACGGACGTCGTCCGGGCGGTCCTCCAGCAGGCGCAGCGCCGCCACCGTGGACGCGGTCCGGGTCGCGCCGCCCTCGATCACCGCCGCGGTCTTGCGGAACGGCGCGGCGATCGCCGCCGCCTCGCGCAGATGCCCGGGCGCCATCACCACCACGACCTCGCCGACGTCCGGATGCGCGTCGAACGCGCCGACCGCGTGCGCCAGGATCGGGCGCCCGCCGACCTCCATGAGCTGTTTGGGGCGCCCGGCGCCCATGCGCTCGCCGACCCCGCCGGCGAGCACCACCGCAACCGTCCGCGTCGCCATCTCTTCCCGGTTTCCATGACTCTGCGTATTCGAGGCACTACGCTTTGCACTGCCCTGCTTCTGCGACCGGCCCGGAGGCGCCGATGGATCAGGCGCCCGCGCGTGAGCGGCCGGTCACGCTCAACGTACCGGACCACCCCGCGATCACCCGCCCGGATCGAGAGGCCGCCGATGCCGTGGACACCGTGGATGTGGAGGGCGCACGCCCGCGTCGCCGGACCGGCCCCGGCGACGGCCTCGTCGCCTCGTACCTGACCGGGCCCTGCGCCGCGGCCGTCGCCCGGTGGGCCGGCGTGCGCGGGATCACCGCCCGCGCCGTGTCGGCGGCCTCGCTCGCCCTCGCGGGCCTGGCTGCGGTGTGGTTCTCCGCCGGCGTGCGCGGCGGCCTCGTCGCCGGCGCCCTGCTGCTGGCCGCCTCGCTCGTCCTCGGGCAGGCGGGCGCGGGCCTGCGCCGCCGGGCGAGCCCGTCCGCCGCCCGGCCGGACACCGTCATCGACCGCGCCGGGGAGCTCGCCGTCTACGCGGGCCTGGCGGCCGGGGCCGCGGGCTCCGGCGCGTGGTGGCCCGCGGTCGGCGCGGCGGCGCTGCTGTCCGTCCGCGACACGGTCTCGGCCGCGTACGCGGCGAGCCGGCACGCGCGCCGCCCGCGCCCGTCCCGCCGGGGCGGGCTCGCGCGGCGGGCCGCCGAGAGCCTGCGGCTGCCGGTCGGCGAGCGGTTCGCGCTGATCGCGCTCACCGCCGCCCTCGCGGACGCCCGTCCGGTGTTCACCGCCCTGCTCGCGTGGGGCTCGGCCGCCGCCGCGCTGACCCTGGGCGGGCGGGTGGCGAGGTCACTGTCGCCATGACGACCGTGCGGACGTACCGCGACGACGGCCCGCTGTCACTCGCCCTCGGCCACGCGGCGGGCGGACGGCTCCCGCCGCTGCCCGTCGCCGTCCTCGCGGCGGCCGCCGCGGGCGTCCTGCTCGCGGCGGGGCCGCAGCCCGGAACGCGGCTCGGGCCCGAACCGGCGGTGTTCGCGCCGCTCATCGTGCTGCTCCTGGCCGGGCCCGCGTCGCGCAGCCCGCACGCCGGGCGGCTGGACTGGCTGGTTCCGCCCATTCTGCGCGGGATCGAGTATGGTTACCTCGCCGTGTTGGGGGATGCGCGGGCAGTCCCGGCGCCGCTCGTCTACGTGCTGCTCACGGTTCTCGCGCTCCACCACTACGACGCCGCCTACCGCACCCGCCAGGGGCGCCGGCCGCCGCGGTGGGCCCGCCTCGCCGGGCTCGGCTGGGAGGGCCGGATGCTGTTCACGGCCTTCGCCGGGGTGTTCGCGCCGCTTCCGTTCGCGTACGCGGCGCTGGCCGCCTACCTTGGCGTGTTGTCCGGCGGTGAGAGCGCCGCCACGCGGGCGCGGCACGGTCGCGCCGGCGGAGTGACGATCGACCTGACGAAGAAGTTGTCCGGGGGAGTGGGGGACGGTCCCCACGGCGAGAGGGAGAAGAAAGCATGATCGGCATGGTGCTGGCGGCGGGCGCGGGCCGGAGGCTGCGGCCGTACACCGACACCCTCCCCAAGGCCCTGGTCCCCGTGGACGGCGAGACCACCATCCTCGACATCGCCCTCGGCAACCTCGCCGAGGTCGGGCTGACCGACGTCGTGATCGTCGTCGGCTACTGCGCGGACGCGGTGCACGAGCGCAGGGCGGCCCTTGAGGAGCGGTACGGCGTGTCGCTGACGCTCGTCCACAACGACAAGGCCGAGGAGTGGAACAACGCCTACTCCATGTGGCTCGCTCGGGAGCACTTCTCCAAGGGCGTCCTGATGGTCAACGGCGACACGGTCCATCCGGTGAGCGTCGAGAAGACACTATTGGCGAACCGCGGACCGGACATCCTCCTGGCGGTGGACGACGTGAAAACTCTCGCCGACGAGGAGATGAAGGTGATCCTCGACGGCGAGGGCCACCTGAAGACGATCACCAAGCTCATGGATCCCGCCACCGCGAACGGCGAGTACATCGGCGCCACCCTGATCGAGCCCGCCGCCGCCGGCCCGCTGGCCGACGCGCTCAAGGCCACCTGGGAGGGCGACCCCGACCTCTACTACGAGGACGGTTACCAGGAGCTCGTGAACCGCGGCGGCCGCATCGGCGTCGCGCCGATCGGCGAGGTCGACTGGGTCGAGGTCGACAACCACGACGACCTGGAGAAGGCCCGCCGGATCGCCAAGGGCTACTGACCGCACGCACGGCACGAACCGACCGCACGCACGGCACGAGGAGGCCCATGCCCCTGCTGACGCGGATGTTGAACGCGCCGCTCTCCATCGACGTGCGGCGGGGAGCCGTGGCGACCCTCGGCGAGCTGCTCGCCGACAGGCGGATCGCCACCGAGGGGCGCGTCGCGATCGCGGTCGGCCCCGGCCAGGGCGACCAGATCGCCGAGCACGTCCGGCCGTCCCTGGCGGCCTGCGAGGTGTTCCACGTCGCGGGCGGCACCGTGGAGGCGGCGGTCAGCCTCGGGTCCCGGCTGCGCGCCGGGTCCTACGAGGCGGTCGTCGGCATCGGCGGCGGCCGCACGATCGACGCCACCAAGTACGCGGCGACGCTGTCGGGCATCCCGATGGTGTCGGTCGCCACGAACCTGTCGCACGACGGGATCTGCTCGCCGGTCGCCTCCCTCGTCCACGACAAGGGCAAGGGCTCGTTCGGCGTCGTGATGCCGCTGGCGATGATCGTCGACCTCGACTACGTGCGCGCCGCGCCCGACCGGCTCGTCCGCGCCGGGATCGGCGACGTGGTGAGCAACTTCTCCGCCGTGGAGGACTGGCTCCTCGCGGCCGAGGAGACCGGGGAGCGGATCGACCGGATGGCGCTCACCGTGGCGCGCACCGCCGCCGAGGCCCTGCTGCACCAGCCCGGCTCGATCGACTCGGACCGGTTCCTGACCGTCCTCGCCGAGGGGCTCGTGCTGTCGGGGATGGCGATGGCGTTCGCCGGGGACTCCCGCCCCGCCTCCGGCGGCGACCACGAGATCCTGCACGCGATCGACCATCTCTTCCCCGACACCGCCAACCACGGCGAGCTCGCCGGGATCGGCGCCGCGTTCTGCTTCCACCTGCGCGCCACCCGGCTCGGCACGGGGCACGAGCGGCTCGAGGAGATCCTCGCCTGCCTCGGACGGCACGGGCTGCCCCGGTTCCCGGCCGACGTCGGGCTGTCCCCCGAGCAGTTCGCGGAGGCCGTGCGGTACGCCCCGCAGACCCGCCCCGGCCGCTATACGATCTTGGAACACCTCAGCCTCGACGAGGACGAGACGCGCAAGGCGGTGCACGAGTATGTCCAGGCCCATGGAGGCTGAGCTGTCCGGGCAGAACCCATCCCCGCAGCCCCCCGGCTCCCCCGAGCCGCCCGGCGCCGCGGAGCCCCCCGGCGACGATCACCGGCCGCACCGCAAGGGCGCGAGGATCGCCGACATCCGCCGGTACGGCCAGCCGCCCGGCCTGAAGGACCGGCGCAACGAGGAGCACTGGGCCGGCCGCCTCTACATGCGCGACCTGTCCCCGTTCTTCGCGTGGATCGCGCTGCGGCTCGGGTTCAGCCCCAACCAGCTGACCTACCTGATGATGCTCAGCGGCGTCCTCGCGGGCGTCGCGGTGTCGCTGCCCGTCGACCCGCTGTGGACGGCGCTCGCCGGCGCGTTCCTCATCCAGGTCTACCTGCTGCTCGACTGCGTCGACGGCGAGGTCGCCCGCTACCTGCGGCAGACGTCGGTCGCCGGGGTGTTCCTGGACCGCATCGGCCACTACCTGTCGGAGGTGTCGCTGCTCGCCGGGCTCGGTTTCATGGCGCAGGGCGGCTGGGAGAACGGCGGCTGGGTCGAGCTCGGCCTGCTCGCCGCCCTCGGCGCCGCGCTGATCAAGGCGGAGACCGACAACGTCGTCGTCGCCCGCGCCAAGTCCGGCCTCGCCGCCGACCCGACCGGCGGCGACCGCGCGCTGCGGCCCCGCTCCACCGGCATCGCGCTGGCCCGGCAGGCGGCGTCCATGGTGCGTTTCCACCGCATCATCGGCGCGGTCGAGCTGTCGCTGCTGATCCTCGCCGCCGCCGTGATCGACACGCTCACCGGCGCTGACGACCCCGTCGCGGTCCGCGTCCTGACGGTCGCGGTCGCCGCCGTCGCCGTCCTCCAGACCCTGCTGCACCTGGTCAGCATCCTGGCCTCCCGGAGGCTGAAGTGAAACTCTCCGTCGTCGTCCTCACCATGGGCAACCGGCCGGAGGAGCTCGCCCGCGCCGTCCGCAGCGCCCTGGAGCAGGAGCACGTGGACGTCGAGGTCGTCCTCGTCGGCAACGGCGCCGACCCCGTCGGCGAGGCGGCGGGCACGCCGCCGTTCGACGACGAGCGCGTCAAGACCCTCAGCCTCCCGAAGAACCTCGGCATCCCGGGCGGCCGCAACCGCGGAGTGGAGGCGTCCTGCGGCGACGTCATCCTGTTCCTGGACGACGACGGCTGGTACCGCTCGCCCCGCCTCGGCGCCCACCTGCGCGACCGGTTCTCCGCCGAACCCGACCTCGGCGTCGTCTCGTTCCGCGTCCGCGACCCCGAGGGCGGGCGCGGCGAGCGCCGCCACGTCCCCCGGCTGCGCGCGGGAGACCCGGAGCGCTCGTCCGCCGCCACCACGTTCCTCGGCGGCGCCTGCGCGATGCGCCGCGCCGCGTTCGACGCCGGCGGCGGCCTCCCGGAGGACTTCTTCTACGCCCACGAGGAGACCGACCTCGCCTGGCAGATCCTCAACGCCGGGTACCGCATCGTCTACGACGCCTCGGCGGTGATGTTCCACCCCGCCGTCCTGCCCACGCGGCACGCCATGTTCTACCGCTACAACGCCCGCAACCGCGTGTGGCTGGCCCGCCGCAACCTGCCGTGGCCGCTGGCGCTCACCTACCTCGCGGTGTGGGTCGGCATGACCGTCCTGCGCGAGCGCAAGCCGAGCGCCCTCAAACCCTGGTTCAAGGGCTTCCTGGAGGGCTGGCGCAAGCCCGCCGGCCCCCGCCGCCCCATCTCCTACCGCACCGCCTGGCGCATGACCCGCACCGGCCGCCCCCCGATCATCTAGCTGTGTTAGCCCAGGGGGGCGACCCCCTGGAACCCGCTGTGTCTACCCAGGGGGGCGACCCCCTGGAACCCTCGTTGCGACGCAGGCGATCCTCGCGCCGCTGTTGCGGTCGGTTGTGCCTGTTGCGGCTTGTGTGGCGTCGCTGCGGTCGCTGTGTTAGCCCAGGGGGGCGACCCCCTGGAACCCCCGTTGCGACGCAGGCGATCCTCACGCCGCCGTTGCGGTCGGTTGTGCCTGTGACGGCTTGTGTGGCGTCGCTGCGGTCGCCTGCGTCGGCGGGCATGCGCGTTGCGCTCGCTGCGCTCGCTCCACGCGCCCGCCCGCACCCCGGCTGAGCTACAAGCCCTGGGGGCGGACCCCCTGGAACCCTCGTTGCGACGCAGGCGATCCTCACGCCGCTGTTGCGGTCGGTTGTGCCTGTGACGGTCTGTGTGGCGTCGCTGCGGTCGCCTGCGTCGGCGGGCATGCGCGTTGCGCTCGCTGCGCTCGCTGCGCTCGCTCCACGCGCCCGCCCGCACCCCGGCTGAGCTACAAGCCCTGGGGGCGACCCCCTGGAAGTGGTCGTGCGGCCCGTGCCCTTACTCAGGGGGTTGTCACGGCCGCGACGATCAGGTGGGTCAGTTCGGCGGTGATGGCGTCGAGGGGGGCGTCCTGGTCGCGGGCCGACCAGTGGTGGACGAGGTTGTTCACGGCGCCGATGACCGCGATCATCGTGAGGCGGTGGTCGCGGTCGACGGCCTCGCCGCGGGCGGCGGCCTCGCGGATCATCGCGAGCATCGCGTCCTCCCACTGGCCGCGCCAGCGGAAGCGGTGCCGTTCCAGGCCGGCGCTGACGCCGATCACTTCGACGAACGCGATGCGGGCCCAGCGGGGGTCGCTCGCGGTGACGGTGACGAACGCGCGGACGGCGCCCTCGACGCGGGCCGGGAAGTCGGCGTCCGCGGCCTGCGCGAACGCGGCGGAGACGGCCTCGGCGGCGCGCTCGTTGATGCCGCGGTGCAGCGTGGTGAGCAGCTCCTCGCGCCCGGAGAACTCCTCGTAGAAGTTGCGGGTCGACACGCTCGCCGTCGCGCACAGCCGCTCGATGGACGTCGCCGCGTAGCCGCGCGTCCCGAACAGTTCCAGCCCGGCGGCCAGCAGGCGGTCGCGCCGCTCCGCGCGGCGCTCCTCGGCCGACCGCCCCGCGTAGCTGCGCCTGGGTGCCCGATTGCGGCCGCTCATCGATCTCCGTTCACCCGATGCGGATGGGGCAGCGTCAGCCTAACCCCGCGCGGATCGGCGGAGGGCGCCGTCAGCCGGTGATGAGCGCGTCCTTCCATCGCGGGTCGGCGGTGAGGACGGTGAGGCGCTGCGTCGCGCGCGACACCGCCACGTAGAGGACCCGCAGCCCGCGCGGGGACTGGGCCGCGACGGTCTCTGGCGCCACGATCACCGCCGCGTCGAACTCCAGCCCCTTGGCCTCCAGCACGTCCAGCACCTGGACGCGCTCGGGCAGTCCCGCGCCGAGCCGGTCGCGGTCGGCGGCGTCCCAGGCCGTGGCGGGCCCGTCGAACAGCGAGGCCTGGCCGCCGGACTCCTCCAGGGAGAGCGGGACGATCAGGCCGATGGTGCCCTCGACCTGGCCGAGCAGCTCCTCGACGGCGGCGCGGGCGGCGGAGCCGAGCCCGGATTCGGGGACGACCCGGACGACCGGCTCGATCCCGGACGCGCGGACGGCGCGGGCGGGCTTCGCGTCCGGCAGCGCGCGGGCGAGCACCCGCGCGGAGACCGCGGCGATCTCGGTGGAGTTGCGGTAGTTCGTGGTCAGCTCGTACTCGTGGCGCGCGCGGGGCGGGGGAGCCTTGCGGCCCCGGCGGCGGCTCCGGGACGAGGGACGCTCGCCGCCGAGCGCGGCCTCCATCGCCCGCCGGGCCGCGGCCAGGTCCTCCCAGGCGCTCTGGGCGGGGTCCTCGACGATCGTCCAGCTCGCCTGGCGGCCGCGGCGGCCGAGCATCCGCCACTGCATGGGGGAGAGGTCCTGCGCCTCGTCCACGACGAGGTGCGCGTACTCGGGGCGCTCCTCCACGACGCCGTCGTCCACGCGCCGGGAGCGTTCGAGCCGCTCGATGGACGTGGTGAGCTCCTGCATCTCCGGCTCCCACGTCTCGTCGACGACCTCCTCGCCGGTGAGGATGTTGACGCCGTCCACGACGAACGGGTCGTCCTCGGACGGGGCCCTGCGGCGGCGGGACGGGCGGGGCGGGGAGCCGAGCAGCGCGTCGATCTCGTCGAGCAGCGCGACGTCCTGGTAGCTGAGCGGCGCGTCGCCGGCCCAGGACGCGGCGAGGGGATCGACGTCGGCGCGGTCGACGTCGCGCCCGGCGGCGCGGCGCAGCCGGGCCGGTTCGCCGAGCGAGCGCAGCACGTCCAGCGGTCGGCGGATCGGCCACCAGGCGACCAGGAAGTCGGTGAACGCGCGCTGCTCGCGGACCCGCGCGTCGAACTGGGCGCGCTTCGGGTCGCCGTTGCCGCCGCCGTGCCCGCGGGCGGGCTCGTCGTCGAGGGAGGCCAGGCCGTCGGCGGCGAGGATCGCGTTCCACAGGCCCGCCTCGGCGCCCTCCTCGGCCTCGGCCGCCTCGGGGCCCCCGACCTCGCCGAAGCGGTGCCAGAGGGCGTCCAGGAGCATCTCCGCGGCCCGGCCGCGCGCCGCGTTCACGCTGCCGCGGCTGCGCCGGTGGACCTCGTTCCGGATGCGGTCGAGGCGGGCGCGGTCGAGGGCGATGACGACGCCCTTGAACACCACGCGCAGCTCGTCCGGGGCGCCGGGGGCGTGGTCGGCGACCGCGCGCCGCAGCACCGTCACCATCGTCTCGGCGCCCTTGGCGCGGGCGAGCCGCGGGGTGTCGTGGACGGTCGCGGTGGCGCCGTCGACGAGGTCGCCGAGCGAGCGGAGGGTCGCCGAGCCCTCGCCGAGCGAGGGCAGCACCCGCTCGATGTAGGCGGTGAACCGGCGGTTCGGGCCGACGACGAGGACGCCGCGGGACCCGAACCGGCGGCGGTGCCGGAACAGCAGGTAGGCGACGCGGTGCAGCGCCACGGCCGTCTTGCCGGTGCCGGGGGCGCCGCGGACGAGGACGGTCCCGTCGGCGGGCGCGCGGATCACCTCGTCCTGCTCCCGCTGGATCGTCGCGACGATGTCGCGCATGGCGCCCTCGCGGGTGCGGGCGAGCGAGGCGAGGAACGCGCCGTCGCCGACGACCGTCATCCCGTCGGACGCCTCCGGGTCGAGCAGGTCGTCCTCCAGGTCGACGACGGTATGGCCGCGCGAGTGCAGCACGCGGCGGCGCACGACGCCGCGCGGGTCCTCGGGGGTGGCGCGGTAGAAGTCCTCGGCGGCGGGGGCCCGCCAGTCGATGACGAGGGAGTCGTGCTCGCTGGTGCGGACGCCGACGCGGCCGATGTAGCGGATCTCACGGGAGGTCAGGTCGAGCCGGCCGAACACCAGGCCGTCGTCGGCCACGTCGAGGGCCTGGACCCGCAGCGCGGCCTGGTGGACCATCGCGTCCCGGTCCACCAGCGAGCTCTTGGTGCCGGCGAGCGACTGGCGGTAGCCCTCGCGGATCATGGCCTGGGCGTCCGCGCGCATCTCCTCCAGCCGCGCGTAGGCGGTGTCGACGTAGCGCTGTTCGGTGGCGATCTCCCGGTCCTTCACCGTGCCGCCGGGACCGGGCGGCCGCCCGTTGACCTGGGACGACATGCAGGCTGCTCCTCGCGCGTGTGTCGTGCCGGGGACGTCCCCCGACACCCCGAAGGCGAAGAGACAGCTTATGCGGTTCCACCGACGTTCATCGTCGGGCGAGCGCCGCCAGGAGCGGTCGGCGCGCCGGCCGGACCCGTACGTGGAGGTCGGGGGCGGGGCGCGCGAGCGAGCGGTCCATCGCGTCGAGGACGAGGTCGTGCGGCGTTCCGGCCTGCGGGTGAACGCAGCGCAGCTTCACGCCCCGGCCGCCGTGCTCGGCCCACAGCGCGTCGGTGTAGGCGGCCACGGCGGCGGCGGACGGGCTCTGCGGCGGGCCCGAGGCGTCCGGGCACAGGAACAGCTCCCCGGCCCGGCGTTCCAGCATCCCCGGGAGCGTGGCCCGGACGACGTTGACGGTGCCGAGGACGTTCGTCCGCAGGGCGTCCTCCACCTCGCCGAGGGGCTGCGCCAGAACCGGCCCGGTCGGCGCGGCCGACGCGGTGTGGACGACGCGGTGCACCGGGCCCACCATCGCCAGCACCTGCGCCACCGCGTCGGGATCGGTGACGTCGCACACCCGCGTGTGCGTGTTGGGGGAGCGCTGCGCGGTCTTGGCGAGGCCGAGCTCGTCCACGTCCACCGCGACGACGTCCCACGCCGCCGCGGCCAGGCGGCGCGCCGCCATGGCGCCGAGGCCGTGCGCGGCGCCGGTGACCAGGGCCGTCCGCTTCACGTGCGCACCTCCTCGGCGCCCTGGAAGACCATCTGCAGATGCCCGACGGTGCTGGTGGTGAGCGCCCGCGCCCGGTCGAGCCCGAGGCCGCGCAGCTCGTCCGCCACCGGGTGGTCGCCGAGGACGACCTTCGCGCCGCCCGGACGTGTCCGGACGCCGGACGGCGTGAGCGTCCACGGCGTCCGGCGTGTCACGCCGTCCAGGCAGGAGTAGGCGTCGACGCTCGGGGCGGCCGAGCCGGAGGGCATCGGCACGCCCGGCCGGATCGCCATCTCGATCGCGGTCCGCCCGCCGAACCGCACCGCGCAGCGCTTCACGCGCCCGGCGAGGTCCATGGGGATGTCGGCGATCTCCTTGGGGAAGCCCCAGATCGTCCGTCCGGCCTCCAGGGTGAACTCCTGGTTGACCGGCAGCCAGTGGATGAACGCCCCGATCCCGCGCATCCGCCCGAGCACGCCCGGCGACGGCGCCGCGCCGGGCGGGCGCACCAGGAACGCGACGGCGAACTCGTGGTACGGGCCGAGGTCGCCCTCGGCGTACCGGACGAATGCCAGCGAGCAGACGGCCTTGCCGGGCAGGGGCTCCGCGACGGCGAGCCCGGAGTAGGCGATGACGTCCTGGGCGGCGCCGGCGGGCACGGCGAACATGGCCGAGCCGACGGCGGCGTCACGGATCCGTACCGGGAGGGTGACCCGCTCCCCCTGGATCGCGTGCGCCTGCGCGGTAGTTGTCACACCGCTAAGTAGAACAGGTTCTCGTTTTGCTGCCAAGCGCCGGTACCGGCCGCGCGCCGATCCGGGGGTCACCCCTTCTCGACGGCCGTCCGGATCCGGTCGAGCGTGGCGCGCATCCCCTTG
The DNA here is from genome assembly GCF_040649435.1 of Actinomadura sp. NPDC048955. Classification (NCBI taxonomy): domain Bacteria; kingdom Bacillati; phylum Actinomycetota; class Actinomycetes; order Streptosporangiales; family Thermomonosporaceae; genus Actinomadura; species Actinomadura sp. NPDC048955. The sequence goes on from NZ_JBEZJI010000015.1 coordinate 17,755, forward strand.
CGGTTCACCTCGGCGCGCCCTTCGGCGGGCACGCCGGTGAAGACCCTGCCGAGCAGCGACACGAAACCGGCGCCCCGGTGGTCGCGGCGCTGGTCCTCCCAGTACTCGGTGAGCCGGGTCCGGGGCGCGGCCGGGTCCTGCGAGACGTCCTCGAACCGGTACCCCCACAGCGCCACGGGCACCCCGAAGCTCGACACCCGGAACGCGAACGCCTCACCGGGCACCGCCGCGCTCACCTGGCACGTGGTGAACCACACGCGCCAGCCGATGCGGTTGAAGCCGATGAACCTCGTCCCCGGCCCGACGGCGCGCCCGCGCATCCAGGTCGCGAACACCTCGGGGCTCCACTCGCCCATCCGCCGCGGATTCGCGACGGCCGCGTACACGTCCCGTGCCGGCGCGGCGACGACCACGCTCTCCTCGACGACCCACTCGCGCTCCATGGCTCCGTATCCTCCCACCTCATGACCGGCGGGTCACTGGAGGTGGGCGAACTGCCGCCGCCAGTCCGCGAACCAGGCCCGGAACCACGGCTCGGGCTCGGCCAGCGGGACGATGTAGGTGAGGGTCTCGGCGTAGTAGCGGCGCTGGAAGTCCGGCGCCATCCGGTCGAGGGTCTGCACGTTGCTGACGCGGTCGGCGAGCTTGACCAGGACCGCCTCGCGCGGGGCCTCGCCCAGTCGCCGCAGGTAGGCGGCCTTGGCGGCGCGCTTGGCCTGGCGCCCGGCGCCGGCGGCGGGCGGCTTGGTGACCCAGTCGACCAGTTCGGTCACCTCGGGGCCGAACTCGGCCTCCACGTCGGTGAGGGAGGCGGGCGTGTCCTCGACGACGTCGTGCAGGACCGCGGCGGACAGGACGGCGGGCGCCGTCACCCCCGCCCCGCGCACCAGCACTTCGAGCGCCTCCAGCAGGTGCTCGACGTAGGGGGCGCCGGTCGGCCGCCGCTGCTCGCCGTGCCAGCGCCGGGCGGCGCCGACGGCCCGCTCCAGGCCGTCCAGGTCGACCTGCGCGCCGGACGCGGCGATGTCCGCGCGAGCGGTCTCCCAGGCGTGCCAGCGGGTGAAGACCTCCACGGGTTCGCTCCGTTCTTCCCGGCCGTGTCGCGCGGGAGCCCCGCACAGGGCATGGTGGGTGTCGTCCTTATGAGCAAGCGTCGGTGTACACCGTACGTGGAGGGAGGCGGCGCGGTCGTGGTCGGGAGCCGGCAGCGGCCTGACGGCCGACCGGAGTCCGTGGGCAGGGTCCGCGTCGCGCTCGGCCTGCTGTCCGGGGCGGTCGCCGTCGCGCTCTGCGTCGTCCTCGTCGACACGTACGTGCTGCGCGCCGAGTGGTGGCAGGTCCGCCACACCGTGACCGGGGAGCCCGCGGCCCCGCAGAGCGAGGTGGGCCCGCCGCCGGGCCCGCTCGCGGTGAGCTGGGAGCTGGCGACTCGCACGCACCGCGGTTCGGTCGCCGGCTACGACGGCGTCGCCTTCCAGGTCGCGCGAGGGCAGGTCGTGACGGCGTCCGGGCACGGGATCGAGGCGCGGGACGCGCGCACCGGCGGGGCCCGCTGGAGCTACCGCCGCGCCGGGTGGTCCCTGCTCGGCTGGACGTCCACCGGGTCGCGCGTCGTCGCCTACTTCGAGCGGGACGGCGACCGCGGCGACCGGATGCTCGTCGCGTTCGACGCGCTGTCGGGCGGGCTGCTGTGGCGCCGCCAGGACGAGCGCCCCGCCGCGGTCTCCCGGACGACGCTGCGCTGGCCCGCCGGGTCCGGCGTGCTGCTCACCGCCGACGAGGGGCGCCGGACGCTGTTCGGCGTGTCGGCCGTGACGGGGAACCGGGTGTGGCGGCTGGCGCTGCCGCGCGGCTGCCGCCTGTTCGAGGGCGGGGCGCATCCGTCCGACGGCCGGGAGGACCTCGCCGCGCTGGGCCTGCGCTGCGCGGGCCCCGGCAGCGACAAGGGCCACCGCAGCCGGCTGCTGGCCGTCGATCCGACCAAGGGCATCGTGCGCTGGGAGCGGCGGCTCGGCTCCCGGGAGTCGCCCGAGGTGTCGATGCTGGACGGGGTGACGCTCGTCTCGGACGGGACGGCCCTGCGCGCGTTCGACGACGGCGGCCGCCAGTTCGGGATCTGGAAGGGCGACGGGGTCTGCGGCGACCTGATGTGCCCGGGCGTGCTGGCGCCGGGCCGACTCGTGGTCGTCTACCACCCGGACGGCGCCGGCGGGACGGGCGCCGAGGGGGCGGGCTCCGACGGGGCGGCCGCCGACGGAGCGGGCATGGGCGAGGCCCGCATGGAGGCGGTGGACGTTCCGTCCGGGCGGGTCGGGTGGAGCCGTGACGTGCCCGCCTACACCGCGCTCGCGCAGGCCGGCGGGCAGGTGTTCGCGCTGCGTCCCCGGCTGTCGGAGCCCTTGCTGCCCGCGGGAGTCGACATCGTCCAGCCGGGCGACGGCAGCGTCACGACCGCGCCCGCGCCGTTCTCGATGGACCCGGACCTGCCGGGCGTCCGGCCCTGGCTGGCGGCCGCAGGCGGGCTCCTGTACGCGGCGCTCCCGCAGGCGGCGCCGCGCCCGGACGGCGGGGCCCGGCTGGTCGCCCTGCGCGGCGGGCTCGCCGGCGCCGGGCCGCCGGAGCTCGGCGGCGTGCCGGCGAAGGACTGGCCGGATGCGTGCTCCCTGCTGAAGAAGGCCGATCTGACGGCGGCGCGCCTGACCGGCTACGTCACCGAGCCGCGCCGCGCGTCGGCCGGGACGGTGCGCCTTCCGCACCCGGTGTCCTGCACGTACGAGCCGCGCGGCGGCGGGCGCGATCCGGCCGGGGCCGGTGCCCGCAGGTCGCCCTCGCCCAAGCCGAGCGCGGCGGGCTCGGCCACGCCCGACCCCTCGGCGGGGCCGCGGGAGGGCGGCCCGGACCGCGACGACGGCGGGGAGGCCGCGGTCACCGGCCTGACGGTGAGCGTCCGCTGGGTGGCCGACACCGACGCGGCGGCGTCGCGGATGCTGGAGACGTTGCAGGCCGCGCAGGCGCAGGCCCGGCGGCGGCGCGACATCGGGGGCGACGAGGCCTACGAGATCGGCCCCACCGCGGGGATGATCGCGCTGCGGGTCGGCCGGTGCGTGGTGATGGTCGAGGCGAACCGCCCGCCGGGGGCCGCCGCCCGCCTCGCCCGCGCCGTCGCCTACCGCCTGCACCACCTGTCCCAGGCCCGTTCCTGACTCCCGCCCGCTCCCGGCCGGCTCAGTATTCGGGGACGGGTTCGGCCTCCGGTTCCGGGACGGTCGAGGGGGAGCGGCCCGCCCACGCCTCCAGTTGGGCGACGAAGCGTTCGGCGTGGACGGGCCAGTGGAACCGCTCTCGGGCGGCCTCGTAGCCGCGCTTGCCGAACCCGGCGCGCAGGACGGGGTCGTCCCGCAGCCGCAGGACCGCCTTGGCGGCGGCCTCCGGGGCGCCGAACGGGACGATCAGCCCGCACTCGGCGGGCTCGACGATGGCCACGGCCGGCGGGTTCGGGGTGCTGACCACCGGGATGCCGCGGGCCATGTACTCGACGACCTTCGTCGGCATCGAGTGCCGGTAGTTCGGCTCGTCGTGCAGCAGCGCGAGCCCGGCCATCGCGCCCTCGGCGATGCGCAGCGCCCGGTCGTTCGGGACGAACCCGTACCAGCGCACGATCCCCTCGCGCTGCGCCGCGCGCAGGGCGTCCCGGACGTCGGCGTCGGCCGCGCCGATCAGCTCCACCAGCACGCCCGCGGCGGCCAGCGTCCGGGCCATCTCGATCATGTCGAGGGCGCCGCGGGCCCGCGAGAGCTGCCCGACGTAGACGGCGCGGCGGCCGTCCGGCGGCCCGGGCGGCAGGTCGGACACGTAGGTGGTGTTGGGCACGACCGGGTGGTCCTCGCGGAACCGGGGCCGGTAGCCCTCCTCGGCGAGCAGCAGCCGGTGCCGCCGCTCGCTGCGGCGCTCCAGGTGGCGCACGGCCGGCCGCAGCAGGGGGCGGGCCGGTCCGGGCACCCAGCCCTTGGCGGACAGGGCGGCGGCGGTGTCCTCGTGGACGTCCCAGACGACCGTCCGGCCCTGGAGCTCGCGCGGGAGCGACACCAGCAGCTCGGGGTCGTGCAGGAGGACCACGTCGGCGTACGCGGCGTGCTCGGCGAGCGCGCGGTGGGCGGCGCGCAGGGCCCGGATCCGGCGCCGCCCCGTGGCACGGGGAACGTCCACCGGGCTGATCTGGCGCCACGGGGTCGCGTTGCACGCCCGGAAAGGGGCGATGTAGGTGACCTCGTGACCGGCGTCGAGTAGGGCGCGTATCTGCCGGTGCAGAATGCGCGCGTCCTCGGGGTGGTGCACGACCGTGCAAACGCAGACCCGCATCACACTCACTCCGCAACGTCCGATTGGTCCATCACCGGCGAGTCTCGGGTGCCGATGGAAATTGCCGATGAATTCCCGTTGTCCGGGGCGTGGCCGCTGCCGGACGACTCTTCCCTGACTGATAGGGAAGTCCGCCGGTCAGGCCGGCCCCGCCGGTTGGAAAAGCCCTGACAAAGAAACCCGCCATGAAAGGGAGCCCGCCCGTCAGAGGAGCTCGACGGTGTCCCGCTGGACGTTGCGCGTCCGGCCGCGGGTGTCGAACAGCAGCCGGGCGTGCCGCGCCAGCGTCGCCGCGTCGTAGACGGCGTGGTCGGCCAGCACGATCGCCAGGTCGGACGCCTCCAGGGCGGCGGCCAGGTCGCTCCCGGCCGGCGGCACCGGTGCGCCGTCCACGTCCCACGAGGTGACGAACGGGTCGTGGAACGACAGGTCGGCGCCGAGCCGGGCCAGGCGCCGCGCCACCGGGCGGGCCGGCGACTCGCGCTGGTCGGCGATGTCGGCCTTGTAGGTGACGCCGAGCAGCAGGACCCGGGCACCCTTGAGCGCGCGGCCCTCCCGGTTGAGCAGCTGCTGGGCGCGTTCCGCCACGTACCGGGGCATCCGGTCGTTGATCTCCTGGGCCAGCTCCACGAACCGGAACGGGTAGCCCAGCGAGCGGACCTTGTAGGACAGGTAGTTCGGGTCGATCGGGATGCAGTGCCCGCCGACGCCCGGCCCCGGCCGGAACGCCTGGAACCCGAACGGCTTGGTGGCGGCGCAGTCGATGGCGTCCCACAGGTCGATGCCGAGCTCGTTGCAGAACACCGCCATCTCGTTGACCAGCGCGATGTTGACGTGCCGGTAGGTGTTCTCCAGCAGCTTGGCCATCTCGGCCTCGCGCGTCCCCTTCGCCTCCACGACCTGGTCCACGAACTTGCCGTAGAACGCCGAGGCCGCCGACGCGCAGGCGGGCGTCAGCCCGCCGACGATCTTCGGGGTGTTGCGGACGCCGTAGACCGGGTTGCCGGGGTCGATCCGCTCCGGCGAGAACGCCAGGTGGAACTCCTCCCCGGCGACCAGGCCGGACTTCTCCAGGATCGGCCGCACGACCTCCTCGGTCGTGCCCGGGTAGGTGGTGGACTCCAGGACCACCAGCGTTCCGGGCTCCAGGTGGCGGGCGACGGTCTCGGCCGCGCCGCGCACCGCGGTCAGGTCCGGTCCGCCCTCCGGCGAGAGCGGCGTCGGGACGCAGATGACCACGGTGCGGGCGCCGTCCAGGACGTCCTCGTGCAGGCTCGGGGCGAACCCCGCCTGCAGCATCCGCTCGACCTCCTCCGCCGACACGTCGTCGACGTGCGACATCCCGGCCTTGAGACCGGCGACCACGCGCGCGTCCCGGTCGAGCCCGCCGGCCCGCAGGCCGGCCCGGCAGGCCTCCCGCACGAGCGGCAGCCCCACGTAGCCGAGTCCGATGACCACGAGATCCACGCGGCAGGCTCCCTTCGATCTATGTGCTCTGGGGTTTCGGGAAGAGGTAGGCGGCCCGGTATCCGGCCGTCACGGCGCCCCAGGTCCGTTCCGCCGCGACCCATTCACGGGCCGACCGCCCGATTTTTTGTCTCCTTTCGGGACTGTAAGCCAGATCTTCCAGACAATTCGCCCACGCTTCCGGGTCTTCCGGAACTGTTAACGCCCCCGTCACGCCCGGTTCCACGATTTCGCGAAGAGCCTTGACATCACTGGCTATAACGGGGATTCCACCCGCCATGGCCTCGATCGGTTTCAGAGGCGTCACCAACTGGCACACCCGGTCCGCCCGGCGCGGAACCGCGAAGACATCGAGGACGGCGTGGTACTGGCGAACGGACTCCATCGGCACCCGGCCGGTGAACACGGCGTGGACGCCGCGTTCGGCCGCGCGCCGTTCGAGCGCGCCGCGCTCGGGGCCGTCCCCGACCAGCAGCAGCGTCACCGGCGCGCCGCGGTCGCGCAGCAGGGCGGCCGCGTCGATGAGCGTGTCGATCCCCTCGTAGCCGTAGAACGAGGACGTGAGGCCCACGACGGTGGCGCCGCGGTCGATCCCGAGCCGCTCGCGCATGCCGGAGCCGTCCGGGAGCGGCGCCAGGAACGCCTCGTCCACCCCGTTCGGCACCGTGAAGATCTTCTCCTCGGGGACACCGCGGGAGGCGATCTCCGCGCGCATCGCCTCGCCGAGCGTGACGACGGCGTCGGCCTCGGCCATCCGGCGGGTCTCCAGCTCGCGGGTCAGCCGGTAGAACTCGTCGTCCTCGCTGTGCGCGGGGTCGCGCGACAGCCAGGAGTCCTCCAGGAAGCCGCGCACCTCGTAGACCACCGGCACGCCGTGGCGGCGCCCGAGCTCCAGCGCGACCGCCGCGTTGAGATGGTTGCTGACGGCGTGCAGGACGGACGGCCGCAGCTCCTCGACCAGCCGTCCGGCGAGGTCGGCGCTCTTCGCCACGGTCTCGCGCGGGTCGGTCTGCGGGAACCAGGGCAGCAGCCGGTGGTAGGGGACGCCGTCCACGTCCACGACCGCCCGCGCGTCGGCGATGCCCTGGCTGAGCGGGTACCCGAGCCGGGTCACGATGTGGGGGGCGAACCCCATCTCGCGCTGGGCGAGGGCGATCCGGTGCGTCCGCACCGTGTAGCCCGCGTTCGTGCGCGGCAGAGCGTTCGTCACGAACTGCAGGACGGTCGTGCCCCGCACGGCCCGGCGCGTGCGCGTCGGCGCGGGCTCGGCGAGCAGGAGCCGCAGGTCCCGCGTCTCGCGTCCCACGTCCCGGGGCTTCGGGACGACGAGGCGGGAGCGCCGCAGCCGGGCGCCGAGCGGGGTCCGGGCGGCCAGCCGCACAGCGAGCCGCGACGCCCGTCCCGGGTCGTCGCGGAGCTGGCGCCAGGCGAGTCCTGCCAGGTAGACGGTTTTCTTCACGGGTTCGTCGGCCACAGGCCGGACGGTAGGCAACCCCGATGAACAGAAGGGAAATTGTGTTGGCACCCATCGTGCACGTCCTCGGAGCGCGGCCCAACTTCGTCAAGGCGGCGCCGGTCATCTCGGCGCTCGCCGCGGCGGGCGCCGAGCAGGCGGTGATCCACACCGGCCAGCACTACGACGCGCGGATGTCGGAGATCTTCTTCGACCAGCTCGGGCTTCCCGAGCCCGACGTCAACCTCGGCGTCGGGTCGGGCGGGCACGCCGAGCAGACCGCCGCGCTCATGATCGGGCTGGAGCAGGAGTTCACGGGGCGTTCACCCGCGCTCGTCATCGTGTACGGCGACGTGAACTCGACGATCGCCGCCGCCCTCGTCGCGGCCAAGCTGCACATCCCGGTCGCCCATGTGGAGGCCGGGCTGCGCAGCTTCGACATGACGATGCCGGAGGAGGTCAACCGCAGGATCACCGACCAGCTCTCCGCGCTGTGCCTGGTCACGAGCCCCGAGGGGATCGGCCACCTGGCCGCGGAGGGCGTCGCGGTGAGCCGGGCGCACCTGGTCGGCAACCCGATGATCGACACGCTGCTGGCCAACCTGGACCAGTTCGACACGGCCGCGGTGCGGGAGGCGCACGGGCTGCCGGAGCGCTACGTCCTCGCGACCATGCACCGTCCGGCGAACGTCGACGCGCCGGAGACGGCCGCGGCCCTCGTCCGGCGCCTGCACGGCGTCGCCGACCTCGCCGACCTGGTCATCCCCGTCCACCCGCGCGGCCGGGCGAACCTGCTGGCCGCCGGGCTGGACGAGCACGACCGCGTGCACATTCTGGAGCCGCTCGGGTACATCGACTTCATCGCGGCCGTGCGGGGGGCGGCGGCGGTCGTCACGGACTCGGGGGGCCTGCAGGAGGAGACGACGATCCTCGGGGTGCCGTGCCTGACCGTCCGCCCCAACACCGAGCGGCCGATCACGATCACCCACGGCACGAACCGGCTCGTCACGTTCGAGGAGCTGGTGCCGGGGGTCCGCAAGTGCCTGGAAGGGGGGCCGGCGCCGGCGGACGGGCCGGGCGGGCGCCGGCCGCCGCTGTGGGACGGCCACGCCGGCCCCCGCATCGCCGAAGTGATCATGGAGTTCCTGGGTGAGTGACGAGGAGAAGAACGCCAAGGCCTACCAGCAGCTCGGGCGGCTGAAGTCCACGCTGCGCGAGCGCGAGGCGCGCCTGGACGAGATGGAGAAGCGGCTCGCGGCGCTGGAGGCCTCGACCGCCGTCCAGTTCGGGCGGCTGGTCGCGGGAGCGGCGCGCAACCCCAAGCGCGGCAAGCGGCTGCCGCGGGAGCTGTACCGGCTCTGGCGCAAGCGCAGCGCCCCGGTCTCGGCGGCGGCGCGCGCCGCCGCCGGCGGCGGCGTCCACCCGGACCGCGTGGAGCGGCCGGAGGACCGCCTGCTCGTCGCGGGCCCCTCCGACCTGCCGATCATCGCGGGCGTGCTCGCGCCAGGCACGGCCGCCGCCCTCGCCGGGCACACCGAGGTCGTCGCCCTGTACCCGCATGACGCCGCGATCGCCCTCGAAACCGCCGACGTGGACGCGCTCGTGGTGGACGCGGCGGCCGGCGAGCCCGGCGGCCCGTGGGCCTACCTGGGCGTCCCCGGCATGTACGACCGCGATCTGGCCCTGCACGAGATCCGCCGGATCGCCGCGGCCCGCTCGCTCCCGCTCGTCCTGTGGGGCGAGGCGCCGCCCGCCACCCTGGCGTCCCTGCACTGGGACGCGACCGCCACCGCGCCCGCCGGGCTCGCCCGGCTCCTGCACGCCCCGGGGACTCCGGCCCGTTGAAAGGAACCGCCATGCGACCACGCGCCCTCGTCTACGGCGACGTCGACCTCAACATCATCGACGGGTCGGCCATCTGGGCCCAGGGCATGGTGCAGGCCCTGGTCCGCGCCGGCTGCGAGGTGACCCTGGTCCTCAAGGCCCCCCTCCGGACCGGCCGGCTCGTCGACCCGCTGCGCGGCCTGCCCGGCGTCACCGTCCGCAGCCCGCACGAGGAGGGGCTGTTCGAGGGGCCCGCCGGCATGGCCGCGCGGCAGGCCGCCGAGGTGCTCGCCCGCGTCGACGCCGAGGAGCCGCACGACCTCGTCGTCGTGCGCGGCCGCGTCCTCGCGGGCAAGCTCGCCGCGGGCCCCATGGCCGGGCGGCTCTGGACGTACCTCACCGACGTCCCGCAGTCGGCCGCGGAGTTCACCGCCTCGGCCAAGGGCGACCTGCGCCGGATCGCCGACGCCTCCCGCGTCCTGCTCTGCCAGACCGAGGAACTGCGCGGGTTCCTGGAGAGCGCGGTCCCGGCCACGGCCGGCAAGAGCGTGCTGTTCCCGCCGGTGGTCGTGCTCCCGGACGGCCTGGAGACGCGCCGCCCCGGGCCCGCCGACGGCCCGCTGCGCCTCGTCTACACCGGCAAGTTCGCGCCGCGCTGGAACACCTACGAGATGACGTCCCTCCCGCGCCTGCTGGCCGTGCGCGGCGTGGACGCCGAGCTGCACATGGTCGGGGACAAGATCCACGACGATCCGTCCGACCCCGGCTTCGCGGCCCGGATGAGGACCGCGCTGGAGACGGGCGAGGGCGTCGTCTGGCACGGCGGCCACCCGCGTGCCGAGGCGATGCGCCTGACCGCCGCCTGCGACGTGGGCCTGTCGTGGCGCGACGTTTCCCTGGACGCCAGCCTCGAGGTGTCCACGAAGGTGCTGGAGTGCGGGACGCTCGGCGTCCCGGTCGTCCTCAACCGCACCCCGATGCACGAACGGCTCCTCGGCACCGACTACCCGCTGTTCGCCGCCACCGAGGACGACGTGCTCGACGCCCTGGCCCTCATCGGCAAGAACCCGGAGGTCTTCACCCTCGCCGCGGACCGCTGCCGCGCCGCCGCCGCCGGGTTCACCCTCGACGCGGCCGCCGCCCGCCTCCGCGGCCACCTGGCGCAGGCGTTCCCGGAACCGTCGGAGAAGGTCCTCGCGGTGAAGGGGCGCCGCCTGCGCGTGGGCGTGGCGGGCCACGACCTGAAGTTCTTCTCCCGCCTGCTGGACTACCTGCGCTCCCGTCCCGACCTGGAGGTCCAGGTCGACCACTGGGCCGCGCTCAAGGCCCACGACGAGGAGCGCAGCCAGGCCCTGGTCGACTGGGCGGACGTCATCGTCTGCGAGTGGTGCGGCCCGAACGCCCTCTGGTACGCCCGGCGCAAGCGCCCGGACCAGCGCCTCGTCGTGCGCCTGCACCGCTTCGAGCTGTACGCGGGCTGGCCGAAGCAGCTCGACATCGGCGCCGTCGACAAGGTCATCTGCGTCAGCCCCCACTACGACGCGCTGACCCGCGAGATCACCGGCTGGCCCGCCGAGAAGGTCCTCACGATCCCGAACTGGGTGGACGACGCCCAGCTCGACCGCGCCAAGCTCCCCGGCGCCGAGCACCACCTCGGGATGATCGGCATCGCCCCGTCCCGCAAGCGCCTGGACCTGGCCCTCGACGTGGTCGAGGAGCTCCGCCGCGACGACCCCCGCTTCACCCTCTTCGTCAAGTCCAAGCTCCCCTGGGAGTACTGGTGGATCTGGCAGAAGGACGAGGAGCGGGCCCACTACGAGGACGTCTTCCGCCGCATCCGCCGCTCCCGCGTCCTCTCCGGCGGCGTCGTCTTCGACTCCTACGGCCGCGACGTGGCCTCCTGGCTGCGCCGCATCGGCTGGGTGCTGTCCACCAGCGACGACGAGAGCTTCCACCTCGCCCCCGCCGAGGGCATGGCCTCGGGCGCCGTCCCGGCCCTGCTGCCCTGGCCCGGCGCCGGCACCATCTACGACCGCCGCTGGATCCACGACGACACCTCCGCCATGGCCGCGTCCATCGCCACCACGGTCTCCCTGGACCGCTGGCAGGACGACGCCGAGCAGGCCCGCGCCCAGGTGAAGGCCGCCTACGGCCTGGACGAGGTCTGCCGCCAGTGGACGGACCTCCTCACCGGCTAGGCCGCGCCTCCCGTCCGCACGGGGCGGGGGACGGCGGCGAAGGGGGAGAGGGTGAACCACGTCGGGACGCCGCGGCGCAGGTGCTCCGGCCCGTGCAGCTCCACCGTCCCGGCGCGCAGGGCGTCGGGCCAGGCGAGGTCGCCGCGCCAGATCTCGACCATGGCGCGCAGGGGAGCGGTCACGGTGACCGAGACCTCGTGCCCGGGGTCCTCGTCGCAGACGTCGGCCGTGCCGGAGTTCAGGACCAGCCACCAGTCGCGGGCGGCGGGCGGGACGTCCGGGAAATGGAACAGGACCACGGTCCGGCCCGCGGGCGCCGCGCCGGCGTCCACGTGCCGGCGCATGTCCCAGAGCAGGAGCTTCGGGTCCAGGTCGCGCTCGCCGAGCTCGCCGATCCAGCGCACGCCCCAGACGGCGAGGGCCTCCACCACCGGGCGCAGCTCCTCGCCCGCCGGGGTCAGGACGTAGCGGTCGCCCCGTCTGGCGACGACCCCGGCGCGGACGAGCTGGTTCAGGCGCTTGGCCAGGAGGGTGGGCGACATGCGCGGCACGCCGCGCCGCACCTCGTTGAAGCGTTCGCTCCCCGCGAGGAGCTCGCGGACGATCAGCAGCGTCCAGCGTTCGTCGAGCAGTTCCATCGCCTTGGCGACGGGACAGAACTGGTAGTACGAAGCCCCCATAACGGGCAGGCTAGGCGGCCGCGGCGCCGTCTGCCAGGGCCGGTACAGATCCTGTACTAGGAGCGCGCCCGGCCGGTTCCTAGCGTGGACTCCACGGCAAGAGGGGACACGAGGGGAGATAGGCCATGGGGGACGCGGTAAAGGCCGCACATCGGGCGATGTGGGCGAGGGGCGACTACCCGGCGCTGGCGGACGAGGTGATCCCGGACCTGGGGGCCGCGCTGGTCCGCGCGGCCGGGATCGAGCGCGGGCAGCGGGTTCTGGACGTCGCCGCCGGGGCGGGCAACGCCGCCGTCGCGGCGGCGCTGGCGGGCGCGGACGTGGTCGCCGCCGATCTGACGCCGGAACTGCTCGACGCCGGCCGTGCCGACGCCGAGCGGCGCGGCGCGAAGCTGGAGTGGCGGGTGGCCGACGCGGAGGCGCTGCCCTTCGAGGACGGGGAGTTCGACGCCGTGCTGTCCTGCGTGGGCGTCATGTTCGCCCCGCACCACGAGGCCGCGGCGGGCGAACTGGTGCGCGTCTGCCGGCCGGGGGGCACGATCGGGCTGCTCAACTGGACGCCGGAGGGGTTCATCGGCCGGATGTTCGGCGTGATGAGGCCGTACGCGCCGCCGCCCCCGCCGGGGGCGCAGCCGCCGCCGCTGTGGGGGAGCCCCGAGCACGTCCGGGCGCTGCTCGGCGGGCGCGTCGCGGAGTTCGGCTTCCGGCGCGACGCGCTGCGGGTCGACCTGTTCGACGAGCCCGGCGACTTCCGCGACTACTTCAAGAGCCGCTACGGCCCCACGATCAGCGTCTACGAGCGCATCGCGGGCGACCCGGACAAGGTCGCGGCGCTGGACGAGGCCCTCGCCGGGCTGGCCCGCGACCACGACCGGGGAGCGCCGACCCTGTCCATGGACTGGGAGTACCTCCTGGTGACGGCCCGCCGCGCCGGCTGAGCAACGGACCGCAAGAGATCCGTAGAGATCCGTCAAGACGGAGAAGGTCCCCGCGGCGCCGCCGCGGGGACCTTCGCTGGGGTACGGGTCAGCCGGAGCTGCCGACGGCGGCGCCGGCCGGGGCGGGCTCGGCGGGCAGCTCGGCGCGGTAGCTCTCGATCTTGGCGTTGAGCTTGGCGAGGCTGCGGCTGTAGTCGCGGCTGGAGAGCCAGAACTTGTAGATGATGATCAGCTCGAAGGCCAGCAGGCCGACGCCGCTGAGGACCACCACGGGGATGATGGCGCCCGGCACGATCGCGGCGGCGATCGGGGCGACGATGAACACGCCCATCTGGAACTCGATGCCGCTGATCAGGTGGGGGCGGATGCGGCCCGCCATGAGGACGTTGCGGATGCGGGCGTACCAGGGGAAGCGCTGGTTGAAGCCCGCCTGGAGGGCCACGACGTTGGGGTCGTCGCCGACCACGCGGTTCTCCGCGTCGGCCTCGGGGTCCTCGGTGAGCGCCTCGGCCGAGCGCAGGTCCTCGTCGGCGTCGGCCGCCAGGTCGCCGTTGGCGCGGCGGGCCGCGAGTTCGAGGCTCCGGGCCTCCTCGCGGGCCGCGGTCAGCGTCGTCCGCATCTGCGAACGGACCTTGTAGATCTCCAGCGCGTCCATGTAGCGCAGCATGTCGAGGAAGACGACGCCGAGCGCCGTCCAGACGTAGGCGACGTTGCCGGTGGCGGCGTACTGGCCGGCCATCAGGGCGATCGCGCAGGCCAGGACGCGGACGCGGTCGAAGATGTAGTCGAGCCAGGCGCCGAACACCGACCCGGTGCCCTTCAGCCGGGCGATCTTGCCGTCCATGCAGTCGAGCGTGAACGACAGGTGGTACAGCAGCGCGCCGGCGAGCAGCCACGGCCAGGACGCGACGGCGAAGCAGGCGCCGGCGGCGAGGCCGAGCACGAGCGCGCCGACGGTGAGCTGGTTCGGCGTCACGCGCGTCCTGTTCGCCGTGAACTTGACGAGCCTGGCGGCGAGGGGGTCGACCAGCAGCACGGTCCACCAGGCGTCACGCGCCTTGTACGTCCGTTGCCGAACGTCGTCGAGCGTGAAGTTCGCCATGGGGTTCCTTTCGTTCGCGGAGCGGTCTGATCGTATCGGCTGTCCGGTTCCGGACACCGGCGATCTCCCGGATCGTGATCGTCCGGTCACATGACGATCGCCGCCGTGGGTACAAGAGGCGGGGTGCGCGTGCGTTCCGTCCTCCCCCACCTGCCCCACCTGCCGTTCCTCGCGGTGCTCGCGGTCGCGCTCTGGATCCGCGCCGTCGCCGTCCTCGCCTATCCGGCGCCGCTGTGGTTCGGCGACTCACCCGCGTATCTGAAGGCCGCGGTCGAGTTCCGGCCGGACGAGATGCGCCCCAGTGGATATCCGATCTTGCTGTGGCTGCTCAAGCCCTTCCACAGTTTCGCTCTGATGGTGTCCGTGCAGCACGCCGTCGGGGTGCTCACCGGGGTCCTGGTGTACGTCCTGGTCTGGCGCGCCGCACGGGCGGCCTGGCCCGTCACGGACGAGAGGCGGTGGCGTGCCTGGCTGCCCGGCACGGCGGCGGCGCTGCTGACCGTCCCGGTGCTGATCCCCGTGCACCAGATCGCCCTTGAGCACATGCTCATGTCGGATTCGCTGTTCGCGTTCCTGCTGCTCGCGGCGGTGGCCGCCGTGCTGTGGCGCCGCCGGCCGGCCTGGTGGCTCGGCGCCCTGGCCGGGGCCTTCACGGCCTGCGCGACGCTCACCCGCACGGCGGGCCTGCCGCTGATCGCCCTGGTCCTGGCCGCGATGGTGATCAGGAGGGCGGGCTGGAGGGTGTGCGCGGCGACGGCGGCCGCGTTCGCCCTGCCCGTCGCCGGGTACCTGGTCTGGTTCCACGCGGAGTACGGCCAGTACAAGCTCGCCAAGGCCGACCAGGTGTTCCTGTACGGGCGCACCGCCGCGTTCGCCGACTGCCGGGTGATCAGGCCCAGGCCCGAGCTGGCGGTCATGTGCCCGAAGCGGAGCGACCCCAGGATCTCCAGGTCGTTCTCGGTCATGTGGACGCCCGACTCCCCGTTCCGCCGCATCCCGGGCTGGGTGTACGGCGAGGACGGCAACCGGCTCGCGGGCGAGTTCGCCTGGGCCGCCATCAAGGCGCAGCCCGTCGACTACGCGCAGGTCGTGGTCCGCGACACGCTGAGGGCGTTCGCCTGGCACCGGCAGCCGTACCCCACGCCGTGGACATGGCTCCAGTACGAGTTCCCCGAGGGCGAGGCGTGGAGCGACAAGCAGGCGGGTCTCGCCCGGCAGTACGGCGGTGACGGCGAGACCCGGGTCGTCCGGCCGTGGGCGGGGCAGGTCCTCGCCTACCAGGACCACGTGGTCATGCCCGGGACGATCCTCGGCGTCCTGCTGCTCGGCGGGCTCGCCGGGGCGACGGCGCACGCGCGGTCGGACGGGCGGTGGCGCCTCGCCCGGCCCGTCCGGCACTGGGCGGGGGGCGCGCTGCTCCCGTGGGGGACGAGCCTGGCACTGCTGGTGATCCCCGCCGCGACCGCCGACTTCGACTTCCGCTACGTCATGCCCGCCGTCCCGTTCGCGTGCGTCGCGCTCGGCCTGGCGCTGTTCCCGCCGCCCCGCCCGCCGCGCGTGCCCGCGCCCCGGCGCGAGCACGCCCCGGCGGCCCGGGCGAAGATCGACGCAGAGTCCGCCTAGCGCGGCCGGTCCGATCGGGCGCGCGGTCAGAGATCGAGGTGGTGCAGTGCGGCGTCGAGGCAGCGGCGGAGGTCGCCGGCGTCGGGGGCCACGGCGGTGAGAAGGACGCCCGGGCCCGCGAGCGGGGTGATGACGCCGTGCGCGCGCGCCGGGACGCCGTCGAGGATGTGCGTGCCGGGCGGACGGTCCTGGTACGCGGGGTCGATGACGAGGAGCTGGCCGACGGCGCGGTTGCCGGCGAGCACGGCGGGGCCGTCCCAGCCGGGGGCGCCGGGGCCGTAGGCGTTGTGCTGGTCCAGCAGCGTCCGGCCGTCGCGGCGGACCGTGAGGCGACTGGCCAGCCGTCCCGGCGGCTCGTGTGCGCGGCCGAGGATCAGCTGCTCGCTGAGGACGAGCCGCGCGGTGCCCGCGAGGTCGATGCGCGTGTGCTGGCGCAGGTCGCTTCCCGCGGCGGAGATGACGGGTTCGGGCAGCCACTGCAGTCGTGCGGAGTCGTCCACGCGCAGTGCCGCGTCGAGGACGGAGTGGTCGGGTGTGCGGCCGGGCAGCGCGACCGTGGCGGCGGCGGAGATGACGTGCAGGTCGGCGTCCGGCCCGACGGCGGCCTCGATGCGCAGGCGGTCGCCGTTGTGCGGGGCGCTCATGGTGTTCAGCGTGCAGACGCGCGCCTGGGCGCCGCGCGGGCGGAGCCGGCGGAGCGCGAAGGGGCCGTCGCCGTGCAGCAGCGGCAGGTCGGTGACTCCGTCGGCGGCCTCGGCTCTGATGCGGGCGGTGGCATGCAGCCTGTAGGGGGCGGGCGCGGCATCGGCGGTGCGCGCCGCGGTCCGGAGGGGCGGCGCCGCGGTCATGCCCGGGCCGGGGGGTGCTCGGCGAGGCGGCGGCGGACCCAGTCGGCGACGGGCTCGATGCCGCCTTCGGCTCTGACGCTGGTGAGGACGACGGGCAACGAGCCGCGCGCCGCCCTGGCGTCGCGTTCCATGGCGCCGAGGTCGGCGCCGACGTGCGGGGCGAGGTCGGCCTTGTTGATGACCAGGAGGTCGGCGGTGGTGACGCCGGGGCCGCCCTTGCGGGGGATGTCGTCGCCGCCCGCGACGTCGATGAGGAAGATCTGGTGGTCGACCAGGCCCCGGGAGAAGGTGGCGGTGAGGTTGTCGCCGCCGGACTCGATCAGGACGAGGTCGAGGGACCCGATGCGTTCCTGCAGTTCCTCGACGGCTTCGAGGTTGGCGGAGATGTCGTCGCGGATGGCGGTGTGCGGGCAGGCGCCGGTCTCCACGGCGGTGATCCGCTCGGGTGGCAGCACCGCCTGGCGCAGCAGGGCCTCGGCGTCCTCGCGGGTGTAGATGTCGTTGGTCACCACCGCGATGGACAGGGTGTCGCGCAGCCTCCGGCACAGGGCGGCGACGGTGGCCGTCTTGCCGGAGCCCACCGGGCCGCCCAGCCCGATGCGCAGGGGGCGCGGACGGCCGCCGGAGCGGGCCGCGCCGGGAGGGACGACGTCGCTGAGGACCGGGTCGGTGCGGTGCAGGTGCATGGTGCCCTCCGGGTGGTGTTCAGCTGGCGAACAGGCGTACCGGCCAGGCCGCGTGCTGCTCGGCGGTGATGTCCAGCAGCGGCGCGGACGCGGCGGGCAGTGCGTCCACTCCGTCCGCCGGCAGCCGCGCCGCATGGCCGGCGGCCTCGGCGGCGACGGATTCCATGGCGCCGCCGAGGCGTGCGATGACGGCGGTGGCCGCGAAGGGGTCGAGGCCGAGCAGGCGTACCACGGCGGTCACCGGGGCGCAGACGCTGTCGTAGGCGGCGGCCTGGGCGGCGCCTCGCGGCGTCAGCCCGGCCGAACGCGCGGCGAGGCCGAGCACGACGGGCTGGTGCGCCCCGGCGGGGCGTGCCGCGGCCAGGTGCTCCAGCTCGGGGCCGGGCCAGACGGCGCGGACGGCGCGCATCAGCTGCCGGCCGAGCTTGCGCGCCGCCTGGCGCAGCGCTGGGGAGGGCGTGCGCGCGTCGGCGGCGTCGTCCAGGGCCAGCGGGTCGTACCCGGCCGCCGCGGCGGCGGCCAGGGAGGCCGCGACCAGGCCGGTGGTGGCCAGCCGCCCGAGGCAGAAGGTCTCCAGGGACGCGGCGTCGTGGACGCGTCCGGCCGCGACCGCGGCCTCGGCCCCTCCGGAGTGCGCGTGGCCGCCGGAGGGGAAACGGCCGTCGCCGAGGATCAGCAGCGGCAGCGGGCTCATCGTGGCTCCAGGGTGCGAGGATCGGTCAGAACAGGAAGTACCGCTGGGCCATGGGCAGTTCGGTGTGGTACTCCGGGGTGACCGCGTCCTCGCCGACCTCCACGCTGACGTCCTCGGTCCGGTCGTCCTGCTCGTCGGCTCCGCCGCTGCCCTCGATGACCACGGTGAAGCTGTCGGGGTCGACGTCGATGCGCGGGAGGGCGTCGTTCTCGCGCATGTCGGCCTTGGTCAGGCCCCGGGTGCTGGTGATCGTCTCGAAGGGCTTGCGGAGTCCGTCCACCCGCCCGGCGAACCGCTCGGAGACGAAGTTGACCGAGTTCCCGCCCGGGGCGTGCCCGAGCGCGCCGAACATGCGGCGGGGAAGGACCGGCTGCGGGGTCGGGACGGCGGCGTTGGCGTCGCCGACCTGGGCGTAGGCGATCTGCCCTCCCTTGATCACCAGGTGGGGCTTGACTCCGAAGAACGCCGGCTCCCACAGGACCAGGTCGGCTAGCTTGCCGGTCTCCACCGAGCCGACCCTGTGGGCGACGCCCTGGGCGATGGCGGGGTTGATGGTGTACTTGGCGACGTAGCGGCGGGCCCGCAGGTTGTCCGCGGCCCCGTCGCCGTCCAGCGGGCCGCGCCGCCGCTTCATCACGTGCGCGGTCTGCCAGGTCCGCAGGATCATCTCGCCGACGCGTCCCATCGCCTGCGCGTCGGAGGACATGATGGAGATCGCGCCCATGTCGTGCAGGACGTCCTCGGCCGCCATCGTGGACGGCCGGATCCGCGACTCGGCGAAGGCCAGGTCCTCGGTGACCTTCGGGTTGAGGTGATGGCAGACCATCAGCATGTCGACGTGCTCGGTGACGGTGTTGACGGTCAGCGGCCGGGTGGGGTTGGTGGACGCGGGCAGCACGTTGCGCCGGGACGCCATCTCGATCATGTCCGGGGCGTGGCCGCCGCCCGCCCCCTCCACGTGGAAGGCGTGGATGCAGCGCCCTGCGACGGCCTTCAGGGTGCTCTCCAGGAAGCCGGCCTCGTTGAGGGTGTCGGCGTGGATGGCCAGCTGCGCGCCGGACTCCTCGCACACGCGCAGGCAGGCGTCGATGACGGCGGGGGTGGCGCCCCAGTCCTCGTGCACCTTGAACCCGATGACGCCCGCGCCGAGCTGGTCCCGCATGGAGTCGGCGGACATCGTCGCGCCCTGGCCGAGCAGCCCGATGTTGACGGCGGAGCCGTCCAGCGCCTCCAGCAGCGAGGTGATGTGCCAGGAGCCCGACGTGACGGTGGTGGCCTTGCTGCCCTCGGCGGGCCCCGTGCCGCCGCCGATGAGCGTCGTCACGCCCGAGCCGAGCGCCTCGTCGAGCTGCTCGGGGCAGATGAAGTGGACGTGGGTGTCCACCCCGCCCGCGGTGAGGATCTTGCCGTTGCCGGCGATGATCTCGGTCTCCGGGCCGATCACGATGTCGGTGGCGACCGCGTGGCCGTCGTGCCGCCGGTTCATGGTCTCGGGGTTGTAGGCCTTGCCCAGGGCGACGATGTCACCGCCGCGCAGCGCGACGTCCGCCTTGACGACGCCCCAGTGGTCCAGGACCACCGCCCCGGTGATCACCGTGTCCGGAGCGCCCTCGGCGCGCGAGACGCGGGACTGGCCCATCGACTCGCGGATCACCTTGCCGCCGCCGAACACCGCCTCGTCGCCGCTGTGCCCCGGGCCGCCCGCCCAGTCCTCGGTGATCTCGATCCACAGGTCGGTGTCGGCGAGCCGGATCCGGTCGCCCGCGGTCGGCCCGTACAGGTCGGCGTACTCCGCGCGCTCCAGCCGGGGGCGGCATACCTCGGGCTCAGTCATGCAGCCCGCCTCCGACCATCCCGCGCAGCCCCATGACCTTCCGCTCTCCCTGGAGGGGGACGAGATCGACCTCGACGCGGCAGGCGGTCTCGAAGCGCCGCGACTTGCCCGCGGGGATGTTCAGGCGCTTGCCGTAGGCGCACTCGCGGTCGGGCGCCGCGTCCGCCGCCGCCGTGACCGGCCGGATCTCCAGCGCCGGGTTCACCTCGTAGAAGTGGTAGTGGGAGCCGACCTGCACCGCGCGGTCGCCGGTGTTGCGCACCTCGACCCGCGTCACCGGCAGCCCCTCGTTGACCGGCACCGGCTCGGCGCCGTCCGGGTGCTCGACCTGCCCGGGCGCGGTGACCTCGGGCCGCGCGGGGATGGGGTCGGTGATGGTCACCAGCTTGGTGCCGTCCGGGAAGGTCGCCTCCACCTGGATCATCTCGATCATCTCGGGGACGCCCCGCATCACCTCCCGGCGGGTGAGCACGCCCCGCCCGGAGGCCATCAGTTCGCGGACGGTCCTGCCGTCCCTGGCCCCTTCGAGCACGTGCGCGGTCAGCAGCGCCACCACCTCGGGGTAGTTCAGCCGGAGCCCCCGGGCCCGGCGTCCGGCCGCCACGTCGGCGGCCACGTGGATCATCAGGCGCTCCTGCTCGTGCGGGGTCAGATGCACCGTGGTCCTCCTCCAGCTCCGGCGTCTCACTCCGGGGTTGAAGTGTCACTTAGAGTGATATCGCCTGGAAGAGGTTGTTCGGCCACTCTGGCCTCACCGTTCAGAGAGACAACGTTGGCCCGCGGCGTCCGTTGTCGCGGCGTGGCGCGGCGAGCAGCCCGCCGAGCATCCGCTCCCATCGCGCGGCGACCGCGGACACGGCGAACCGCTCCGCCGACGCGGCGGCGTTCGCCGCCATCGCCCGTCTCGCCTCCTCGTCGTCGATCAGCCGGATCAGCGTCTCGGCGAGCGCGCCGGAGTCCTCGGGCGGGACGAGCAGCCCGTCCGCCCCGTCGGTGATGAGCTCGCGGGGCCCGTGCGGGCAGTCGAAGGCGACCACCGGCAGCCCGCACGCGAACGCCTCGATGATCGTCATGCCGAACGGCTCGGCGCGCGAGGGCAGGGCGAGGACGGACGCCTTGGCCAGCTCGCCCTCCATGTCATGGGCCGGCCCCATCATCCGGACGTGGTTATAGAGGCCGAGGCGGGTGGCCCGGCGGCGCATCTCCTCGCGGCGCGGTCCCTCGCCGTAGATCCGCAGCCGCCACTGCGGATGCTTCTCCACGACCTTCGCGAACGCGTCGACGAGCAGGTCGAACCCCTTGATCCAGACGATCCGGCCCGCCGCCACGACGACCCGGTTCTCCTGCCGCGACCGCGGGTGCACCCGCGGGGGAAGGCCGTTGCCGATCGTGTGGACGGGGCACGAGCCCGCGGGAAGCAGGCGCCCGTACTCCGCCGTGTCGGCGGCCGTCAGGCAGGTGAGTGCGTCCAGCCGCGGGTACCACTCCTCGATCTCGGCGAGGATCCCGGCGTCGTTGATGCCGAGCTGCAGGTGCTCCTGCCCGACCACGACGACCTTGGCCGGCGCCAGCCGCGCCGCCATCAGGTTGAGCCCCGCCCGGGTGGTGACCAGCACGTCCGTGCGCGGCCTGCGCAGGAAGCGGGTGAGCCTCTCGTCCGTCCAGGCGGAGTACTTGGAGAAGCTGCGCTCCTCGGGGTGGACGATCCGCGTCGGCTCGGCCATGAGCCGCGCGGCGCGCTCGGTGTTCGGCCACGGGACCTTCGCGCCCGGCCGGACGTCGACCAGGGAGCGCAGCCGGACGCGGTCCGAGAGCGGGAACACCGGCCGGTCGGCCGTGCGCCGCACGCTGACGATCTCGACGTCGTGGCGGCGGGACAGCTCGTCCGCGAGCGTGAAGGTGCTGCGCACGGTGCCGTCGACGGTCCAGGCCTCCAGCAGCAGGAACGTGATCTTCATGGGGCGTCGTCCTCGGGGAGGAGGTGGCAGGCGACCGCCAGCCCGTCCTTGAGCGTGTAGTACGGCCGCACGCCCATCCGCCGCGCGCCGGACGGGACGATCTGCCGGGGGTAGGAGAGCGTGCCGTGCTTGCCCGGCGCGTCGTCGAGGAAGGTGGCGAGGCGGGCGCGGACGTCGCCGGCCTCCAGCCAGAGGTCCCACAGGCCGGGCTCGTGCCGGGTGAACGCGTGAACGTCCAGGCAGGCGTCGAACGCGGTCCCGTCGAGCCGGGCGACCCCCGTCTCACGGCCGCCGCCGTCGCGGGCGACCGCGACCAGCCGGGCGGCGGCGCCCGGACGCGGCCCGGTGTGGGCGAGCCATCCGATGATCTTGATTTCGCCGTCGAGCGGGTGCACCTCCTCGACCTCCGCGTGCGGGGCGACATCGCGGACGTCGAGCGTGGCCCGCCCGTCCGGCGCCCGCACGACGCGGACGGCCCGCTCCCGCGCCCGCCCGGCGTACTCGCGCAGCCCGTCGAACGAGAACCCGGGGTCGTCGGTCAGCAGCGGACGGTCCGCGCCGAGCAGCACGTCCCACGCGCCCGGCGCGAGCCCGCCGACCGCAAGCGCGGCGGAGCACCGGTCATCCGCGAGCGGCCCGGCACGGACCTCCCCGGTCGGCGCGTGGCGCAGGACGATCCGCTCGCCCTCCGCCGCAGGGCGCCTCCACCGGATGTGGAGCGTGTCGTCCGCGCCGACCCTGCAATGGTCGGCCACCCCGCACCCGTCTAACTCCTTGCAACGGTCAGGAACCGTGTTCACGGACCAGTCGCCTTCCCCGATGACGCCTACCGGCCTCCGCCGTCCGGGCCGAACACCCGGTCGACGGCACGAGAGGCGGCATGCCCGTCGTCGAGAGGGCAGAAACGCGCGACGAAGTCCTTGTAGCGGTCGCGATAGCCGTCCATGGCGGACTCCGCGTGGCGGACCGCCTCGATGAGGTCGTCGGAGGTCTCCACAAGCGGTCCCGGGGACTCGGCCTCGAAGTCGAAGTAGAAGCCGCGCAGCCGGTCCCGGTAGTCGGCGAGGTCGTAGGTGAAGAACAGCATGGGCCGGCCGGTGTTGGCGTAGTCGAACATCACCGACGAGTAGTCGCTGATCATCACATCGGAGATCAGGTACAGCTCGGTGATGTCGGGATAGGCCGACACGTCGCGGACGAAGCCGTGCCCGTCCTCGCGGACGCCGTCCACGACGTTGGTGTGCAGCCGGACCAGCAGGACGTGGTCGTCGCCGAGCGCCGCGCGGGCCCGCTCCAGGTCGATCCGCATGTCGAACCTGTAGCGGCCGCGGCTGTAGTACTGGTCGTCGCGCCACGTCGGGGCGTACAGCACGACCCGCTTGCCCTCGGGGATGCCGAGCCGGGCCCGGACCCGCGCCGCGACCGCGTCGGCCTCCGGGCTGTGCAGCAGGTCGTTGCGCGGGTAGCCGACCTCCAGCATCTCGCCCTTGAACGCGAAAGCGCGGCGGAAGATCTCCGTACTGAACGGGTTGGGGGACAGCAGGTGGGTCCACTCGGGCAGGGAGGGCCCGGGGTCCTTCGAGCGCGACTGGAGGGCCTTCTTCATGCCGGGCGCGTAGGCGAAGTGCACCTCCTTGATGTCACCGCCGATCTTCTTGAGCGGGGTGCCGTGCCAGGTCTGCAGGACGACCTGGTCCGGGTGCCGCTGGAACGCGTCGCCCAGCCGGTGGTTCGTCACGATGTAGCGGGACGTGGCGAGCGCCTCGTGCCACTCCCTGCCGTGCAGCCGGACGGGCCGCAGCGTGCCCGGCAACTCCACCTGCGCGTCGTTGACGACCCAGAGCTGCTCCAGGTCCGAGCCCCGGCGCGTCAGCTCCTCGTGGACGGCCTTCGGGCTGTCGGAGTACTGCCTCCCGCTGAAGCAGGAGAACAGGACGGTGTCGCGCAGCCCGTCGCGGTCGGCGCGGCGGCGCGCCTCCTCCCGGTACCTGCCTCCGGCGCTCTTCTCCTCCGCCGGCACGTCGCCCGTCACCGCCACGGCGAGCCGCCCGTCGCGCGCCTCCAGGGCGTAGCCGCGCCGCGCCACCTCCACCGGTCCGGGCAGCTCGCGCTGCGCCTCCGGCGACAGCCGGACGGTCAGCGCCCGCTCGCCCGGAGGCCGGAACAGCACGTCCCACCGGCCGGGACGCAGCGGCAGGACGCCCGCGACGCCCGGCACGGCCGCGGCCGGGACGTGCCCGCGCAGCACCCCCGACTCCGGGTCGGCGACGAGGTCGAACGCGTACTCCTTGCGGTGCCACCGGCCGCGCAGCACGATCTGGCCGCCGCCGTGCGCGGGATGCGCCGCGGTCAGGACGAGCGTCCCGTCCGGCCGCCAGGCGCAGGCGTCCACGGAGAGCCGCGCCGTGGTGCGCCGGACGCGAAGGTAGCCGCCGGGCCCGCGGTCCGCGGCGACCTCCAGCGGGCCGAACGACCGCCGGGCGTCCTCGACGCCTTCGGCGAGCACCAGGGGGCGGCCCGCGACGCGGACCGTCCAGTCCCGGGTGTCGTCGATCTCCTCCGGAGGCAGCGGGGACCCTTCGAGGGCCTCCGGGGCGACGCGGGCGACGTACCGGCCGCCGGACGCGGTGACCGGCACGTCGACGCGGTCGTCGCCGAGCGTGAGCGACAGCCCGTCCGGCGCCTCGTCCGCCTCCACCTCGACGACCAGCGTGCCGTCGTCCCACGACAGCGCGACGGCCGCCGTCGCGACGCGCTCGACCTCGATGACGAGGCGGCCGTCGTCGATGCGCGGGACGACGCGCACGCCGTCGGCGACGTAGCGGTACGGCGGGTGGGCGCCGCTGCCGGAGCCGCCGCCGCGCAGCGGCCCCCGCCGGAGCACGCCCGCGTTCAGCACCGACGCCTCGACCGTCCAGACGCCCTCGACCCACGTCCCGTGGTCGCGAAGACGGCCGACGTCGAAGGCGAACTCGAAGCCGGACCAGCCCGATTTCTTGCCGGGCGCCGGCGCCTGCCGGGCCCGCGCGGTCATCTTCCGCCTGCCGGACCGCAGCGTGATCGTCTTCACCGACGTCCAGCGGCGCCGCATGCTGACGGAGTTGATGTAGGCCTCGCCGGTGACGGTGAGCCGGTCGCCGTCCCAGCCGACCGCGTGGACCCGGCCCCGCATCCGCAGCTCGCCGCGGGCCCGGTAGACCTCGCGCGGGACGTCGACCTTGGTGTCCTTCCAGTACGGGTAGACGACGTACCGGCGCAGCGGGTCGCGGACGATCGACGGCGACGCCTTCCCCCGCTCGTACCGGACGACCTTCACCAGCTCCGTCGTGTGCCCGGCCGAGGCGAGATGCCACTTCAGCCGGGTGAGCGCCGGGACGTCGGCGAGCAGCTTGGCGGGAAGCCCGGAGGCGTACCCGGCGGCCTGCGCGACGACCTGCTCGCGCTCGTCGGCGGGCAGGTCGGGCAGCGCGTCGAGGAACACCCGCAGCTCCTCGGCGGCCGCGAGGGCCTGCAACCGCCGCCGGGACCGGGTGTGGCCGTGCTCGCCGAGCCAGTCGACGGCGAGGGCGACCGCGCCGAACCCGTCCGCGATCTCCTGCGCCTCCGTCGTGGCCGCGAACCGCTCGCCCCGCCGGCGCAGGACGACGCCGGGCAGCACGTCCACGCCCGCCGCGAGGTGCAGCGCCCGCACCGCCGCCGGCAGGTCGTCGTAGCGGCCGAGGTCGGGGAACTCCAGCCCGTGCGACGTCCAGAACGACCGCCGGTACAGCTTCCCGCGGACCCCGCGCTCGCGCACCAGGTCGGGGGTCCGGCGCACGTCCGTGCCGGTGGCCGGGGCGAGGGCGGGCTCGACGGGCCGCCACACCGGCGCCCGGTCCGGCCCGCGGCGCACGGCCTCGCGGCCGATCGCGATGTCGGACCCGGACGCCTCCAGCGCCGCGGCCAGCGACGCGGCGGCGTCCTCGGGCAGCTCGTCGCCGCCGTCCACGAACAGCAGGAAGTCGCCGTCGCTCTCCGCGGCGCCGAGGCAGCGCGCCGCGCCCCGGCTGAGCGCGCCCCGCCGCACGACGCGGAACCGCTCGTCGGGCAGGACCGCCCCGGCGGCCGCGCCCGCGCCGTCGTCCATCACCAGGACCCTCAGGTCGGCGTGCGACTGGCCCGCGATCGACGCGAGGGTGCCGCCGAGCGACTCTCCGGCTCCGTGCGCGAGCACGACGACGCTGATCCTGCTGGAGGGCAAGCGACCCACTCCTTCGGGCGTGACGGGATGTGCGGGCCGGACGGCGTTGCGGCGGGGCCGGCGCCCGGCGGCCTACTGGGCCTGCGGCGGGTTCGGGATCTTCTCCCCGAGGAACATGCGGCGGACGGCGCGTTCGGCCGCGTGCCCGTCGTCCCAGGGGCAGAACCGCGCCCGGAAGTTCGCGAGGTTCTTCGCGGCGGCGTCGCTCCACGCGGCCCGGGACACGAACGCGTCGACCAGCTCGGCCTCGGTCGCGGCGACGGCGCCGGGAGGGGTCGCCATCAGGTCGAAGTTGACCCCGCGGGTGAGCCGGTAGGTCTCCCAGTCGTTCGCGTAGATCACGATCGGCCGGTCGAGGTTGGCGTAGTCGAACATCACCGAGGAGTAGTCCGTGAGCAGCGCGTCCGACGCGATCATGAGGTCCTCGACGGACGGGTGCTTGGACACGTCGATGACCCGGCCCTCCGGCCAGCCCAGGTCCGCCGCCATGTTCTTGATCTTGTAGTAGTAGTGCGCCCGCAGCAGCAGCACGTGCCCCTCGCCGAGCGCGTCCGCGACCCGCCCGATGTCGAACTGGGGCGTGTAGCGGCGCTGGTAGTCGCGGTGCGTCGGCGCGTACAGGATCGCGGTCGCGCCGTCCGGGACGCCGAGCTCGGCGCGCAGCCGGGCGCGCTCCTCCTCGCCGGCCGCGACGAGCCGGTCGTTGCGCGGGTAGCCGATCTCCAGCATCTCGTAGTCGCAGGGGAAACCGCGCTCCCACGCCTCCGTCGACAGCGGGTTGGACGACACGAGGTAGTCCCACCGGTCCGACCGGGCGATGAGGGCCTTGAAGTCCATGTCGTTGGCGCCGACCGGGTACTCCATCTGGTCGAGGCCCATCTTCTTCAGCGGCGTCCCGTGCTGCGTCATCATGTGCACCTGCCCCGGCCGCTTCACGTAGTTGTCGGGGAAGTTGACGTTGTTGACGAAGTACTTCGCGCGGGCCAGCGTCCGGTAGTAGTCGGCGGAGCCCGCCACGACGTACTCGACGCCCTCCGGCATCGTCTTGCGCGCCCCGGGCTTGACGATCCACACCGGGCGGACGTCCGGGGCCAGCTCGCGGACCTTCTCGTAGATCGCCGCCGGGTTGCAGGCGTACCCGCGGTACCAGTACGCGCCGAAGACGGCGAGGTCCTCCTCGATCGGGAGGCGCCGCTGCA
This sequence comes from Actinomadura sp. NPDC048955, assembly GCF_040649435.1. NCBI lineage: Bacteria > Bacillati > Actinomycetota > Actinomycetes > Streptosporangiales > Thermomonosporaceae > Actinomadura > Actinomadura sp. NPDC048955. Next base: position 44,858 of record NZ_JBEZJI010000015.1, read on the forward strand.
TCTGGTAGTAGCGCTCCTTGGCGAGCTCCTTGCCCAGCAGCACGCCGCGCCTGCGGATCTTGGCGGCCTTCCCGGCCCGGCTCCTCGTCTTGTCCTTGGCCTCGGCGGCGCGGACCCGCTCGAAGCCCCGGTGGTCGCCCGCCTTGATCATCTGGTGCTTGTCGGCGAGGAACGGCTTGTCGTCCGGCGGGACGTGCCCCGCGGGCTCGTACTTGCCGTACGTCTTCGACATCTCCGCGAAGAACCGCGCCTTCTCCGACTCGTGCACGCGGTCGGGGCGCTCGAGGATGACGAGCAGGTGCCAGATCGTCCGGTCGAACATCAGCGGGCGGAACGGGTCGGCCTTCGCCCCCATCGCGTCCATGAACTCGAAGATGCGGTCGTACTGCGCGAACGCGTCGAAGTGCTTGGCGCTCGCGGTCTTGGTGATCGCCCCGCGGCGGCGCTGCCGGTAGATGTAGCAGACCCGGTCCAGCAGGCTCAGGCGCTCGGCGGCCATCAGGATCGGGTAGGTGACGTTGACGTCCTCGTAGTAGCCGCCGCTGAAGCGCAGCCCGAGGTCGAGCAGGAACTCGCGGCGGATCGCCTTGTTCCACGCCGTCATCATCATCTCGAGGACGCTCGGCCGCTCGGCGAGGGTGAACACGTCCGGCGCCGGCGGCTCGCGGAACAGGTGGTTGATGATGCTGCGCTTGACCTTGCCGTTCCAGTAGGACCGGGCGTAGTCGAAGACCAGGACGTCGGGGCGGGTCTCGGCGAGCCGGTCGCAGATCGCGCGGACGGCGCCCTCGGTCGCGTGGTCGTCGCTGTCGAAGAACCAGACGTAGTCGCCGGTCGCCATGTCGAGCCCGATGTTGCGCGCCCGGCCGAGCCCGACGTTCTCCTCGAGGTGCCGGACCTTGACGCGCGGGTCGCGCTCGGCGAACTCGTCGAGGATCTCGCCGCAGCCGTCCGGTGAGCGGTCGTCGACGGCGATGACCTCGAGATGGGGAAGGTCCGGATCGAGGATGGAATCAAGGCATTGCCGGATGTACCCCTGCACTTTGTGCACGGGCACGATGATGCTCAGGGAAATATCGTGATCAGAGCTCACGCGAAGGCCAATCAACTACTCGGTGATTCTGGACTATACCCACGGGTCGGGTTCGAACCTCAGGTCCTGCCGTGCGCGGGCCGCAGGAGCCACCGCGCGTCGGGCTCGACCGCCCACCGGGTGAGCCGCCGTACGGGCGCGGTGGCCAGGACGACGCCGAGCGCCACGGCCGCCACGGTGACCGAGACGATGCCCGACGGGCCGTGCAGGACTGGCTTGTCCAGCATGCCGGTGTAATCGAACGTCTTCATGACGAGTCCGTGCAGCAGGTACACGTACATCGTCCGCGTCCCCATCTCGGTGTACCAGGACCGTCCGCGCGGGATGCACGCGAGGAAGGCCGCACCGAGGAGAACGGCGAAGGCGAGGGCCACGAACCGCCACATCATGCCTTCGGCGGTGCCGAAGCCCATGGCATCGTAACCCTGGTTCCAGTAGAGCAGACCGCTGTCGATCTTCGGGACGACGGTGCCGAGCTCCCAGACGTAGGCGACGGGGAGGGCGGCGGCCAGTACCGCGAACCCGGCCCACCTCGCCCAGCGGCCGCGCAGGCGCCGCACGTGCTCCGGGTCGACGGTCAGCCCGAGGACGAAGAGCGGCAGCAGGCCCGCGGTCCGGCTGAGCGTGGAGTCGGCGGTGAACGCCCAGCTCCCGCCGACGAGGGCGAACGCGACCGAGACGGCCACCGGATGGCGCAGGTGCCCCCACAGCGGCGCGCTCAGCCGCCAGAACACGAGCGCCACGAGGAACCACATCAGGAAGTGCGGCCGGAAGAGTTCGCTCAACCGGAACGGCACCCCGTTGATGAGGATCAATTGCGCCCGGTAGAGCAGGATGAAGATGACATAGGGGACGACGAGCGTCGGGAGAACGCTCCGGAACTTGTCCGTCGAGCGCATGAATCCGCGTGCGAAATAGCCGGAGATGAAAACGAATACCGGCATATGAAAAGCGTAGAGGACGACATATGCGGCATGTGCCGCACGGCTGTCCCCGAACTGGGACCAGAAGTGCCCGACCACGACCAGCACGGCCGTGAAGAACTTGGCGTTGTCGAAGTAGGCGTCCCGGGCGCGCGAGGCGGGCTTCGGCGGCGCCGGGCCGGGCGCGGGACGCGGAGCGGGGACGGGCGGCGCCGCGGGCACGGCGAGCGCACTGCCCGTGGCGGGAGGCGCACTGCCCGTGGCGGGTGGCGGGGTCGGGAGGACGTCGGTCATATCTCCGGGGGGTCGGGTCTCAGCGGGAGCGGGCGTCAGCGGGAGCGGGCGGGCCTTCTCAGGGGGGTGAAGACCCACATCATCTTCGGTTCCAGGGCCCAGCTCATCGTCCGCACGACGGGCTTGGAGCATAGGAACGTTCCGACCACCAGGGCGCCGACGACCACGATGCCCACCCCGGTCGGGGTGTGCATCCAGTCGGCGCCCCACCAGCCGGTGAAGTTGAGCAGCCGGGTCACGAACCCGTGCAGCAGGTACGCGTACAGCGTGTAGGAGCCGAGAGAGGTGAACCAGTACCGCTTGCGCGGGATGAGGCTGAGGAAGGCGGCGACGAAGACGACCGCCGCGGCGAACATCGCGATCCGCACCACGGTGCCGGTGAGGTTGCCGACGTGGAGTTCGAAGTTCGCGTGCTTCCAGTAGATCCAGCTCCGCGACATGTGGTCCATGACGAGGTAGCTGCCGGCGAGGCCGGCGGCGAGCACCAGCGCGCCGATCGGCCGTGCGATCGGCTTCTTCAGCAGCTCGAAGTGCTGCGGCTTCAGCGTGAGCCCGAGGACGTAGAAGGGCAGCAGCCCGATCACCCGGTGGATGTCGAACGTCCCGCCGAGGTCGCTCATGTACGACAGCAGCGCGAACACCGTCGCCACGGCGAGCGGCCAGCGGATCTGCTGCCAGACCGGGGTGGACAGGCGCCACATGAACAGCGCGCAGAGGAACCACGTCAGGTAGTACGGGTTCAGCAGGCTGATCTCGAGGTGGTTGCGGCCCGCGAGCCAGTCGTAGATCGAGTAGGCGAACTCGAACACCACGTACGGGACCCCGACGTTGGTGATCAGTTTGCGGGCCTTGCCGCCGGCGAACGTCCAGTTCCGGGAGAAGTAGCCGGTGATCACGATGAACAGCGGCATGTGGAACAGGTAGATGAACAGGTACAGGCCCTTGGCCAGCGGGACGTTCAGCAGGTTGGCCAGGGAGTGCCCCGCCACCACCAGCAGGATCGCGAAGTACTTGGCGTTGTCGAAGAACGGGTCGCGTACCTTGCGCGCGGCGGCCTGCGGGGCCGGGCTCCCGGAGGGGGCGGTGCCCGCGGCGTCCGGCGGCCTCGCCCCGGGGGGCGCCGCCGCGTCCGTGGGGGACGGCCGTTCGGTCCGCTGTGCCGCGTCGGCCTCTGAGGGCCTGGTGGTGTAGGTCATACGGCTGCCCGGTCAGCTCTCCTTGCAGATGTCGTCGCTGGCGCGGATCTCACCCTGCTGCTTCGGGATGCCGGCGCCGGCGCTCTTGAGGTTGGTCCAGTCCTGGCCGACGATCAGGTCGACGAGCCCCGGCGTGCCGCCCGTGGTGCGCGCCGCGGCCTGCGGCTTGCTCGGGATCAGCGCGGTCAGGGTCTGCGCCTGCTGGTCGGCTCCGGCACCGTACATCACCTTCGTGACGGTCGTGGGCGCGGGGGCGTTCCCGCCGACGGTGACCTGGAAGCCCTGCGACTCCAGGTCGCTGGCGACGCGCCCGGCCTGGCCGTCGATGCCGCTGCCGTTGTAGACCCGCACGCGCACCTGGCTCGGCGGGATCTTCGTGGCGCCCGGCTTGGGCTCCTTCGGCACGGTCTTGTCGTTGCGGACGGCGGAGAAGAACGGCTGGGCGGCGGTCGTGAGCGCCACCCGGTTCGGGTCCAGCGGGTCGGGCCCGGACGGGACGGTCACGAACCGGAGCTTGCCGGTGGTCATGCCCTGCATCTCCTTGCCGATGTCCATCATGACCTGCGGCGTCAGCTCCTTGTCGGTGGTGAGCGACTTGGTCACGGCGTTCATCAGCTGGAGCATGCGCCGGGGGTTGCTGAGCACGCCGGCGCTCATCGCCTGGCCGGCCAGGGAGCCCATGAACTTCTGCTGGCGCTTGATGCGGTCGGTGTCGGAGCCGTCGCCGAGGCCGTGCCGCACGCGCACGTACGCCAGCGCCGTCTCACCCTTGATCTTGTGCTTGCCCCGGCTCAGCTTGAGCTTGGACTTGGGGTCGTTCACGTCCTTGGGCAGGCACACCGGGACGCCGCCGACGGCGCTGGTGATGGCCTTGAACCCGTTGAAGTCGACCTGCATGAAGTGGTCGATGCGGATGTTGGAGATGCTCTCGATCGTCTTGATGACGCAGGCCGCGCCGCCGTTGCTGAACGCCGAGTTGATCTGCGCCCGGGTCTGCGCCGGGATCGTCCCGCCCTTGCGGCTCTTGCAGGACGGCATCCGGACCATGAGGTCGCGGGGGAAGCTGATGCCCATCGCCTGGCCGCCGCCCGGGGACAGGTGCAGCAGGATCATCGTGTCCGAGCGCGGCACCTCGTTCTTCATCGAGCGGCCGTACTTGGAGTTCGCGCCCTCACGGGTGTCGGACCCGAGCATCAGGATGTTCATCGCGCTGTTCAGCTTCTTCGGCCGGTTGGGGCCGAGCTGGGCGTTGACGTCCTCGTGCGAGATGTTCCCGAACGCCTGGCGGTACAGGCCGTAGGCGGTGAGAGAGCCGACCACCATGACCGCCGACAGTCCGATGCACACCCAGCCGAGGATGCGCCAGCCGCGTCGCGGCGCCGGCTGCGGGTCGGCGTCGTCGACGTACTCCATGTACATCGGGTTGCTGTTCATCGGCTCCGAGGTCCGGGGGTATGGGCGGTTCCGGGGGTCCGGGGGCGTCCCCCGGGAGGGGGGCCGGCCCATGGCTCATGGTCGAACGGACGGGACGAGGGCAAGGGAAGCGTAGGTCAGGGGAGGCGGTGCACGGAGCCGGATTCGTCATTCGGTCCGGGCGTACCGGCCACCACCGTCACATGCTCCACGGTCAGGCGACGATCTAGGGCGGCTTTGTCAAAGTTTCGTTGGATTATGACGGAAGCACCCGAGGCTAGTGGTGCGAGAAGGCAGGTCAGTACCCCGTCGAGTGTGGTGAAGGACATGTCAACCAGGAGCCGGTCGCGTGCGTCCAGCTCCCATTTCTCAACGGCCCCGCGCGCGGCGCCCACCAGCTCCGCCGCAGTGAATGTGGTCTTTGTCACACTCAACGCGGGGGCCTCCGGCGCCGCCTCCGGGCCCGGGTCGAATCGGTCTCCGTACGCGCGCACCTCCGCCGCGTAGTCGGTCACGCCGGGCGGGCAGTCGGCGAGCGGGCCGCCGAGCGCGTGCAGCGACAGGCCGACGATCTCCTCGGCCCCTCCTGCGAGCACGTCGTCCGCGAGCACGTCGTCCAGCACCTCCTGCGCCGCCGCCAGGATGTACGGCCCGGACGCCCCGGCCGGTTCGGCGCCGCCGCGACCGAACTCCTCCGGATCGACCGGCTCGGCGACCAGACCGGCCGACCAGCAGGCCATCAGCCACACCGCGGTCTGCCAGTGCGGCGGCAGGACCAGGACGACGCGGGTCCCCGGCTCGGCGGCGAGGCCGTCCACCAGGAAGTTCGCCGTCTTGGCCACCCAGTTCCCGAACGTCCGCGCGGACAGCTCGACCCGCTCGCCGCGCGCGTCGTCGTAGAAGGTGACCAGCGGGCGGGACGGATCGTCCGCGACCCGCCTCCGCAGCAGCTCCGCGGGCGTGTCCGCGGCCCCGGCATGTGCGCTCATGGTCCGAGCGTATGCCCGCATGATCGTCGTGGCGCCGCCATCGCGCCGATGCCGCTACGCTCCGCACGGGTGAAGGACGGAACAGTGGCGGGCGGGCGCCGCGGCGGCGGGCACCACGACCGCGAGCGCCGCGACGGCGAGCACGGGGCGGAATCATGAACGCTGGTCGGCTGCTCGTCCGCGCGACCGCGGCCCCGGCGCTGGTCCTCGTCGCGTGGCTGGCGGTGTCGCTGCCGCTGCTGATGGCGGGCGTGTTCCGCCCGGCCCCGGCCGTCGCGCTGTTCGTGCCGGTCGCGGCCCTGGTGCTGTGGCTCGGCCTGCGCACCCGCCCGGGCGACGACCCCGGCGGGCGCCCGGGGAGCCTGAACGCCCCGGGCGGCCTCGACGCGGTGCAGCGCTGGCCGGTGTGGTCGGTGTTCGCCGTCACCGCCGCGTTCCTGGTGCTCCAGGTCGTCATGTGCGCCGAGCAGGTCGTCGTCCGCCGCGACCCCGCGTCCTACGTCCAGTTCGCGACGTGGCTGGCGAAGCACGGCTCGCTGCCGATCCCGCTGTCGGAGGCGGCGTTCGGCGGCCCCGACGCGGTCCTGAACTTCGCGAGCCCCGCCTTCTACCAGGACGGCGGGGCCGTCGTCCCGCAGTTCATGGCCGGATGGCCGCTCGTGCTGGCGCCGGCCGGATGGGTCGGCGGCGCCCACGGGATGGTGATGATGGCGCCGGTGCTCGGCGCGTGCTGCGTGCTGTCGTTCGCCGGGCTCGTGGCGCGCCTCGTCGGCCCCCGCTGGGCGCCCGCGGGGGCGCTGCTGCTGGCGCTGACGCTGCCGATGCTCTACGTCTCCCGCAACACCTTCAGCGAGCTGCCCGCCATCGTCCTGCTGCTGGGCGGCCTGTCGCTGATGTACGACGTCCGCCGGGAGCCCCGCGACGGGCGCGTCGCCGGCGCCAAGGCGCTCCTCGCCGGGGCCGCGCTCGGGCTGATCGTGCTCGTCCGCATCGACGGGCTGCGGGACGTCCTGCCGGTGGTGGCGTTCGCGGGCCTGCTGGTCGCGCGCAGGCGCGCGGCCGGCTACTGGACGGCCGGTGGCCTGCTGCTCGGCGCGGGCGCCGGCGTGGTCGAGGGCTTCACGATGTCCCGGCCCTACCTGTCCTACCTCCGGACGTCGCTCGTGCCGCTGCTGGCCATCTCCGCGGCCGTGCTCGTCGCGACCGTCCTGCTGGTCGCGGCGCTGCGCTGGGACCCGGCGGGGGCCCGGCTGCGCCGCGCCGGCGCGGCGGTCGCGCGCGGCCGCCTGCCGGGCGCCGCCGCCGTCCTCACCGTGCTGGTGCTGGCGGCCTTCGCGGCCCGGCCACTGGTGCAGACGGTCCGCCGCCCGCCCGCGACCGGCGACGACGCGATGAACGTCCGGTTCATCGAGATGATCCAGAAGATCCAGGCCCTCCCGGTCGACGGCACCCGGCAGTACTCGGAGCTGTCGCTGTACTGGGTCCTCTGGTACGTCGGCGTCCCCGCGCTGCTGTTCGCCGCGTTCGGCGCGGCGCTGCTGGTGCGGCGGCTGCTGCGCGGGCAGTCCCCGGAATGGCTGCTGCCCTACGCGATGGTCGTCTGGACGACCGCGCAGGTGCTGGTCCGTCCCGGGATCACGCCCGACCATCCGTGGGCGTCCCGCCGGCTGATCGGCCTCGTCATCCCCGGCCTGCTGTTGTTCACCGTGTTCGCGTCGGCCTGGACGGTCAAGCGCGTCCGGCGGCTCGGCTACGGGCCGCGGGTGGTGCGGACGGGCACGGTCGCCGGTGTCGTGCTGATGCTGGTGCCGATCCTGCTGACGTCCGGCGGCTACCTGGTCACCCGCACCGAGCAGGGCGAGGTCGCCGCCGTGGACGGGATGTGCCGCGCGCTGCCTCCGCGCGCCTCCGTCGTGATGGTCGAGCAGTCCACCGCCGACCGGTTCCTCCAGGTCGTCCGCGGCGAGTGCGGGGTGCCCGCCGCGCGCACCGCCGGCTCCGCGTCGCCCGAGGACGTGCGGCGCGTCGCCGCCGGGGCGCACCGGGCCGGGCGGCGTCCGGTGATCATGGCGGCGAAGCCCGAGCAGGTCGCCCCGTACGGGACCCCGCGGCAGGTGCTGCACCTGGTGACGCGGCAGGACGGGCGCACGCTCACCGGCCCGCCCGGCGGCACCTGGGGGCTGACGATGGACGTGTGGACGGCCGAGCCCGCGCGGCCGTAAGGCCGCCGATGCGCGCGGGGGCGAGTATCCTCGCGCTGCGTGAGCACCCAGTCTGTCGAGCCGAAGTCCCAGCCGCCCGCCGATGTGGAGCCCGCGCCCGTGCCGGGCCCGGCGCCCGCGCCCGGTCCGCCGGCCGCGTCCGACAGCGTCCACGTCACGATCGTCCTGCCCTGCTACAACGAGCAGGACCACGTGATCGACGAGATCGAGCGCATCTGCAAGGCGATGGACGGCAGCGGCAAGACCTACGAGCTGCTGGCCGTCGACGACTGCTCGACGGACGCGACGCTCGCCCGGCTGGAGGAGGCGGCGCCCCGCTTCCCGAACATGCGGATCATGGCGTTCCAGCACAACAGCGGGTCGGGCACCGTCCGGCGCATCGGCTCCCAGCAGGCCCGCGGCGACATCGTCGTGTGGACCGACGCCGACATGTCCTACCCGAACGAGCGGATCCCCGAGCTGGTCGAGGTCCTCGACACCGACCCGGCCGTCGACCAGGTCGTCGGGGCGCGCACCACCGAGGAGGGGACGCACAAGGCGCTGCGGGTGCCCGCCAAGTGGTTCATCCGCAAGGTCGCCGAGCGGCTCACCAACACCAAGATCCCCGACCTGAACTCGGGGCTGCGCGCGTTCCGCCGCGAGGTGTCGCTGCCGTACCTGCGGCTGCTGCCGCCCGGGTTCTCCTGCGTCACGACGATCACCATCGCGTTCCTGTCGAACCAGCACCCGGTCCGGTACATGCCGATCGACTACGCCAAGCGGGCCGGCAAGTCGAAGTTCCACTTCACCAAGGACGCCTACCGCTACATCCTGCAGGTGCTGCGGATGGTGATGTACTTCAACCCGCTCAAGGTGCTGATGCCGCCCGCGCTGTGGCTGATCGTGATCGGGCTGCTCAAGGGCGTGTTCGACATGGTGGTGCACTTCGGCTACTTCGCCAACAACACCATCATGATCTTCGTGACGGGGTTGATCATCGCCTCGCTGGCGCTGCTGGCCGACCTGATCGTCCGCTCGCGCGGCGACGTCTAGCGGCATGCGCGTCGCGATCGTCGGGCCCGCGTTCCCCTACAAGGGCGGCGGCGCCCGGCACACCACCGAGCTGGCGCACCGGCTGGCGGCCGCCGGCCACGACGTCGTCATCGAGTCGTGGCGGGCTCAGTACCCCTCGTTCCTGTACCCGGGCCAGCAGACGATCTCCGAGCCGGAGGGGGAGCCGTTCCCCGGCACCCGGCGCCGGCTCGACTGGCGCCGCCCGGACGGCTGGTGGCGCACCGGCCGCGCGCTGCGGTCGTGCGACCTGGTCGTCCTGGTGGTGCTGAGCACCGTCCAGGTGCCGTCCTACCTGGGGATCCTCGCCGGGCTCGGGGGCCGGACCCCGGTGGTGGCGCTGTGCCACAACGTCCTGCCGCACGAGCGCAAGTCCTACGACGAGCCGCTGATGAGGCGCCTGCTGCGGAAGGTGGACGGCGTGCTCGTCCACACCGAGGCCCAGGCCGGCCTGGCGCGGGGGCTCACCCCGCGGCCGGTGCGGGTCGCGGAGATGGCCGCGCACCTGCCCGCGGCCGGCGCCGCCGCGCCCGGCGACGGGAAGGTGCGCCGGCGGCTGCTGTTCTTCGGGATCGTCCGCCCGTACAAGGGCCTGGACGTCCTGCTGCGCGCCCTCGCCGAGGGCCCGGACGACGTGGCCCTGACCGTCGCGGGCGAGTTCTGGGGCGGCCTCGACGAGACCCGGGAGCTGGTCGGCTCGCTGGACCTGGCGTCCAGGGTGGAGCTGCGGCCCGGGTACGTCCCGGCGGCCGACATCCCGGGGCTGTTCGCCGCGGCCGACGCGCTCGTCATGCCCTACCGGTCGGCGACGTCGTCGCAGAACGTGTGGATGGCCCACGAGCACGGCCTCCCGGTGATCGCCACCGATGTGGGCGGGTTCGCCGGGCAGATCCGCGACGGTGTGGACGGCCTGGTCTGCGCGCCGGACGACGTGCCCGCGCTCGCCGGCGCCCTCCGCCGCTTCTACGAGCCGGGGGAGCCGGAGCGACTGCGCTCCGGCGTCCGCCCGGTCGACCACGGCCCGGTGTGGGCCGCCTACCTCGACGCGCTCACAGGTGCGGTTCGATGACCTTCATCAGGGCGCGCTTCGGCTTGGCGCCGACGATCTGCTCCACGACCTCGCCGTTCTTGAGGAGCAGCAGGGTCGGCAGCCCCATCACGCCGTACTTGCCCGGCGTCTGCGGGTTCGCGTCGTAGTCCATCTTCGCGATCTTGATCTTGCCGTCCTGCTCGGCGGCGATCTGCTCCAGCACCGGAGCGATCATGCGGCACGGCCCGCACCAGTCGGCCCAGAAGTCGACCAGCACGGGAGTGTCACTGCTCAGGACCTCGTCCGCGAACGTCGCGTCGGTCACGGTGATCGGGGCCGTCACGGTCCCTCCTTCGTAGGCTGCGTGCCTGTCGTGGGCTGCGTACCCGTCACAAGCTCCTTGGACCGCGGTTCATTCCCGGGTCCCGGGGCCGTCCTGCCCAGCAGGAACGCCGCGCCCGCGATCAGCAGGTCGGCGGCGGTCAGCAGCACCCGGGACGCGATCGCGACCACGACCGGCGCGCCCGCCGGGAGCACCGGCGTCAGCACGACCGTCAGCGCCGCCTCCCGGGCCCCGATGCCGCCCGGCGCGATGAAGACGAGGAAGCCGGCCACGAACGCCAGCGCGTACGCCCCGGTCGCCAGGAACGGCAGCCCCTTGCCGTCGCCGCCCACGGCCGCGCACAGGAGCCAGGTGTGCAGGCCGAACAGGGCCCAGCCGAGGACCGTCCACCCGACGGCCCTGAGCGTCGCGCCCAGGCTGACCGGGTGCTCCAGCGGCGGCCGCCGCACGAGCCTGAGCATCACGCCGAGCGCCCAGCTCACGATCCTCGGGTGCAGCATGGCCAGCAGGACGGGCGCCAGGAGGAACAGGTACCAGTACTCCCGGCGCGCCGCCGCGGACGTCAGCGGCAGCGTCACCGCCGCGACCGCGAGCCCGCACGAGGTGGACGTCGCGACCGCGAGCATCGTCGAGCCGAAGCTGCGCTCGGGCGGCACCTTGTGCTCGCGCGTCATCTCGATCTGGGTGACCAGCGCCCACACCTTGCCCGGGACGTACTTGCCGAGCTGGCTGATCCCCGAGATCCGGAAGACGGCCCGCACCGGCAGCGGCGACCCGAGGCCGGCGAGGAACTCCCGCCAGCCGAGCATCCAGACGAAGAGCCCCGCCAGGCCGGCGGCGAGCGCCCCGGCGAGCGTCGCCCACGACATCTGCCGGAACGCGTCCACGGCGGCGTCCCACTGGGACGCGACGCTGTAGCCGCAGAACGCGAGCGCGAGCAGGACCAGGAGCACGCGCAGGCCCCGGACGGCGACGACCTTCATCTTCACGCGCCCAGCGTAGGCGAACGTGACCTCGCGGCCGTCCGCTCCGCCTAGAGTTGGGTGGCGATGAAGATTTCGGATGTGGTCGCCTTCATGGGGCACCAGGTGCACGTGTGCCGGTACCGCGAGGCGGGGACGCTGCTCGACTGGATGGGGCGCGACCTGCGCGGCAAGCGGGTCCTCGACGTCGCGGGCGGTGACGGCTACTGGGCCGGCCGCGCGCGCCGGCGCGGCGCCGACGCCGTCTCGATCGACCTGGCCCGCGGCAAGATGGTCTACGGGCGGACGCTCGCGCACGCCCCGGCGCTGATCGAGTGCGACGCGCTGCGGCTGCCGTTCGCCGACGGCTCCTTCGACGCGGTCCTGTCGGTCTGCGCGATCGAGCACTTCGACGACGGCGGCAGGTCGCTGGACGAGATGGCGCGCGTCCTCAAGCCCGGCGGTGAGATCTTCATGTCCGCCGACGTGCTGAGCCGTGCCGACGCCTGGCCGAAGCTGCGCGACGCGCACAAGGCCAAGTACCACGTCCAGCACACCTACACCCACGACAGCCTGAGCAAGCTGATGGACGAGCGCGGCCTGGACCTCGTCGGCCACAGCTACCAGTTCCGCACGGCCGCCACCGAGCGCCTCTACCTGTCCCTCTCCACCTACGGCGGCAAGGTCGGCTTCAACGCGGCCGCTCCGCTCACGCCGCTCGTCGCCCTCGCCGACCGCGCCGCGCCGAACGAGCGCGGCAGCATCGTCCTGGTCCGGGCCCGGAAAAGAGCGCCGGGCGCGTAAGAGGTGGCCGTGTGGGGAGGGCCCCTCACGATGAATCGCGTGGAACGAGATCCGGCGAGTTGGCGCCTTCCGGGCGTACGCTCGGAGGGTAAAGGGTGATCTACGCCACCGCGCGCTGGATGGGGGAGTGGACCGTGGCGCCTCGGATTCTGCTCGACGCCACCGCCGTGCCCGCCGACCGCGGCGGGCTCGGCCGGTACGTGGACGGGCTGCTGTGCGCCCTGCACCGGCAGGGCGCCGACCTCGCCGTCGCCTGCCAGCGTGCGGACGCCGAACGCTATGAGGGCCTGGCCCCCGGCGCGCAGGTCGTCGCCGGCCCGGCGACGCTCTCGCACCGCGCCACCCGGCTCGCCTGGGAGCAGTCGGGCCTGCCGCACGTGGCCCGGCGCGTCGCCGCCGACGTCATCCACCTGCCCACCTACACGATGCCGGTGAGCGCCGGCCTGCCGACCGTGGTGACGATCCACGACGTCACCCTGTTCGCCGAGCCGGAGCTGCACGACCCGGTGCGCACCTCCTACATCAAGTCCGCGACCCGCACCGCGGCCCGCCGCGCGACCCGGCTGATCGCCCCGTCCCGCGCGACGCGCGACGAGCTGGTCCGCATCCTCGGCGCCGACCCGTCCCACATCGACGTCGCCTACCACGGCGTCGACCACGAGGTCTTCCACCGGCCGTCCGAGCCGGAGGTCAAGCACGTCTCCGACCGCCTCGGCCTGCACGGCCGCCCCTACATCGCCTACCTGGGCGCGCTGGAGCCGCGCAAGAACGTCCCGAACCTGATCCGCGGCTGGGTGCGGGCCTGCGCCGGCCGCGAGGACGCCCCGGCGCTCGTCCTCGCGGGCAGCGGCGGCTGGGACGACGAGATCGACGCGGCCCTCGCCACCGTCCCGCTGGAGCTGCGCGTCCTGCGCCCCGGCTACCTGCCCTGGCCCGCCCTGCCCGGCTTCTTCGGCGGCGCCCTGGTCGTCGCGCTCCCGAGCCGCGGCGAGGGCTTCGGACTGCCCGTCCTGGAGGCCATGTCCTGCGGCGCGCCGGTCCTGACCACCCACCGGGGCCCCCTCCCCGAGGTCGGCGGCGAGGCGGTCGCCTACACCGAGCCCGACCCGGACGGCATCGGCGCCGCCCTCACCGCGCTGATCGACGACCCGGCCCGCCGCGCCGAGCTCGCCGACGCCGCCCACACCCGCTCCGAGCGGTTCTCCTGGTCGGCGTCCGCGGAGGCGCACATGGCCTCCTACCAGCGCGCCGTGGACCAGTACGCCGCCGCACGCACCCACTAGGCTCGCTTCCAACCCGGCGAAAGGAACCGAGTGGAAGCGATCCTCCTGGTGGGCGGTCAGGGCACCCGTCTGCGCCCCCTGACGATCTCCACCCCGAAACCCCTGCTCCCCACCGCCGGGGTGGCGTTCCTCGCGCACCAGCTGGCCCGCGCCCACGCCTCGGGCGTCGAGCGCATCGTGTTCGCCACGTCCTACCGCGCCGAGATGTTCGAGGCGGCCTTCGGCGACCGCGCCTACGGCGTCGACCTCGCCTACGTCAGCGAGGACGAGCCGCTCGGCACCGGCGGCGCCATCCGCAACGCCGCCCGCGCCCTCACCTGCGGCCCGGACGACCCCGTCCTGATCCTGAACGGCGACATCCTGTCGGGCCACGACGTCCGCGCCCAGGTGAAGGTGCACGAGGCCGCCGCCGCCGAGGTGACCCTCCACCTCACCGAGGTCGACGACCCGTCCCGCTTCGGGTGCGTCCCCACGGCCGACGACGGCCGAGTCACCGCGTTCCTTGAGAAGACGCCCCATCCGGTGACGAACCAGATCAACGCGGGCTGCTACGTGTTCCGCCGGTCGGCCATCGACGCGATCCCCGAGCACGAGGTGGTCTCCGTCGAGCGCGAGACGTTCCCGTCGCTCATCTCCTCCGGCGCGGTGGTCATGGGCTATGTCGAGTCGGGCTACTGGCTCGACGTCGGCACCCCCGAGGCCTTCGTCCGGGGGTCGCGCGACCTCGTCCTCGGCGCCCTGGCCTCGCCCGCCATGCCCGGCGAGCCCGGGGAGCGCCTCGCCCTCGCGGGCGCGCGGGTCGCGCCGGGCGCGGTCGTGCGGGGCGGCACCACCGTCGGCCGCGGCGCCGTCGTCGAGGCGGGCGCCACCGTGATCGGAAGCGTCCTGCTGGAGGACGCCTACGTCGCCGAGGGCGCCACCGTCCGCGACTCGGTCCTCAGCCGGGGCGCCCGGGTCGGCCCCGGCGCGGTCCTCGACGGCGTCGTGCTGGGTGACGGCGCCGTGGTGGGTCCCGGCAACGAGCTGCGCTGCGGCGTCCGCGTCTGGCCCGGAATCGAACTCCCGCCGACCGCCATCCGCTTCTCCGCCGACGACTGAGACGAGCGAAAGCAAGACCGCCTTGCGCGGGGAGGCGCAAGGCGGGCTCGTGTGTGTTGCGGGTCAGCGGAGGGAACGGACCCGGCCGTCCAGGCCGAGTACCGCCACCGTGCGGCCGCCGGGGCGCAGGCGCACCAGGAGGCGGGAGCCCTCCCTGGTCACCTGCACCGTGCTCCTGGCGGTTCCGGCGAGGACGAGGCAGATCTGGCGTGCGCTCCGGATCTGGTTCGCGCAGTCCAGTTTGAGGTTGGGCATGCCCGGGCTCGGGTTGAACGGGTTGTAGCGGACCGGGGTCGGCATGATCCAGCCGCAGGAGCCGCCGCCGCGCAGGGTGACGACCTGCGCGCTCGGGCTGACGGTCGCCGAGCCCGAGGGGTTGAAACCGCTCGTGGCGAACGTGTTGTCCACCTTGACGGACGTGCCGCGCAGATCGATGTTCCCCTCGCCGACGGGGGTGTTCGTGCACGACATCGCGACGGCGTAGGGCATGCTCGTCACGGTCGTGGAGCCGCTGTGCCTGAGCGAGCCGGTGGACGACGCGTACTTCAGGTCGCCGATGTCCACGATGAACGTCGCGGGGTCGAGGCGGAGCCGGGTGAAGCGGGTCCTGACGTTCGTGCCGGGGGACGCGCCGCCGGCGGTGTACTGCGAGTAATTCTCGGACTGCCCGGTCTTTTCGAGCGTGACGTACTCCTTGGGAGCCGTCGCCATGTCGGCGCAGTACACCGTGAAGAGCTTCGCGCCATTGTGCAGCAGGTAGATGCCGTTCGGCGCGGTGGGGAAGTTCTGGCGGACCTGCTGGCAGCTTCGGTACACGACGCCGGCGTCGGCGTGCGCGGGGGGCGTCGCGACCATGGGCAGGGCCGTGCACGCGGCCGCGAGGACCAGCGATGCCCGGAATGGCAATTTCGCCATGAATTCTTCCTTTTTTGGGGGGTAGTGCTGCCCGGCAGATTAACAGCCATTTTGTAATCACAAAATAGCGCAAGGCGGGGAGAGGGGGTAATGAATGCGTAAAGCCTTGCAGCAGCAATAAGGAAGAATTTCGTTTTATGGCGACATTTATGTTTTGCGTCCCTGGTGGGGAGTCCGGGTGCGGGGCGGTGGCAGACTGGTGGCCGAGACCGTCGAGGCGCGGGCGTGCGCAAGGGCCTCGACGGGTCTCGAGGGGCGTGTCAAGCAGGGAGAGTCGGCTCGTTGAGTGTTGCTGAACCGTCGCCCGGGGTGGCCGGGAAGGCGACCGCTGGGCGCCTCCCCGGCCGGGTCCGGATGTGGCGGCCGCCGTGGGAGCTGGATCTGAAGGACGCGCTCGCGCCGCATCGGCGCGGGGCGCGCGATCCGGCGTGCCGGTTCGAGCGGGACGGGTCCGTCTGGCGGACGTCCCACACCCCCGGCGGGCCGGGCACGCTGCGGGTCGGGTGGGCCGGGGACGCCGTCGAGGCCACGGCCTGGGGGCCGGGCGCCGAATGGCTGCTGGACGGGGTGCCCGAGCTACTGGGGGCGGCCGACGAGCTGGACGGGTTCGTCGCGCGGCACGACGTCGTCCGCGACCAGGTGCTCAAGCGCCCGGGGCTGCGGATCGGACGGACGCGGCGGGTCTTCGAGGCGCTCGTGCCCGCGGTGATGGAGCAGAAGGTGCTGGGGCAGGAGGCGTGGCGCGCCTGGGCCTACCTGCTGCGCCGGTTCGGGCAGCCCGCGCCCGGCGCCCCGCACCTGCGGGTCCCGCCGCCGCCGGAGGTGTGGATCCGGATTCCCTCGTGGGAGTGGCACCGGTCCGGCCTGGAGGCCGTCCGGGCCCGGACGATCATCGGGGCGGCGCGGGTCGCGGGGCGGCTGGAGGAGGACCCGGGCGAGGCGCGGCTGCGGTCGCTGCCGGGCATCGGCGTGTGGACGGCCGCCGAGGTCAGGCAGCGCGCGGTGGGCGATCCCGACGCCGTCTCCGTCGGCGACTACCACCTGCCCGGCCTGGTCGGCTGGGCGCTGGCGGGCCGCAAGGTCGACGACGCCGGGATGCTGGAACTGCTGGAGCCCTACGCCGGTCATCGCTACCGGGTCACCCGGCTGCTGGAATCGTCCGGGATGCACCCGCCGAGGCGCGGCCCCCGTTTGCCCGTTCGGGACTACCGGTCCTTCTGACCGGGGCCTTCGCCGTGCGGCGGCGCAGCCAGAAGTGGTTCGGGGCCCAGTCGAGGCCGTCCCGGCTGTCGGCGCCGAAGAGGGGGCCGAGAACGGCGAGGGCGATGATGAGGCCGAGTACGTACAGCATGGTCTTCTTCCTTGGGATCGCAGTGGAGGCGTTCCCGCGCGGGGCGATCGGAGGGGCCGGGGTCTCCGCCTCTTTCCGTCGCACCTACAGTTTGACTCCGTCCAACGTTCAGGTCCAGCGAGGCTTTCTGTAGGGATTGTGTAAGAATCGCTTCACCATGCTGGATCTCGGACGTCTGCGAGTGCTGCGCGAGCTCAAGCTGCGCGGGACGCTCGCCGCGGTCGCCGACTCCCTCGGCTACACGCCGTCCGCGGTGTCGCAGCAGCTCGCGCAGCTCCAGCGGGACATCGGCGTCCCGGTGGTCGAGCGGGCCGGGCGGCGGCTGCGGCTGACCGAGGCGGGCGAGGTGCTCGTCGAGCACGCCGAGGTGCTGCTGGCGCGGGCGAAGCGGGCCGAGGAGGCGGCGCTCGCCGCGAGCGGCCGCGTCGCGGGCGTGGTGCGGCTCGTCGGCTTCCAGACGGCGCTGCTGCACGTGCTGGCGCCCGCGCTGCCGCGGCTGGCGGAGGCCTATCCCGACCTCACGGTGGACGTGCTGGACGAGGAGTTCCACCGGGTGCTCCAGGCGCTGGTGCTCCAGGAGATCGACGTCGTGCTGACCGACGAGTACTCGCACCTGCCGCGCCCGCGCCGGCCCGAGCTGACCTCCGAGGTCCTCGTCACCGAGATCATGCGGGTCGGGATGCCGGAGGGCCATCCGCTCGCCGGGCCGGGCGGGCCGGTCCGGATGGCCGACCTGGCCGGATGCCCGTGGGCCACCGGGCACGTCGGCACCAACCACGCCGACCTGCTCGAACGGACGTGCGTGGAGCTGG
The DNA here is from genome assembly GCF_040649435.1 of Actinomadura sp. NPDC048955. Classification (NCBI taxonomy): domain Bacteria; kingdom Bacillati; phylum Actinomycetota; class Actinomycetes; order Streptosporangiales; family Thermomonosporaceae; genus Actinomadura; species Actinomadura sp. NPDC048955. The sequence continues at coordinate 62,636 of NZ_JBEZJI010000015.1, forward strand.
GCGGGTTCCGGCCCGACGTCCGCTACAGGTCCAACGACCTGATGGTCATCTTCGCGATGGTCGCCCAGGGCGGCGCGGTGTGCCTGGTGCCCGACCTCGCGCTCGCCGAGCGGGAGGAGGGCATCGTCGTGCGGGACGTCGCGGACGCCCCCGTGGACCGCCGCATGGTCATGTGGACGCGCGTCGGCGCGGAGGTGCGGCCGTCGGTCACGGCCGTCCTGCGGGAGCTGCGCCGCTCGGCCGACCTGCTGGTCGAGCGGCGCCCGAGCTGCCGCCGCGGCGCGCCCTGACCGGGCCTTCCGCGACGGCCTCGCAGGTCGGCGGGCCGGTCACACGGGGCGCGTCACCGGCGTCAGGGTGAGACCCTGCCGTCCGAAGTGGCCGATGCCGTCGGTGCGGCGGGACGCCTCCAGCCGCTCGGCGGGGACGTCGCCGTAGAGGGTGGTGCGCTGCCTGGCGGGACGGCCCGCGCGAGCCGCGATCGCCTCCAGTTCGCTGATGGGCTTGAACGACCCGTTCTCCGAGCCGGCCATCCGGCTGATGGTCTCCTCCATGAGGGTTCCGCCGAGGTCGTTCACCCCTCCCTGGAGGACCCGCGTGCACAGTTCGTCCCCGAGCTTCACCCACGACGTCTGGATGTTGGGGATCGCGCCGTGCAGGAGGATGCGCGCCAGGGCGTGGACGGCGACGTTCTCCCGCGCGGTCGGCCCCGGCCGCGCCAGCCCCGCGAGGTAGATGGGCGAGTTGTGGTGGACGAACGGCAGCAGCACGAACTCGCTGAACCCGCCCGTCCGCTCCTGGATCGACCGCAGCAGCCTGATGTGCGCGACCCAGTGCGCGGGGGTGTCCACGTGCCCGTACATCATCGTGGACGTCGTCGGGATGCCGATCTCGTGCGCGGTGGTGACGACCTCGACCCACTGGTCGGTGGGCAGCTTCCCCTTGGTCAGCACCCACCGCACGTCGTCGTCGAGGATCTCGGCGGCCGTCCCGGGCAGCGAGTCGACGCCCGCCTCCTTCGCCGCCTCCAGCCACTCCCGGATCGACAGGTCCGTCCGGGACGCGCCGTTCACGACCTCCATCGGGCTGTAGGAGTGCAGGTGGATGCCGGGCGCGCGGCGCTTCACCTCGCGGGCGAGGTCGAAGTAGGCGGTGCCGGGCAGGTCCGGGTGGATGCCGCCCTGCATGCAGACCTCGGTCGCGCCCGCCTCCCACGCCTCGTCCACGCGGTCCCCGACCTGCTCCAGGGACAGCGTGTAGGCGTCGGCGTCCGTGCGGCGCTGCGCGAACGCGCAGAACCGGCAGCCGGTGTAGCAGACGTTCGTGAAGTTGATGTTCCGGGTGACGACGTAGGTGACCTCGTCGCCGACGGTGTCGCGCCGCAGGCCGTCGGCGAGCGCGGCGAGCGCGTCCAACTCCGGGCCCTCGGCGTGCAGGAGGGCCAGGGCCTCGTCGTCGGACAGCCCCGCGGGGTCCTTCTCCGCGCGGGCCAGAGCGGCCTTGACGTCGGCGTCGAACCGCTGGGGGGCGGCCATGCGCTCGCGCAGCGCGTCCCAGTCGCCGTACACCTCGTCGAAGTCGTCGCGCCGGTCCGCGGTGCGGCCCGTCGTGTCGATCTCGGTGTGCAGGTCGGTGCGGCCGGACGCCTCGAACCCGCCGTCGGGCTCCTGCCAGGGGCGTCCCTCCAGGACGGCGTCCTCCCGCGCCAGCCCCGTCGCGGGGTCGGCGAGGGCGGCGACGTGCGCGGTGAGGCGCGGGTCCAGCCACGGCTCGCCGCGCCGCACGTACTCGGGGTAGATCGTGAGCCGCTCGCGCAGCGCGAACCCCGCCCCGGCGGTCCTGGCGGCCAGTTCGTCGATCTGCGGCCACGGCCGCTCCGGGTTCACGTGGTCGGGCGTCAGCGGCGACACCCCGCCCCAGTCGTCGATCCCGGCGCGCAGCATCAGCGCGTACTGCTCGGCGACGAGGTTCGGCGGCGCCTGCACGCGCGCCTTCGGGCCGAGGACGAGCCGCGTCACCGCGATCGTCGCGGCCAGCTCCTCCAGCTCGGCGTCGGGGGTGTCGCGCATCTTCGTGTCGGGCTTGGCGCGGAAGTTCTGGACGATCACCTCCTGGATCGCCCCGTACTCGCGCATGGTCCGCCGGATCTCGAAGATCGCGTCCGCGCGCTCCTCGACGGTCTCGCCGATCCCGATGAGGATGCCGGTCGTGAACGGCACGTTCGTGCGGCCCGCGTCCTCCAGCACCCGCAGCCGGACGGCCGGGTCCTTGTCAGGCGACCCGAAGTGGGGGCCGCCGCGCTCGCTGAACAGCCGCGTCGCGGTCGTCTCCAGCATCATCCCCATGGACGGCGCGACCGGCTTGAGGCGCTGGAAGTCGCGCCAGGTCAGCACCCCGGGGTTCAGGTGCGGCAGGAGCCCGGTCTCCTCCAGGACCCGGATCGCCATCGCGCGCACGTACGAGAGGGTGTCGTCGTAGCCGTGCGCGTCCAGCCACTCGCGGGCCGGGCGCCACCGGTCCTCGGGGCGGTCCCCGAGCGTGAACAGCGCCTCCTTGCAGCCCAGCTCGGCGCCGCGCCGCGCGATGTCCAGCACCTCGTCGGGGCTGAGATAGGGCGAGTCGAGCCGGTGCGGGACGGTCGCGAACGTGCAGTACCCGCAGCGGTCCCGGCACAGCCGGGTCAGCGGGATGAAGACCTTGCGGCTGTAGGTGATGACGCCGGGACGGCCCGCGGCCTCCAGACCGGCGTCGCGTGTGCGGGCCGCGTGGGCGAGCAGGTCGTCGAGCTGCGCACCGCGGGCCCGCAGCAGGGTGGTGGCCTCGGATCGGTCCAGTGTCTTGCCGTCGCGCGCGCGGGCCAGGGCCCGGCGAAGAGCGGAGCTCGGGGCGTCCATGCGGGCACTCTATGCCAATCGTCATATTCGGCGCCGCGCCGGGGCCCGGAAACGGACGAAAAGGAAAAGGCCCCGGCCGTAGAAGCCGGGGCCCACCCGCGTCTATTCCCGCGGTCCCTGTCCCATCACCTGACCTCGATGAAGGCGTCCGGGGAGCGCGGCGGCCGCTCGCGCGGGGGCGCGGCCGCGTGGCCCACCCCGACGGCGCCCATCGGGTCCCACTCGTCCGGCAGGTCGAGGACGTCGCGGACCACGTCCCGGCAGAACATCGTGCTCGACACCCAGCACGAGCCGAGCCCCTCCACGGCCAGCGCGACCAGGAGGTTCTCCACGCCCGCCCCGGCCGCCACCACGAACATCTCGCGCTCGGCGCGGGACCGCCGCTCGTCCGGATAGTCGTGCGACCCGTCCATGACCAGGCACGGGACGACGAGGTAGGGGGCCCGGCGCAGCACCTCGCCGCGCCGCAGCCGCTTGGCGACCGACTCGTCGGAGAAGCCGTCGCGGCGCAGGTCGGCCTCCCAGGCGTCGCGCATCGCGTCCAGCAGCCGCGTCCGCGAGCCCGCCGACTCCAGCAGGACGAACCGCCACGGCGTGGTGTGGTGCGGCGCCGGCGCGGTGATCGCAGCGCCGACCGCCCGCCGCACCGCCGCCGGGTCCACCGGCTCCGCGGTGAACTCGCGGATCGTGCGCCGCGCGCCCAGCACGTCCGCCGACCCGAACCGGAACATGTCCTCCTCCGGCGGACGCACCAGCGCCCGCGCGCCGGGCCCGTCCTCTCGCGTGAGCAGGCCGGACAGCCCGCGCACGACCGCGATCGGCACGCCCTCCAGCTTGCCCTTGACCAACTCTCCGGCCGCCGCGATCTCGTCGGCGACCGCCGTGATCGTGACGTCCAGGCGGTTGCCGTAGGCGTCGTCGCGGCCGCGCAGGTCGCTGAGCGGGGCCAGGCCGGCGACGCCGATCGCCGCGTCCGTCAGCCCGTTGCGCCAGGGCCGCCCGAGCGTGTCCGACACGATCACGGCCACGTCCGCGCCGGTCCGCTCCCGCACCCCGGCCCGGATGCGCCGGGCCGAGTCGTCCGGGTCCTCCGGCAGCAGCAGCACCGTGCCGGGCCGGGTGTTGGACGCGTCCACACCGGCGGCGGCCAGGACCAGCCCCTGCCGCGTCTCGACGATCCGGGTCTCGCCGCGGGCGTGCGTCCGCCGCGCCACCACCCGCACGGTCTCGGCGTCGATGGCCTTCTCCCGGTCGTCCGCGACCAGGACCCGCCCCTCCGCCTTGCTGACGATCTTGGAGGTGACGACGAGGACGTCGCCGTCCTCGACCGTCCCGTCCGGGATCAGCGCGGCGATGTCGGCGCCCTCGGCGACCTCCGGGAGCCCCGGCACGCCGAACACCTCGATCTTGCGCGGGGGGACGGCTCCGCTCGGTCCCGCGCTCATTCGGCGACCCCCGCCCGCTTCAGCTCCACCGCCAGGTCCAGGGCCGCCCGCGCGATGGCGGCGGTCGTCTCGGCGTCGCGCATCAGCAGCGGCCGCGAGCGCACCTCGATGCCCTCCACCCGCACGTCCGCGTCGGCGTCGTCGACCAGCCAGCCGTCCAGCAGCCCGAGGCCGTAGTGCTCGGCGACCGCCCGCGCCGACGTCTCCACCCCGATCGCGGTCAGGCACGCGTCGGCCATCCCCCGCACGGGCGCCCCGCCGACGATGGGCGACACGCCCACCACGGTCTTGGTCGCGACCGCGTCCCGGATGCCGGGCACCGCCAGGATCGTCCCGATGCTCACCACCGGGTTGGACGGCGGGAACAGCACCACGTCGGCCGCCTCGACCGCCGCCAGCACCCCCGGCGCCGGCGCGGACTCCGCGGCGCCCACCGCCGCGATCGACAGCGCCGGGACCGAGGCGCGCATCCGCACCCACCACTCCTGGAAGTGGATCGCGCGCCGCCCCTGCTCGTCCTCGACCACCACGTGCGTCTCGACCTGGTCGTCGGTCATCGGCAGCAGCCGGACCCCCGGCCGCCACCGGTCGCACAGCGCCTCGGTCACCGCGGACAGCCGGTAGCCCGCCGCCAGCATCTGCGTCCGGACGATGTGCGTCGCGAAGTCGCGGTCGCCGAGCCCGAACCAGCCCGGCCCCACCCCGTAGGCGGCCAGCTCCTCCTTGACGGTGAAGGTCTCCTCCGCCCGTCCCCAGCCCTGCTCCTCGTTGATGCCGCCGCCGAGCGTGTACATCACGGTGTCCAGGTCGGGGCAGACCCGCAGGCCGAACAGGGAGATGTCGTCCCCGGTGTTGCCGATGACGGTGATCTCCGCCTCCGGGGCGGCCGCCAGGAGCCCGCGCAGGAAACGGGCGCCGCCGATCCCGCCCGCCAACGCCACGATCTTCATGGTCCCAACCCTACGGTGATCCCCGAGGAGAGCAGAGGGGTCGCCGCCCCGGGCGACACTATGCAAAGCTTTGCCTGCTATCGGAGAACGCCCGGTCCCGAGTCTGGAGATGCCACCGTGAACAAGGAAGCCGTCCAGCGCCTGCGCGAACCGGCCGCCTGGGTCCTGCTCGCCGCGGCGGGCGTCCACCTTCTCGCGGGCATCATCTCGCTTCTCGGCGGCGGGGGCAGCTTCACGCTGCGCGCCCTCGGCCAGACCAACGACGGGACCTTCCTGCAGGTCGCGATGGTCGGCCTCGTCGCCCTGGCGATCGCGCTGACGACCTCGGGCGCCGCCCCGACCCCGCAGGCGCGGACGATCACCATGGGGGCGCTCGGCGTTCTCGGCGGCATCGGGCTGTTCGGCGTGATCTGCTGGCTGAGCGGGATGCTCGCCAACTCCGACTACGCGGGCGCGGTGACCAAGCTCACGACCTTCCTGGTCGGCGCCGGTGACCTGGCCGTCGTCGGCGTCGGCGGCTGGTTCGCCTTCACGGTCTTCAAGGGGATGCAGCCGCCCCGCCCGCAGCCGCAGATGCAGCAGCAGGGCGGCTACCCCGACTTCGGCTACCAGCAGGGCCAGCCGGGCCAGCAGCAGTACGGGCAGCAGCAGCAGTACGGGCAGCCCGCCCAGCCGGGCTACGAGCAGCAGCAGTACCAGCAGTACCCGCAGTACGGGCAGCAGGCCGGTGAGGGGCAGCAGCCCGCCCAGCCGGGGTACGAGCAGCAGCAGTACGGCCAGCAGCAGTACGGGCAGCAGCAGTACGGCCAGCCCGCCCAGCCGGGCTACGACCAGCACGGCCAGCCGCAGGAGTACCAGCAGTACGGCGGCCAGGGCGGCTACCAGCAGGGCCCGCAGCAGGGGCAGCCGCCCGCCGAGCAGGAGGACATGGGCGAGTGGACCCGTGCCTACGGCGGCGGCTCCGGCCAGGACCCGCAGGGCACCCAGCCCGCCCCGCCGCAGGGCGGCGACCAGGAGGGCGGCGACTGGTACCGGGACAACCGTCCCCCGCCGCCGCAGTGACGATCTTCCGGCGGGGCAGGGGTCCCGCCGGTGACCGCCCGATTAACTGATCTTCATCCAAAGGTCAGCATGCCCATCCCGGCAAAACCCGCTATGTCGCCCGGGAATGCCTTCCGGCTTGACGGGGCCACTGCTACACGCGTGTAATTTCGTCGGTGTAGTTTCAATGCCGTCTCGGGGGAAGGAACTCGTGGGAGGGCATTGACCAGGGGGTTCCACGGGCAGGGAGGTGCGCTGTGAGCGAGGTGGTCATCCCGCTGGCGCACGGCACAGACGGCGAAGAGTTGGGCTGGCAGGAGCGCGCCCTGTGCGCGCAGACGGACCCGGAGGCGTTTTTTCCGGAGAAGGGCGGCTCCACTCGCGAGGCCAAGAAGGTGTGCCGGGCATGCGAGGTGCGTACGGAGTGCCTTGAGTACGCGCTGCAGCACGACGAACGGTTCGGCATCTGGGGAGGGCTCTCCGAGCGGGAACGCCGGAAGCTGAAGCGGCAGGCCGTCTGACCCACGGGCCGCGTCCCCGGATCTCGGTGGATCCGGAGCGTGCCCGGCGCGGCCACGCGTACAGTTATCAGCCGTGCCGGCCCTGGGCCGGCACGGCTGCTGTCCGTCCGGGCACCGCGCGCTCGTCCCGCACCGCCCGTCCGGCCGGCACCGACACCGTCCGTCCCACAGATCGAGCCACCCTTGGCCCCCACCCTCGATCGCCATGTCGTCACCGCCGTCCTCGTCGCGCACGACGGCGCGCGGTGGCTTCCGGAGGCGCTGAAGGCGCTGCTGACGCAGTCGCGCCCCGCGCAGCGGCTCGTGACCGTCGACACCGGCAGCACCGACCGCGGACCCGCCGTCCTCGCCGAGGTCGTCGGCGGCGACCAGGTCCTCACGCTGCCCCGCACCACCGGCTACGGCGAGGCCATCGCCGAGGCGCTGCGGCAGGACGCCGCGTCCGTGCCCGTCCCCGAGGACGAGTCCGCCCCCGCCCCCCACGCCGACCAGGGCCAGGACTCCCGCAAGCCCCGCACGGAGTGGATCTGGCTGCTGCACGACGACTGCGCGCCCGACCGCGACGCGCTCGACCGGCTGCTGCGGACGGCCGACGCCGACCCCAACGTGGCGGTGCTCGGCCCCAAGGTCCGCGACTGGGACGATCGCCGCGTCCTGCGCGAGCTCGGCGTCACCGTCGACGCCGCCGGGCGCCGCCACACCGGCCTGGACCGGCGCGAGTTCGACCAGGGCCAGCACGACGGCGTCCGGGACGTCCTGTCGGTCGGCAGCGCGGGGATGCTGGTCCGCCGCGACGTGTGGGAGAAGCTCGGCGGCTTCGACGTCGAGTACGGCATCTTCCGCGACGACCTGGACTTCTGCTGGCGCGTCCACGCCGCCGGGTACCGGGTCGTCACCGCCAGCGACGCCGTCGTCTACCACGCGGAGGCGTCCCGGCGCGGGCTCCGCGGGATCGGCATGACCGCCGAGCACCCCGCCCGCCGCGACCGCCGCAACGCGCTGCTCACCCTGTTCGCCAACCAGCCGCTCGGGGCGCTGCCGCGGGCCCTCGTCCGCAACGTGTGGGCGTCGCTCGCGCACGCCCTCGTCCTGGTGGCCACCAAACGGCCGGGCATGGCCCGCGAGGAGCTGCGCGCGCTCGGCGACGTGCTGCGCTCGCCCGGCCGGCTCCGGCGCGCGCGGGCCGCCCGCGCCGAGGGCCGCACGCGCGTGCGGCGCAGCGTCCGCCGGTTCCAGACGCGCTGGGTCGTCCTGCGCCGGGCCGGCGAGGCCGTCTCGGAGCACTTCGCCGCCCACGAGCGCGACCGCGAGGACAGGGACGACGACCTCACGGCCGACGAGCCCGGCCCGATCCGCCGGTTCCTCGCCCGCCCCGGCGTGATGGTCGTGCTCGGCCTCACCGCCGTCGCGGTCGCCGCCGAACGCTCCCTGGCGACGGCCGCCGGGCGGCTCGGCGGCGGCGCGCTCGTCCCCGTGTGGGGCGGCGCGAGCGACCTGTGGGCGCAGTACCTGTCGGGCTGGCACCCGGTGGGGCTCGGCACCGACGCGGGCAGCCCCCCGTACGTCGGGGTCCTGGCCGTGCTGTCCACCGCGGCGTTCGGCAAGCCGTGGCTGGCGGTGTCGGTCCTGCTGCTCGGCAGCGTCCCGCTGGCCGGGCTCACCGCCTACCGCGCGTCGCGGCTGCTGGTGGTGGAGGCGCCGCGGACGGGACGGCGCGCCCGCGTGTCCGGCCGCCGCGTCCCGCTCTCGGCCGTCCGGGCCTGGTTCGCCGCCGTGTACGCGCTGCTTCCCGCCGCGACCGGCGCCGTCGCGGGCGGGCGGATCGGGACCTGCGTCGTCCTCGTCCTCCTGCCGCTGATCGCCGTGCACGCCGCCCGCTTCTACGGCTTCCCCCGGTCGGAGGCCGCCGCGCTCGACGCCCGGACGCGCCGCAAGCGCGCCGGGCGGGCCACCTGGACGGTCGCGCTGCTGCTCGCCGTCGCGATGTCCTTCGTCCCGCTGATCTGGCCGATCGCCCTGCTGGCCGCCGGGATGGTGCGGGCGCTGCTGGACCGGCCGGGGCGCCAGGGCCTGCGCGGCCTGGCCATCGCGCTCGGCGTCCCGCCGCTGCTCACGCTCCCGTGGACCGCGGGCCTGCTGCTGCATCCGTCCCGGTTCCTGACCGAGGCGGGCCTGCACCGGCGGTTCGCCCCCGCCGCCCCGGCCGACCTGCTGGCGCTCGACCCGGGAGGGCCGGGCACGCCCGCGCGGTGGGCGCTCGCCGGGCTGCTCGCGGTCGCCGTGTGCGCGCTGCCGCTCCGCAGCCGCCGGGGCCACGTGCTCGCCGGCTGGCTGCTGGCCGTCTTCGGGCTGCTCGTCGCGGTGCTGACCAGCGCCGCCACCGTCACCAAGGGGGCGGACGAGGCGCCGGCGTGGCCCGGGGTCGCGCTGCTGTTCGCGGGCGCCGGGCTGCTGCTGGCCGCCACCGCCGCCGTGCAGCGCGCCACCGAGACCCTCGCCGGCAATCACCTGATCTACAAGGCGGGCGGGGCGGCCGTGCTCGCCGCGGCGCTCACGGCGCCCGTCCTGGCGGCCGCGCTCTGGGTGGCCGGCGGCGCGGGCGGCCCAGTGGGGCGGCTCGACCCCGACACCGTCCCCCAGTTCGTCCAGGGGACCGGCGGAGTCAGGACGCTCGTCCTGCACCGAGAGCAGACCGGGCGGGTCTCCTACACGGTCCTCAGGGGCGCGCGTCCCCGCCTGGGGGAGTCGGAGGTCGTCGTCGAGGGCCGGGCCCAAGACCGTATGGACGACCTCGTCGCCGGTCTGGCGGTCGGCCGGGAGGGCGACGACGGGCCCGCTCTGACGCGGATGGGCGTCCAGTACCTGCTGGTGCCGCACCCGGCGACCGATCCGCTCACCAAGGTCCTGGACGCGTCCCCCGAACTGACGCGTCTCAGCCGCACGGGCACGTTCGCCGTGTGGCGACTCCAGGCGACGTCCGCCCGGTTGATGCTTCTGCAAGGCTCAACGGTCACGCCCCTATCCGCCGGGCGCGTCGACGCCCGCGTGCAGCTCCCGCCTGGCACGGGCCCGCGAACGCTTCTCCTGGCCGAACCCGCCGACGGCGGGTGGCGGGCCGCGCTGAACGGCCACGACGTCAAGGCGCGGACGGTGGACGGCTGGGCGCAGGGGTACGATGTCCCGACCGCCGGAGGCGAGTTCGAACTGACCCGGTCGATGACGATGCGGCACATCTGGGTCGTGATCCAGGGGATCGCCGTCCTGCTGGTGGCCGTGCTGGCGCTGCCGGGCGCGCAGTCCGACACGCTGATGCTCGCCGCGGAGAAGGAGCGCCGCCGCCGCGGACGGCGGGGACGGCGCCGCGCGCCGCGCGTGCCCCGCGCCCGCGTCCAGCGCGAGCTGCCGCCCGCCGCGCCCGCGGAACCGCCGGAGCCACCGGAGGCGGCGGAGGAACCCAGCACCGAGGAGGTGTCCTGATGGACAAGGCCCTGCGCTTCCTCGGCATGCGCTACGCCACCGCCGCCCTCATGCTCGTCGCCGTCGCCGCGCTCTACGGCGCCGCGACGTTCTCCCGCCCGGGCGAGGCGTCCGAGAAGGGCCGCGAGGCGCCGGTCACGCACGCCGTGGCGGTCTGCCCGGGGCACGAGGGAGGCCGCCTCGCCGTCCAGTCCCTCGCCGGGAGGAAGGGCGGCGGGCGCGTCGACCTGACGCCGACGAAGGGCGGATCGCCGCTGGGGTCCATGACGACGCCCGGCCAGGGCTGGGGCAAGGACACCAAGTCCGGCGAGGACTCCTACACCCTGCGCGCCACCGGCCCCATCGCCGGCGGCCTGGAGGCGGAGCAGACCACCTACTGGGACGGCGGCGACGACCGCGGCCTCGCCGGCGCCCGCTGCGAGGTTCCCGGCACCGACCTGTGGTTCATGGGCCCCGGGCCTGTCGCCGCCGACGAACTCGACCTCTACCTGACCAACGTCGACGCGCAGCCCGCGTCCGTCGACGTCTCCGCCCTGTCCGGCGAGGGCCCGCTCGACACCACCGAGGGCCGCGGCACACCCGTCGAGCCCTACACCACCCGCGTCGTGAAGATCGGGGGGTCGCCCGAGGGGCTCGGCGACATCGTGAAGACCGCCGCCGATCTCGCCCTGCGCGTGCGCACCACCAGCGGCCGCGTCGCGGCGTCCCTGCGCGTCCGGATCGGTGAGAAGAAGGGCGTCGAGTGGCTGCCGCGGTCGCCCGCGCCCGCGGCCACCGCCCTCGTGCCCGGCGTGCCGGGCGGCTCGGGCGGGCGCCGCCTGCTGGTCGCGGTCCCCGGCGAGGCCGACGCCCAGATCAGGGTCCAGGTGATCACCGCGGACGGCGCGTTCGCCCCGCAGGGCCAAGACGTCCTGGACGCTCCCGGCAAGACGGTGACGTCCGTCGCCCTCGACGGCGCCCTGTCCGGCAAGGCCGCGGCGGTCCGGCTCGTCGCCGACCGCCCCATCCTCGCGGGCTTCGCCGCCGACCGGGGCGCCGACGTCGCCTACGGCACCGCCACGCCGCCGCTCGGCGCGTCCGCGCCCGGCGTCGTCGCCGACAACCGCTTCGACTCGTCGTTGTCCCTGACCGCCCCGTCCGGCGCGGCGAGCGTCCAGGTCACGACCATGAACGCGCAGGGCGCCGGCACTCCCCGGCAGGTCGACGTCCCCGCCGGACGCACCGTCGAGACCGAGCTCGCCGCACCCGGCACCGGCGCGGACGCCTCCTTCGGCGCGGTGATCACTCCGAGGCCCGGCTCGGCGCCCGTCTACGCGTCCCGCGTCCTCGCCAAAGGCAAGGGCGACGGCTACCTGTTCACCGTGCTGCCGATCGTCCCGGCCCCCACGACCCTGCGCCTCCCGGACACCGCCGACTCCCAAACGGCCCTGACGCCGAACTGACCCCGACGCGAGTGCCTGTCTCGGAGCCGCCTCGGTCAAGCGCGCGAACGCGTGAGCTGGCCGGTGGAGCGAGGCCGGAGGCGAGCGGAGCCGGGCAGATCGCGAAGCGATGCCGCGTTCGCCCAGTACCGGTCACGTAGCGAGCCGCCAGGCGAGCGAAGTGGGCCGGGACTGTCGAAACTAGTCGTCGGGGGTGTCGTAGCTGGGGTCGACGGACTCGGGGGAGAGGCCGAGCAGGTCGGCGACCTCCTCGACGAGCAGCTCGCGGATCAGCTGGGAGAGCTCGGCCTCGTCGGCGGCGCGGGCCTCGACGGGACGGCGGTAGACGACGATGCGCACGGGCCGACCGCCGTCGCCGGGGAGGGTCTGGCCGAGCGGGACGGGCCCGTCGAACCGGGGCTCGACCTCCGGCACCTGCTCGACCGTGAACTCCACCCGGGCCAGTTCGCGGCCCCAGCGCGCACCGAGCCGCCGGACCTCGTCGTCCACGAGGTCGGCGAACCGTTCCGCCCGGGTACGTGAGACCGGCGCCTGCGGGGGCGTCAGAGGACCACGGAGGCCGCGACCGTGCCGGTCGCGGCGGCGTACGCCTGCCACACGGGATCGCACGCCCCAAGAGTACCTCCGCTCGCACGGCGGACCCCACGGAAGGCCCTGTCCGGAACAGTCCGTGCAGCGGGTCATTACGGAATGTAGTTGTTACCAAGGAAATCGCCCGGTAACGGCGACACGTGCGCCGGGGTGGTGGCGGAGCCGGGTGGGGGGAGGTACGGTCAGCCATCGTGAGCCCCGTCCGCACTTGCTCCCGCACCGCCTGCAAGGCGCCCGCAGTGTTCACGCTCACGTACGTCTACCGCGACTCCACCGCGGTCCTGGGGCCGCTCGCAACGTACGCCGAGCCGCACTGCTACGACCTGTGCGCCGAGCATTCCGAACGGCTCACCGCCCCCATGGGGTGGGAGCTGGTGCGGCTCCCCGTCGAGGAGGAGTCCGAGCCCAGCGCCGACGACCTGGAGGCGCTCGCCGACGCGGTCCGCGAGGCGGCCAAGCCCGCCCCCGGGTCCGGGCACGAGCCGGTCGGCCAGGGCACCGAGGTCGGCCGCCGCGGCCACCTGCGCGTGCTCCGCTCCGAACCCGCCGGAACGCAGCCCGGCCAGGAGTGATCGCGGGGCCCGTCCCCGGCCCCGATCCCCGGTCCGACGCCCCGGCGGGTCGCCCCCGCCCTTCCCGGTAGGCTCGTGAGCCTGCCGTTTTCCGCGCACGGTTCTTCGGACAGGAGCAGGAGTGGGCGACCTCGCCAAGATCTTCAAGGCGTACGACATCCGCGGCGTGGTGCCGGACGAGCTCGACCCCGCGACCGCCGAGGCGGCCGGCGCGGCGTTCGTCCGCGTCACCGGGGCGAGCGCGGTCGTCACCGCCCACGACATGCGGGAGTCGTCGGTTCCGCTGGCCGAGGCGTTCGCGCGCGGCGCCACGTCCCAGGGCGCGGACGTCATCGAGGCCGGGCTCGGCTCCACCGACATGCTCTACTACGCCAGCGGCAGCCTCGGCCTGCCCGGCGCCATGTTCACCGCCAGCCACAACCCGGCCAGGTACAACGGGCTGAAGCTGTGCCGCGCCGGCGCCCGGCCCGTCGGCCGCGACACCGGCCTCGGCGAGATCCGCGACATGATCGAGAAGGGCGTCCCCGCCTTCGACGGCGAGCCGGGCACGGTCACGCGGCGCGACATTCTCAAGGGCTACGCCGACCACCTCAAGACGCTGGTCGACCTGTCGTCCATCCGCCCGCTCAAGGTCGTCGTCGACGCGGGCAACGGCATGGGCGGCCACACCGTCCCGCCGGTGTTCGAGGGCCTGCCGATCGACCTGGTCCCGCTGTACTTCGAGCTGGACGGCACCTTCCCCAACCACGAGGCCAACCCGATCGAGCCGGAGAACCTGCGCGACCTGCAGGCCAAGGTCCGCGAGACGGGCGCCGACATCGGCCTCGCCTTCGACGGCGACGCCGACCGCTGCTTCGTGGTGGACGAGCGCGGCGAGATCGTCTCCCCGTCCGCGATCACGGCGCTGGTGGCGACCCGGGAGCTGGCCAAGCACCCGGGCTCCTCGATCGTGCACAACCTGATCACCTCCAGGGCCGTCCCGGAGATCATCGCCGAGCACGGCGGGACGCCCGTCCGGACGCGGGTCGGGCACTCGTTCATCAAGCAGACGATGGCCGAGACCGGCGCGGTGTTCGGCGGCGAGCACTCGGCGCACTTCTACTTCCGCGACTTCTGGTTCGCCGACTCCGGCATGCTGGCGGCGATGCACGTCCTCGCCGCCCTCGGGGAGCAGGACGGGCCGCTGTCGGAGCTGCTCGGCGAGTACACCCGCTACGCCGCGTCCGGTGAGATCAACAGCGAGGTCGACGACCAGGACGCGGCCGCCGCGAAGGTCAGGGACGCCTTCGCCGGGCGGTCCGGCGTCGAGGTCGACGAGCTGGACGGGCTGACCGTGCGCGACGGCGCCGCCGGATGGTGGTTCAACCTGCGGCCGTCCAACACCGAACCGCTGCTGCGCCTGAACGCCGAGGCAGGCGACGAGGACACCATGGCGGCGATCCGCGACGAGGTCCTGGCCCTGGTCAGGGAGAAGTGACCGGGCCGGCGAAAAGTGACTGCAAGGGAGATGTGACGCTGCCATGACGATGAAGCTGGACTCCTGGCTGCTGGAGATCCTGGCCTGCCCCAACTGCGGCGGCGACCTGCGCGCCGACGAGGAGGCCGACGAGCTCGTGTGCACCGGCTCCTGCGGCTACGCCTACCCGGTGCGCGACGACATCCCCGTCCTCCTCGTGGACGAGGCGCGGACCCCCGCCCCGTGAGCGTCTCCCTCGACCCCTCGCGGCTGGAGAGCGCGGAGGCGGCCGAGGCGGCCGATCCCGGCGGGATGCTCCGGCAGGTCGCCTCGTCGGCCGCGCAGGTGCGGGAGGCGCGGCGCGCCGCGGCGGAGGCCGGCGTCGCCGGGCTCGCCGACGACGGCCGCCCCCGCGCGATCGTGGTCGTGGGCACCGGCTCCTGCGCCGCCCCGGGCGACGTGCTCGCGGCGGTGTGCGGCACGGGCTGCGCCGTCCCGATCTCGACGGTGCGCGGCCACCGGCTGCCCGGCTGGGTGGGCGCGGCCGACCTGGTCGTCGCGGTCTCGGCCTCGGGAGCCGCCGAGGAGACCCTGGAGGTCGCCGCGGAGGCCGCCCGGCGCGGCTGCCGCCTGCTGGCCGTCGGCGGGGAGGACTCGCCGCTCTCGGACCTCGCCGGCAGGAGCCGCGGCGTCTTCGTGCCCGTCCGGTCCGCCGGGCGGCCGCGCTCCACCCTGTGGGGCCTGACGATCCCCCTGCTCCTCGCCGCGCGGGCGCTGCGGCTGGCGGACGTCCCCGACGCCGTGCTGGAGTCCGCGGCGGCGCTGCTGGAGGACGTCGCGCACCGGTGCCGTCCGTCCAGCGAACCGTTCGTCAACCCGGCCAAGCGGCTCGCGCTCGACCTGGCGGGCGACGTGCCGCTGGTGTGGGGCTCCACCGACCTGACGGTCGCGGCGGCGTACCGGATGTGCTCCCAGCTCAACGAGAACGCCAAGTACCCGGCGGTCTTCGGGGAGCTCCCGGAGGCCGGCCAGAACCAGGTCGCGGTGTTCGACGGCCTCTTCGCGCGGGCAGGCTCCCCGGCCGATCCCGACGACTTCTTCCGCGACCGGCTGGACGAGCCGGAGCACGGCCTGCACCTGGTCAGCCTGCGGGAGGCGGAGGAGCATCCGCGGGCGCGCGCGCGGGCCGAGGCGGCCGCCGCGCTGGCCCGCGACCGGGGCGTGGCGGTCACCGAGATGCGGGCGGAGGGCGACCATCCGCTGGAGAGGATCGCGTCGCTGATCGCGTTGGCCGACTATGTCGCGGTTTACTTGGCTATCGCGCTCGGCGTGGACCCCGCGTCCGAGCCTGCCGTACAAGAGCTCAGAGCGAGGATTGCGTAGATGAGTGCTGAGGGTGGAACGAAGGCCATCGTCGCCGCGTTGGCCGCCAACCTCGGGATCGCGGCGTCGAAGGCCGTCGCGTTCGCGTTCACGGGTTCGTCGTCGATGCTGGCCGAGTCCATCCACTCGGTGGCCGACTCCGGGAACCAGGGGCTGCTGCTGCTCGGCCGAAAGCGGTCCGAACGCGACCGCACCCCCCAGCATCCGTTCGGCTACGGGCGAGAACGCTACTTCTACGCGTTCGTCGTCGCGGTCGTCCTGTTCACCGTCGGAGCAGCGTTCTCGCTCTACGAGGGCTACCACAAGATCTCCCACCCGGAGGAGGTCAAGGCCCCGATCTGGGCGTTCGCGGTGCTGATCATCGCGATCATCCTGGAGACGTTCTCGTTCCGCACGGCGATCAAGGAGTCGAACCAGGTCCGCGGCGAGCAGTCCTGGTGGAAGTTCATCCGCCGCGCGAAGGCCCCCGAACTGCCGGTGGTGCTGCTGGAGGACCTCGCCGCCCTCGTCGGCCTGATCCTCGCCCTGCTCGGCGTCTCGATGGCGGTGGCCACCGGCGACGGCATCTGGGACGGCGTCGGCACCGTGGCGATCGGGCTGCTCCTCGGCGCGGTCGCGACGATCCTGGCGATCGAGACCAAGAGCCTGCTGATCGGCGAGGGCGTCGACCCGCAGACCGAACGGCGGATCATCGAGGCGCTGGAGTCGGTGGACGAGGTCGACCACCTCATCCACATCAGGACCGAGTACATGGGCCCCGACGAGCTGCTCATCGCCGCGAAGATCGCCGTCAACCACGACGACACGGCCGCCGACGTGGCGCGCGGGATCGACGCCGCGGAGGCGAGGGTCCGGGCGCAGATCCCGGAGGCGAAGCTCATCTACCTGGAGCCGGCGCTGGACGAGCCGTCCCGGGCGCACGCCCTGGAGGCGCAGCCGGAGACTCCCGCGTCGTCCTGACCGGGACGTTCCGCGCGGCCCGTTCCACGGGCCGCGCCCGACACGGGACCCCTCACCGGGCGGCCGCCGCAGGCGCCGGCCGAACCCCAGCCCAGGCGAGACCGGCGAGTGCCTCCGAGGAGGCGAGCCGCGGCCGTCCGGCGAGGTGCTTTCCCATGCCTCCCCGCCCGGACCCCTGAAACCGGGCGGTTCTGGTGTGACCGCGGCGGCCCCGCCGAACCCCCTACGTCGGCGATGGCCACCGTCGCGGTCACGTTTAAGACACTACGTTCGCGGCACTCGTCCGCACGTCCCCCTCAAGGAGGGAACGCGGGTGGTACTCCAGGCGGATCCCCGCGATCCGCATACACCCGCCAGGTGAGGCCATGGCCCGACTCAACGGTCAGTATGGGGGAGTGACCACCGATGACAAGGCCCGGACCGGACCCGGCCCCGCGGGGTTCGGCCCAGCCGTCGCGCACCACGCGTGGCGGCTGTCCGGCCGGATCGTGGCGGGGGTCGGGCAACTGCTGCTGTGGATCCTCACCGGCGTCGGCACCCTCCTGCGCCCGCTCGCGGTCAGGCTCGGCGCGCGGCTGAACGGCGGGGCGGGACGCGGTCCCGGGGCCCCGCCCGGGCAGACGGCGCCGCTGCCCCGCTGGATCAACACCTGGCGCGAGGTCGTCGAAGCCTGGTACTTCGCGCCGCTGACCGGGCTCGCCCTGACGATCGCGGCGCTGGCGGAGCTGGCGCCGCGGGTCGACTCCCCGATCAGCCTGGCGGGCGGGTTCGCGGTCGCGGCCACGTTCCCGCTCGTGTGGCGCCGCGAGAACCTGCGCGCCGTCGCGGCGGTCGTGCTCAGCGCCGTCGCCGCGAGCCTCCTCACCGGGCAGATCCTGCTCGTCACGACCAGCTTCGCGGCCCTCTACACGCTGTACGCGCTGGGACGGCGGCTGCCCCGCCAGTCGACCGGCGTCCTCGCGGTCGGCAGCGTCGCCGCCCTCGGGGTCGTCTACCTCGCGACCGGCACGCTCGACGACATCCCCTGGCCCGCGCCCATCGTCGCGGTCCTGGCCGCCATCGGCCTCGGGGACGCACGGCGCGTCGTGGAGTCCGCGGGCCGGACGGAGGCCGAGGCCGCCGAGCGCACCAACGAGACCCTCACCCGGCTCACCGCCGTCCAGCGGGAGCAGGCCGTCATGCGGGAGCGCGCCCGCATCGCGCGGGAACTGCACGACGTCGTCGCGCACTCCGTCTCCATGATCGCCGTGCAGGCGGAGACGGCCCCGTACACGATGGACGACCTGTCGCCCGAGGCCCGCGCCGGCTACACCGAGATCGCCAAGACGGCCCGGGACGCGCTGGTGGAGATGCGGCGGCTGCTCAGCGTGCTGCGCGCCGACGCCACGCCCGAACCGGAGGCCGCGAACTCCCCGCAGCCGCGCCTGGACCGGCTGCCCGACCTGATCGAGCAGCACCGCGGCGCCGGCGGCCACGTCGACCTCGCCGTGCACGGCGACCCGCGCGCCCTGTCCACGACGGTGGAGCTGTCGGCGTACCGGATCGTCCAGGAGGCGCTGACCAACGCGCGGCGGCACGCGCCCGGCTCCGGCGTCCGCGTCGACTTGACGTTCCTGCCCGACCGGCTCGCGGTCCGCGTCCAGGACAGCGGCGCCTCCGCGCCCACCCAGGTCCTGAACCCGCAGGACCCCGGCTCGCGTACAGGTGGACCGAACCCCGCCGGCCCGCCCCCGGCCGACCCCGGGCGCACCCGCCTGGAAGGGGCCGCCTCGGGTGGCGGACACGGCCTCGTGGGGATGCGGGAACGTGCGACCATGCTGGGCGGGCGGTTCTCCGCCGGTCCCGCCACCCAGGGCGGGTTCCTGGTGGAGGCCGAGCTTCCGGTGACGAGTGAGGGGAATTCCATCCGTGGACACGGTTCGCAGGCGCCGCCCGGCCGCCCCTGACCCTCGCGTCCCCCCGCCCCTCGGGCGGTCGCTGTGATCAACGTGCTGATCGTCGACGACCAGACGATCGTGCGGGCCGGGTTCGCCGCCCTGCTCGCCGCCCAGGACGACATCACCGTGATCGGCGAGGCCGGCGACGGCCGCGAGGCCGTCGCGCTCGCCGAGCACCGCCGTCCCGACGTCGTCGTGATGGACATCCGGATGCCCGGCATGGACGGCATCGAGGCCACCCGCCGCATCCTCGCGCTCCCCGGCTCGGAGAACGTCCGGGTCCTGGTGCTCACCACGTTCGACGTCGACGAGTACGTCTACGACGCGCTCGCCGTCGGCGCCAGCGGCTTCCTGCTGAAGGACGCGACGGCGGACGAGCTGGTCTCGGCGGTCCGGGTGGTGGCGCGCGGCGACTCCCTGCTGGCCCCGCAGGTCACGGGCCGGCTCATCCGCGAGTTCACCAAGCAGCGGCGCAGCCGCCCGCAGGCGCCGTCGGAGCTGTCGACGCTGACCGCCCGCGAGACCGAGGTGCTCGTCCTGATCGCGGGCGGCCTGTCCAACGGCGAGATCGCGCAGCGCCTCTTCGTCAGCGAGCACACGGTCAAGACGCACGTGGCGCGCGTCTTCACCAAACTCGGCCTCCGCGACCGCGCCCAGGCAGTCATGCTCGCCTACGAATCCGGCGTAGTAGTCCCAGGCGAAAGCGCGAGCTGACTCCCCATCCCAGCAGCCTCGGCCACCGCAGCAACCCCGCAACAACCCCAACGGTTGCGATCGCGTCCGAAGGCAGATTCGAGCGAAGCAAGAATCTGATCGCGCAGCGAGCCGCCAGGCGAGTCGGAGCGATGCCAGCGATCGCCCGCTTTCTCGACGATGGAGGTCCCTCAGGGCCCGAAGGAGGAGAGAAAAGCAATAAACACTCAGCGGCGGCGGAGGAGGCGTAGGGCTTTTTCCTTTTCGAAGTCCAGGGCTCGGGTGGGTGGGGCGGAGAGGCGGCCTATGCGTTCGCCCAGTTCGCGTACGTGGGCCTGGACCTGGGGTTCGGCCAGGACTCGCAGGCCGAAGGCCAGTTCGGCGGGGCCGATGTCGTAGCGCTTCTCCAGGGCCAGGGCCAGCGCCACCGCGCGCAGTTCGGCGTCCCCGAACCGGCGGTGGCCGCCGCCGCGCCTGCTGAGGGCGGCCTCGCGGGTGACGGGCAGCAGCCCGAGGGCCTCCCGGTAGCGGAGCATCCGGGGCGAGGTGCCGAGCCGCCGGGCGGCCTCCGTGATACGCATGGCGGTAATTCTGACAAATCAGTGTCAGAAAGTCCTCCCCGGCCGTGCCTTGGGGTACGCACCGCCCGTAGACTCGCCCCCGTTGACGCGGCCGTGCACTCGCCCGTCACGACCTCGCGTACCCGACGGCGCGCACATGACCAAGGGAGCAACGAAAGCATGGACTACAAGGTCGCCGACCTGTCGCTGGCCGACTTCGGGCGCCGGGAGATCCGGCTCGCCGAGCACGAGATGCCGGGCCTGATGGCGGTGCGCGAGGAGTACTCCGCCGCCAAGCCGCTGCGCGGCGCCAAGATCATGGGCTCGCTGCACATGACGATCCAGACGGCCGTGCTGATCGAGACGCTGGTCGATCTCGGCGCCGACGTCCGCTGGGTGTCCTGCAACATCTTCTCCACCCAGGACCACGCCGCCGCCGCGATCGTCGTCGGCAGGGACGGCACCGTCGACGACCCGAAGGGCGTCCCGGTGTTCGCGTGGAAGGGCGAGACGCTCGAAGAGTACTGGTGGTGCACCGACCAGGCCCTGCGGTGGCCGGACGGCACCGGCCCCAACATGATCCTGGACGACGGCGGCGACGCGACGCTCCTCGTCCACAAGGGCGCCGAGTACGAGAAGGCGGGCGCCGTGCCGACCGCCACCGAGGACGACCCCGAGGAGTGGGGCATCATCCTCGACACCCTGCGCCGCACGATCGCCGAGACCCCCGGCCGCTGGACCGAGGCCGCCGCCGCGATCAAGGGCGTCACCGAGGAGACCACCACCGGCGTCCACCGCCTCTACGAGATGGCGAAGGCCGGCACCCTCGCGTTCCCGGCGATCAACGTCAACGACTCGGTCACCAAGTCGAAGTTCGACAACAAGTACGGCTGCCGCCACTCCGTCATCGACGGCCTCAACCGCGCCACCGACGTGCTGATCGGCGGCAAGGTCGCCGTCGTCTGCGGCTACGGCGACGTGGGCAAGGGCTGCGCCGACGCGCTGCGCGGCCAGGGCGCCCGCGTCATCGTCACCGAGATCGACCCCATCTGCGCGCTGCAGGCCGCGATGGACGGCTTCCAGGTCACCACCCTGGAGGACGTCGTCGACCGCGCCGACATCTTCGTCACCACCACCGGCAACTTCAACATCATCACGGCCGAGCACATGGCCCGGATGAAGCACCAGGCGATCGTGTCCAACATCGGGCACTTCGACAACGAGATCGACATGGCCGGCCTCGCGAAGACCCCGGGCATCGAGAAGATCGAGATCAAGCCGCAGGTGCACGAGTGGCGCTTCCCCGACGGCCACTCCATCCTCGTCCTCGCCGAGGGCCGCCTGATGAACCTCGGCTGCGCCACCGGCCACCCGTCCTTCGTGATGTCCAACTCCTTCACGAACCAGGTCATCGCGCAGATCGAGCTGTTCACCAAGACCGACGAGTACCCGATCGGCGTCTACGTCCTGCCCAAGCACCTGGACGAGAAGGTCGCCCGCCTCCACCTCGACGCCCTCGGCGTCAAGCTCACCGAGCTCACCAAGGAGCAGGCGTCCTACATCGGCGTCCACGTCGAGGGCCCCTACAAGCCCGACCACTACCGTTATTAATTGCGTTTTTCTCCTCCTTCGGGCCTGGCGGCCCTCCATCGTCGATAAACGCGGGCGATCGCTGGCATCGCTCCGGCTCGCCTGGCGGCTCGCTTCGCGATCAGATTCTTGCTTCGCTTGAATCTGCCTTCGGACGCGATCGCGGCCCCTCAGGTGGTCGCGGGGTTGCTGTGGTGGCCGAGGTCGCCGTGGCACGGCTGGGCCGGGGAGTGGGAGTGTTCTGGGACTGCCGGACGGGGGGTTCTCCCGTCCGGCAGTTACTTCGTAAGGGTGTGGGGATGAGCGATATCGCGGATCGGTCGTTGGCGTATGAGGGCGTCAAGCGGATCGAGTGGGCCGATCGGAGCATGCCGGTGCTGCGGCAGATCCGGGAGCGGTTCGCTGCCGAGCGGCCGCTGGACGGGTTGAAGGTCGCGGCGTGCATGCACATCACGACCGAGACCGCCGGGCTCATCCGCACCCTTCAGGCGGGCGGTGCGAGCGTGGCGCTGGCGGCGTCCAACCCGCTGTCCACGCAGGACGACACCGCCGCGGCGCTCGTGGAGGAGTACGGGGCCGAGGTGTTCGCGCGCGCGGGCACCGACCGCGAGGGGTACTACGCGCACATCCACCAGGCCCTGGAGACCGGGCCCGACTTCGTCCTGGACGATGGGTGCGACCTGGTCAACACCCTGCACACCGACCGGACGGATCTGCTCGGCACCGTGAAGGCGGGGTGCGAGCAGACGACGACGGGCGTCATCCGGCTGCACCAGATGGCCCGCGAGGGCGCGCTGAAGTTCCCCGTGGTCGCGGTGAACGACACCGACACCAAGCACATGTTCGACAACCGGTACGGGACGGGCCAGTCGACGCTCGACGGGATCGTGCGCGCGACCAACACGCTGCTGGCCGGCAAGACCGTGGTGATCGCGGGGTTCGGTTACTGCGGGCGCGGCCTGGCCGAGCGGGCGCGGGGCCTCGGCGCCCGCGTCGTCGTCACCGAGATCGACCCGGTGAAGGCGCTGGACGCGACCATGCAGGGTTTCGCCGTCCTGCCCATGGCGGAGGCCGCCGTGCAAGGCGACGTCTTCATCACGGTCACCGGGAACCGCGACGTGGTGAACGCCGACCACCTCGCCGTGATGAAGGACGGGGCCATCCTCGCGAATTCCGGGCACTTCGACGTCGAGATCGACGTGCGGGCCCTCAGCGACATGGCCGTGGAGGTGCATCACGGGATCCGGCCGCAGACGGACGAGTACGTGCTGGCCGATGGGCGGCGCCTGGTGCTGCTCGCGGAGGGCCGTCTCGTCAATCTGGCCGCCGCGGAGGGGCATCCCGCGGCCGTGATGGACATGTCGTTCGCCGACCAGGCCCTTACGTGCGCGTGGCTGGCCGCATCCCACGCGTCGCTGTCTCCGGCCGTCCACGACGTGCCGAAGGAGATCGACACGGAGGTCGCGCGGCTCAAGCTGGCCTCGATGTCGGTCTCCATCGACCTGCTGACCCCGGACCAGGAGGACTACCTGCACTCCTGGCGCATCGGATCCTGAGCCGTGCCCGCCGGAACGTACCTGCACCTCGACGACGGGCTTGAGGAGCGCTTCCAGTGCGCACCGGGGCCCGGCGGGTGGCGGTACACCTCCACGCGCCCCGACGGCGTCCGCGTCGACCTCGTCGTGGACGCGCGCTGGCGCCAGATCCGCGTCGAGGTCGTCACGCCCGGCTGGTGGGTGCGCGGCGGCGTGACCGGCCAGGAACTGGCCTGGGTGCGCGCGGCCGGTGAGACGGGCACCGAGCACAGTGAGCGGGCGTCGGGCTTCCTTCACGACTCGCCGGGGTTCCTGGTCGCCGTCGCCCGTTCCCTGGAACTGGACGAGGGCGCGCAGAGCGATGTCCGTCTCGTCCGGTTGAGCGGGACGTCGCTGTCGGCGCTGACGGCCCTGTGGCGCTGGCGGCTGGCGGGGACGTCCGTCCACGAGACGGACACCGGGCCGCTGACGGTGACGGAGTACGAGGTGACCGACCTGTCCACGGGCGAGGTCGAGTCGGTGCACCTGGCGGGGGACGTCGTGCTGGCCGCGCCCGGCATCGAGCTCACCGCCCTGGAATCCCCGCCGAACCTGCCCTGACCTGGCGTGCGGTATCTTCTCGTACTCGTCCGACAAGATCAGGTGTGGGGGGTTGTGTCGTGTACGGGCAGGTTCCGGAGGGGCAAGGCCAGGGCCAGGGGCACGGGCAGGGGCGGCCGCCGATGCCCGGCCCGCCGATGCCCGGCCCGCCGATGAGTGGACCGTTCCCGCCCGCCGGACCGCCGGGCCCGCCGCCGGCGAAGCGTCCCTCGCCGATCGTGTGGGTGGCCGTGGCCGTGGCGGGCGTGGTCGTGCTCGCGGGCGTGGCCTTCCTGGCGCTCAACGGGGCGGGCGCGCCGACCGGCCCGGTGAAGGCCGAGCAGTGCGTCGACACCGGGTTCGGGATGGACGACGGCAAAAGGATCCCGCCGAGCCTCCGGGTGAGCTGCGACGACGCCAAGGCGAAGGCCAAGGTGGTGAAGGTCGTCGGCAAGAAGGAGGCGTCGGCCTTCCAGTTCGGTTCGCGTGCCGAGCCCGACTGCCCGAGCGGCACGGACGGCTTCACGAACGTTCGTGAGAAGAAGGAAGACAAGACCTACTACGAGGCCTGCGTGCGCAACCTCAAGGGCTCCCACCCGGGCGACCCGGGCGCGGGCGGGGCGTTCCTCTCGGCGGGCGACTGTGTGAGCAGCGGTTCCATCGGCTTCGGCAAGGAGCAGCCGTGCTCCAAGCCGGACTGGTACGGCAAGGTGATCGCGCGCGTCGGCGCGGAGAACGCGTGCCCGGCCAAGACGCTGGAGACGATGAAGCTGCGGTCCTTCGGCGGCGGGAACGCGGCGAACCCGGTGCTGTGCCTGGGCCCGGGCGGCGGCGTGCTGTCCCCGGGCGACTGCATCGAGGACCCCTCGTTCAACGTCGGTGACCTGGGCAAGGCCCAGTGCGAGTCCAGCGAGGCCATCGCGAAGGTCGTCGGCAGGGTCGCCACCACCAAGGAGTGCCCGGCCGAGGCCACCAACTACATGACCAGCGAGGGCGCCTTCCGGCCGGTGCTGTGCCTGAAGAAGCTGCGCCCGACGCTGACCGAGAAGCTGCGCTCGCTGCCGGGCTAGGGCTTCACCGTGACGGTGTGGGACGGCGTTCCAGGGTCGGCCCACACCGACAGGACGTGGCGGGTCGCGTCCCAGGACGTCCGCCACGTCCCGTCCCGGTCGGTCGAGGTGACCTTCGGGACGGAGGGGAACCAGATTTCCGTGGGGCCTGCCACGCCGGGCTTGTTGCGCCAGGTCACGGTGAGCGTCCCGGACGTGTGGGTGACGCTGGTGAGCGAGCCGGCGACCGCGCGCGGGTAGGGCCGGGCGAGCAGTTTCGCGAAGAGGGTCGGCTTGCCCTTCCCGTCGATGATTCCGGACGAGCCCGGGTCGTTCGACCAGTACGCCCAGCCGATGCCGAGTTCGTCCGCCATGGTGAGCCAGTCGCCGGTGAAGTCTGCGGCGCCTGGAGCGTCCTGTCCCATGCCGCCGACCTCGCCCAGCCACATCGGCGCGTTCAGGCGCCGCGCGGCGGCGGGCATGTTCCGCTTCCAGAGCGTGAACTGAGCCTGGACGAGCATCTTCGCCACGCCGTCATAGGAGCCGCCCAGGTCGACCCCACCCGGATAGAAGTGCGGTGCCAGGACGATCCGGGGCCCACTGGGGCGCGGGTCCCGAACGGCGCCCAGGGACGTTTCCGCGCCCTCGTTCGGGCCGAGCGCCTGAGGTTCGACGAACACCCAGTTGTCGCCGTCCACCTTGCGGATCGCGTTGACGATGCCCTGGTAGAAGGGCGTGAGGATCGGGCCCTCGAAGAAGCCGAACTGGCGCGTCCCGCCGAAGGGCTCGTTCATCAGGTCGTAGCCCAGGACGGCAGGGACGCGGGAGAAGCGTCGCGCGACGTGCTGCCACATCGCGGTGTAGCGCTGCACCAGTTCCGGGTGCTTGCCGGTGTTGTTCCAGAAGTTGTCGTAGGCGCGCAGGATTCCGGGCTGGAGATACGTCAGCACCCACGGGTCCTGCGGTGTGCAGGGCAGCCCGTCGGTGAAGGTGGCCCAGGCAGGGGCGCCGTTACCGGAGCCCTCGCACGCGGCCGGACCGTAGATGTCCTGGTGCATGTCGAGGATGACGTGCATGCCCTGCTCGCCGTACCAGGCGACACGTTCGGCGACATCGTCCAAGTAGGCGTCGTCGTAGCGGCCTGGCTCCGGCTCGACGTTCTTCCACTGCACCAGGTACCGGACGGAGTTCGTGCCCAGCTCGCGGGCCTCCCGGACGACGTCCTCACGCTTCACCCACGGCAACCCGTCCGGACCTTTGGCGCTGCCCGCGGTGTTGAGGCCGTGCAGGAGGAGCGTCCTGCCCTGGTCGTCGGTGATGGCGGGAAGGGGCACCGTCTGTGCGCGGGCGGGCGCCGCGGTCAGGGCCGGTGAAGTCACCGTGAGCGCCGCGAGGGCGACCCGGCCGAGGGCAGTACGGACGCGCATGCCGCCTCCTGAACCTGAAATTTCTTCGGATTCTAGGAGCCGCGGCCGTTATTGACAATCTTGTCAGTAGCCCTGATACGGGCCCTGCGGCGGCGGACCGCCCGCGGGCCCCGCCGGATACGGCACCGGCGGCCGGGGCGGGTTCAGGACGTTCTGGTACGGCCCGGCGCCGTACTCGTTGGGCGGGAGGAACCGCGGCTGCCCGGGCTGGGGAGCGCTGAACGGCGGCGGCGCGGGAGGCCCCTGCCGCGGCGGGCCGTACGGCGCGGGCCCCGCCACCGCCATCGCCGGGACGGGCGCGGGCGCGGCGCCCCAGGCGGGAAGGCCGAAACGGCGCATCCGGCGCGCCCGGCGCTCGGCGAGCCGCAGCTCCTCCCGATGGCGGCGCTCCGCGAGGACGGCCGACAGCAGGATCTCGGGCCGCACCCCCGGCGGCGGTGGCGGACTCACCACCGCCACGACCTGCGAGGCGATCCGCTGCCCCAGCGAGTCACGGACCTCCGGCAGCAGCTCCCAGAACCGCGACAGGTACTGGCGGGCCGTCATCGCCAGCTCGTCCGACAGCAGCGACAGCTCCAGGTTCCGCGCCCACCAGGCGAGCTGCGGCGGCATCACCGCGACGGGACCCAGCAGCGCCGAAGCGGGCACCCGCTCCTGGATGACGATCGTCCCGGCGAACAGGTCGCCGAGCCGCTTGCCGCGCCGGTTGCAGAACGACGTGATCAGCGCCGGCGAGCCGTAGAACAGCCAGAACTCGATGAACCCGGCGAGCGCCCGCACCAGCGCCTGCCGGAACCGGACCGGCCCGCCGTCGTCGCCGACGACGCGGAGCCCGACGGCCATCTTGCCCAGCGTCCGCCCTCGCGACAGCGTCTCGAACGCGCACGGATACCCGACGATCACGGCGACGACGGCGAGCAGCGTCAGCCCGACCGTCCAGGCGTCGTCGGCCACCAGCGAGGTCATCGCCGTGACGTAGACGACGATGTTCAGCAGCACCGCCTGGAAGAGCAGGTCGAGGAGGACGGCGCAGGCACGGCTGGCCAGCCGCGCGACCCGGATGTCGAGCGCGACGGCCTCGCCGGTGACGAGATCGGCCATGTCCTGTCCTCCGATGCGGGCGGACTGACCATTGTGCCGGTTCGGCGGACCGAGGCGTTAGTCTCGCCGGGTGGACGTCGACGCCTACGTGGCCGCGCACAACGCCGAATGGCTGCGCCTCGAACGGCTCATCAACCGCGGCCGCAGGCTGACCGGCGCGGAAGCCGACGAACTGGTCGATCTCTACCAGCGCACGGCGACGCACCTGTCGGTCGTCCGGTCCAGCTCGCCCGACCCCCAGCTCGTGGGACGGCTGTCGTCGCTCGTGGCGCGCGGCAGAGCCGCGGTGGGCGGCGCGCAGGCGCCCCTCTGGCGCGACGTCACCCGCTTCGCGACGGTGTCGTTCCCCGCGGCCGCGTACCGGATGCGGTGGTGGTGGCTCGGCAGCGCCATCCTCGGCAACCTGCTGTCGCTCGCCCTAGCGATCTGGGTCGTGCACAGCCCGGAGGTCCAGGCGACCATCGGGACGCCTGACGAGATCCGCGAACTCGTCGAGCACGACTTCGCGAACTACTACACCGAGCACTCGGCGTCCTCGTTCGCATTCCAGGTGTGGGTCAACAACGCCTGGGTGTCGGCGACCGCGCTCATCTTCGGGATCCTCCTAGGCATCCCGACCGTGTACGTCCTGCTGATGAACCAGGTCAACCTCGGGATCAGCGGCGGCCTGATGTTCGCCTACGGCAAGGGCGGCGTGTTCTTCGGGCTGATCCTCCCGCACGGCCTGCTGGAGCTCACCGCCGTCTACCTGGCCTGTGCCGGGGGCCTCAAGCTCGGCTGGACGATCGTCGATCCCGGCCCGCGCCGCCGCGGCCAGGCCCTCGCCGAGGAGGGCCGCGCCGCCGTCAGCATCGCCCTCGGCCTCGTCGCGGTCCTGCTCGTGTCCGGCCTCATCGAGGGCTTCGTGACCGGCTGGGTCCACATCACCTGGCTGCGCATCACGATCGGCGTCATCGCCGAGACCGCGTTCCTCGCCTACGTGATCGTCCTGGGCCGCCGAGCCGTCCGCCAAGGCGAAACCGGCGACTCAGACCTCCACCCAGACCTGGTACCGGTGTCTGCTTAGCATTTCTCTCCTCCTTCGGGCCTTGAAGGCCCTCCATCGTCGAGAAACGCGGGCGATCGCTCGCATCGCTTCGACTCGCCTGGCGGCTCGCTTCGCGATCAGATTCTTGCTTCGCTCGAATCTGCCTTCGGACACGATCGCGAGTTTTTGGGGTTGTTGCGTGGTCGCGGTGAGGCTGGGGTTCCTACAAGCGGCCTTGGGCTTTTAGAGCTAGGTAGGCGTCGGCTAGGGCGGGGGCTATTTCCGCCGGTGGGGCGTCCACCACCTCTACGCCGTGGCCTCTCAGTTCGGCCGTCAGGCGGCGGCGTTCGGCTCTCGACCGTTCGGCGGCGGCGGCGTCGTAGACCGACGCCAGGTCGCCGCGGGACTCCGCCATCTCCGCGACGCGCGGGTCCGACACCGCGGCGATCATGACGAGGTGCCGGGCGGTGAGCTGCGGCAGCAGGGGCAGCAGCCCCTCCTCGATCGCGGCGGTGTTCAGGTCGGTGAGCAGCACGACGAGGCACCGCTGCCGGACGCGCGCCATCAGCGTCGACACCATGCCGGCGGCGTCGCATTCGAGCAGCTCCGGGTCCAGCGGCGCGAGGGCGTGCACCATCGCGGGCAGCAGGTCGGTGCGGGACGCGCCCTCGACGCGGGCGCGGACGCGGCGGTCGTAGGCGAGCAGGTCGACGCGGTCGCCCGCGCGGGACGCCAGGGCGCCGAGCAGCAGCGCCGCGTCCATCGAGCAGTCGAGCCGGGGGATGTCGCCGACGCGGCCCGCGGACGTGCGGCCCGTGTCGAGGACGAGGTAGATGCGGCGGTCGCGTTCGGGGCGCCAGGTCCGCACGACCACGTCGCCGCGCCGCGCCGTGGCGCGCCAGTCGATGGACCGGACGTCGTCGCCGTCCACGTACTCGCGCAGGGAGTCGAACTCGGTGCCCTGTCCGCGGATCAGCGCGACGTGCGCGCCCGTCAGCTCCCGCAGCCTGGCGAGCTTGGCGGGCAGGTGGCGGCGGGACGGGAACGCGGGCAGCGCCCGGACGGTCCAGGGCGCGGGGCGCGAGAGCTGCCGCGCGGCGAGCCCGAGCGGCCCCACAGAGCGGACGACGACGGTGACGGCCTTCCGGTCGCCGCGGCGGGTGGGCGTCAGGGTCATCTCGACGCGGCGCCGCTCCCCGGCGGGCACGTCCACCTTCACCATGCGGGGCGTGGCGCCCGCGCTGGGCGGCCACACGTCCCGCAGCCGGGCCTTGAGGCGCCGCCGGCCGAGGTTCTCCACGATCAGCGCCACCTGGGCCGTCTCGCCGAGGCGCACGTTGGTGTCGCCGGCGCGGTGGAAGCGCAGGGCCCGCACGTTCCCGGCCAGGGCGAGGTCGGCGGCGACGCCGAGGAGCAGGACGCCCCACACCGCGAAGAGCGTCCACCAGCTCGGCGCGAGCAGCGGGACGATCGCGCCGAGGAGGGCCAGCAGCCCGAGACGCCCGGTCAGCGCCATCAGCGCGGGGCGGGGACGTGGGCGAGGATGCCCTCCAGCACGCCGTCGGCGGTCGCGCCCTCCAGCTCGGCCTCGGGACGCAGCTGGACGCGGTGCCGCAGCGTGGGCCTGGCCAGCGCCTTCACGTCGTCCGGCGTGACGTAGTCGCGGCCCGACAGCCACGCCCAGGCGCGGGACGTGGCCAGCAGCGCCGTCGCACCGCGCGGCGACACGCCGAGCTGCAGGGACGGGGACTGCCGGGTGGCCCTGCACAGGTCCACGACGTAGGCGGCGACCTTGGGGTCGAGGTGCACGGTCCTGACGGCGGCCTGCCCGGCGGCCAGCTCGGCCGCCCCGGCGACCGGCTTCACCTCGGACAGGTCGCGGGGGTCGAACCCGGCGGCGTGCCGCTGGAGCATGGAGATCTCCTCGTCCCGCGTGGGGACGGGCACCGACAGCTTGACCAGGAACCGGTCGAGCTGGGCCTCGGGCAGGGGATAGGTCCCCTCGTACTCGATCGGGTTCTGCGTCGCGCACACCACGAACGGGTCGGGCAGGGGGCGCGCGGTGCCCTCCACCGAGACCTGGCGCTCCTCCATGGCCTCCAGCAGGGAGGCCTGCGTCTTGGGCGGCGTCCGGTTGATCTCGTCGGCGAGCAGGAGGTTGGTGAAGACCGGGCCCTCGCGGAAATCGAACTCCGCCGTCCGGTTGTCGTACACCAGCGAGCCGGTCACGTCGCCGGGCATCAGGTCGGGGGTGAACTGGACGCGCTTGAAGTCCAGGTCGAGGGCCCGCGACAGCGTCTTGATGAGCAGCGTCTTGGCCGTGCCGGGGACGCCCTCCAGCAGCACGTGGCCGCGGCAGAGCAGCGCGATCACCAGCCCGGTCACCACGGAGTCCTGGCCGACGACCGTCTTGGCGACCTCACCGCGCAGGGCCGCGAGCGCCGCGCGGGCCGTCTCGGCCTGGCGCCGGGCGTCCTCGGAGATCGTACCCGGCCCCGCGCCGCCGGGGGCGCCGCCGGGCACGTCGTCCTTCCCGAGCTCTACAGGGGGGTTCAAGACTGGCGTACCTGCCTTTCCAGGTCGTCGAGGACGTCGGTGAGGGCGATCAGCCCGGCGTCGTCCAAGGGTTCAGGACCGTACAGGGCCGCTCCGACGTACGTCTCCTCGTACGCCGTGCGGCGGGCGACCGCCGTGACGATCTCCTGCGCGGCGGAGGGATCCTGCGCGCTGCTGCGGGGGAGCCCGAGCAGCGGCACGAGGCGTTCGCGGGCGCCGGAGCGCAGCGCGTCCGAGGCCCGGTCGCGCGCGCGGCCCGCGCGGTACAGGCGGGCGAGGCCCTCGACCGTCTCGGCGGACCGGACGACGACGGGCAGCGCCTCCGCCACGACCGGGCCGAGGCGGCGGGCCCGCCACAGGGCCACCAGCAGCACCGCGACGAGCAGCTGGAGGATGAGCAGCTTCACGCCGAACGGCAGCAGGTCGCCGAGCGACCGCTGCCCCGCGCCGGAGCCCGCCTTCGGCAGGTCCGGGGCGAGCCAGACCGCCGACGTGCCCGCACCGGCGAGGTTCATGGCCAGGGCGGCGTTGCCCTCCTCGGTGAGCCGCCGGTTCGTCAGCGGCGCGGCCGAGCCGAGCACCGTCACGGTGTGCGCGCCGGTGCCGACCTGGACGAGCCTCGCGTCGCCGTAGTCGGTCCGGTAGCAGGCGGTGCCCGTGCCCGCGACCTCGTAGGTCTCCGACTCGTGGAAGTCGACCGGCCCCGCGAGGGACGCCACGGGCAGGTCGCAGCCCGGCCCGGCGACCTCCTGCGTCGACGGGCCCCGCCTGCGCACCTGCGGGGCGAACGCGTCCAGCGCGAACGACGTCGGCCGGACGAGCAGCACGTCGGCCGGGACGCCGCTCAGCCGTTCCAGGTCCTCCTCGGTGAGCCGCTCCGTGCGGGTCACCACGAGGACCGTGCCCGGTCCGGCCGCGCTCAGGGCGTCGCCGGTGTTCCGGGCCACCGTCACCGGCGTGCCGTGCTGCCGGAGGATCTCCGCGAGCGCCCGGCTGCCGTCCTGCTTGGGCGACTCCGGATCGAGCGCCTCGGCCGACGCGGAGGGGCGCAGCGCGGCCAGCACCACCGCGACCACGATCATCGCGACGACCGTCGCGACGACGCCGCGCGCCGACCGCCAGCGGCGCCCCGCGACCTGCCGGGCGGACGCCTCCGCGGCGGGCCGGGCGCCGCGCGGCGGGGAGGCCGTCACCACCGCGGCCCCCCTTCGTCGCCGGTTCCGGCCAGGGTGAGGTCGTCGGACTCCAGCGGTTTCGGCCGCGCCGCGCGCAGCCGCTCGTCCAGCTCCTTCATCCGCGCGTATCCCTCGGGAGTGCCCGGCCGGTCCCCGTACCAGACGTCGTCGAAGATCTGCACGCCCGCGGCCAGTTCCCCGGCCAGCGCGGGCACCGCCTCGCCCGCCTCGGCCGCCAGCTCGTCGGCGGTCCGGCCCGGCCGCGCCGACAGCACCGCGCGCTCCTCGAGGTCGCGGGCGATGGCGCGCAGCCGTTCGCGGATCGCCTCGGCCCACTGCCCGGCCTCCGCGTGCCGCTCCGCCGCCTGCCGGTGGTCGAGCGCGGTGGACGGCACGTCCTCCAGCAGCGGGTCCTTGCGGGAGCGCGGGTTGCGGCGCCCCCACATCAGCCACACGACCAGCGCGACCGCGACCAGAACGATCACGACGACGATGGCGATGGACGTCCACCCGCCGCCGCTGCCCTGCGACTCCGGGGCGGGCGCCTTCTCGAACAGATGGCGCAGCCACTCGGCGAAGTCGTCCCAGGCCCGCTCCAGCCAGGACGGCTTGTCGCGCTGGTAGACCTGCTTCTCCAGCTCGCGGCGGGCCATCTCGCGGGCCTCGTCGCGGCCGATCGGATCCAGGATCACGTGCCCGCTCCCGTCCACGGACGCGCCTGCGCCGGGCCGGCGTGCGCCGGGCCCGTCCGCCACAGGTCGATGAACCCCTCGTCCTGCTCGGCGGCGTCCCGCTCTCCCGCGGCCGCCCGCTCCCCGGCGACGGCGGCGGCCGACCGCCCCCGGGTGCGCAGGTCCAGGTCGAAGCCCTCCCGGCGCATCCGCCGGTCCATGTAGAGCAGCGCGATCACACCCGCGTCGAACGGCATCACCACGGACCAGCTCACGATCCGCCCCACGGTGTCCACCGCGAGCGCGCCCATCGTCGGCCCGCTGCCGGAGGAGTCCTCAAAGAAGATCAACTGTGCGAACAGGAACGGGATCCGCAATGCGAAGAAGCCCATGAACACGGTCACGAGCAGGGCCAGCAGGAGCGTCCCGCACGTCCGGAACCAGCGCCCCTTGGAGAGGGTCGTCGCGCGGCGCAGCGCGCCGCCGACGGTCTGCCGCTCCAGGACGACCGCCGGGACCGCCTGGACGAACAGGATGTACAGCCACACCATCAGCCCGATGCCGACGGGGAAACCGAAGAACCCCGCGAGCACCGCGAACGCCGGGCGCTCCCCGGCGATCAGGAGGAAGAACGGCACGACCGGCAGGGCCAGCGCGCCCAGCGAGACGCCCATGACCGCCGCCGCGGTGCCGACCAGCCGTCCGAGGCGCGGGCGGGCGTCCCGCCACGCCTGCCCCGGCCCGATCGGCATGCCCACGAGCTCGCGTCCCAGGATCGGCGCCACCAGCCCCGCCAGCAGCAGGATCCCGAACGCCGACAGCACCAGCCCCAGCAGCGTCAGGGTCAGCTGGGCCCCCAGCGACTCCATCAGCACGTCCGGGGTCACCTCGTCGCGGGCCTCGTCGCCGATGAAGAAGTAGGCGGCGACCGAGCTCGTCACCTGGATCACCGTGCTGACCGCCACCGACAGGCCCAGCGTGGCGCGCGGCCTGCGCCGGATCCCGGCGATCGCCCCGTCCAGCATCTCCGAGATGGACATGGGACGGAACGGGACGCCCCGCGCCACATCGGTGGCGTCGGCGCCGTCGTCCCAGCCGTCCGGTCCCGGCATCCCGTCTCCCCTGCGCTCTCCGGCGGGTCGGCGGCGCGTCCGATCTGGCCCGTTCCGGGCCGTTACGTGGCCGCCGGTCAGGTCATCCTGTCACGGGCGCGGTGTGAATCTTGCGCCCGTTCCCGGAGTCGCGCCTACCATGGCGGGCCGCCCGGACGATGCGGGGGAGCGCCGTACGACGCAAACGCGGGTAACCTTGCACGCCAAGGCATAACTCTCCCTGGCGAGGTGGCGCCGGAGCATCGCGCCCCACTCCACCGAACCCCGACTTGTGACGATGAGGGCCATGAGAGGACGTGTACTGGTCGTCGACGACGATCTCGCGCTCGCCGAGATGCTCGGCATCGTGCTGAGGGGCGAGGGCTTCGAGCCGTCGTTCGTCCACGACGGCGACAAGGCGCTCGAGGCGTTCCGGGAGACCCGGCCCGACCTCGTGCTGCTCGACCTGATGCTGCCGGGAGCCGACGGCATCGACGTGTGCCGGCAGATCCGCGCCGAGTCCGGCGTGCCGATCGTCATGCTGACCGCCAAGAGCGACACCGTGGACGTCGTCCTCGGCCTGGAGTCGGGCGCCGACGACTACATCGTCAAGCCGTTCAAGCCCAAGGAGCTGGTCGCGCGCGTGCGCGCCCGCCTGCGCCGCACCGACGAGCCGGCGCCCGAGACCCTGCAGATCGGCGACATCACCATCGACGTCGCCGGCCACTCGGTCAAGCGCGGCGACCGGCACATCCCGCTCACGCCGCTGGAGTTCGACCTGCTCGTCGCCCTCGCCCGCAAGCCCCGCCAGGTCTTCACCCGCGAGGTGCTGCTGGAGCAGGTCTGGGGCTACCGGCACGCCGCCGACACGCGGCTGGTGAACGTGCACGTCCAGCGGCTCCGCGCCAAGATCGAGAAGGATCCGGAACGGCCGGAGATCGTCGTCACCGTGCGCGGGGTCGGCTACAAGGCCGGCCCGGCCTGACGGCGTCCCGCAGCCCGTTGACACGCCGATGACCGACCAGCGCCCCGCCGGACCGCCGCGCCGCCTCGCGGACCTCCCATGAACGTCGACATGAGGAGGGCGAAGCGGTTCGTCCGGCGCGGGCTGGGCGCGGTCCGGCGCGTCCTGCAGGGCGCCGCGCGCACCGGCTACCTGCGCTGGCGCCGGTCGATCCAGGTCCGCGTCGTCACGTCCACCCTGTTCATCTCGGCGATCGTGGTGGCGATCCTCGGCGCGTTCCTCATGCAGCAGGTGTCGTCCGCGCTGATGGACGGCAAGGTCAAGGCGGCCCGCCTCCAGCTGGACGACGGCCTCGCGCAGGTCCAGCGCGACCTGGGCAACTCCACGGGGGACGGCAGCAGGCTGAACTCGACGATCGACCGGCTCAAGGCCCGCAGCGGGCCATCGGGGCTCTACGAGGTCTACATCCGCGACACGACCGAGCAGTACTTCGACGGGTACACCACCAACGAACTGCGGCAGGAGAGCGTCCCCAAGCGGCTCCGCGAGGAGCTGAAGAACGCGCCCGCCGGGTCCCGCGCCTACACCTACGGCAAGCTCTCCTACATCGGAGACCGTTCGGACGAGCGCGGCCTCATCGTCGGCGGCAAGACCGGCCAGTTCGAGCTGTACTACCTGTTCCCGCTGACGCAGGAGCAGCAGACCCTCACCAACGTCAGCCGCTCCCTGGCCGGAGTGGGCATCGTCCTGGTGCTGCTGCTGGCCGCGATCGCGTCCCTGGTCACGCGGCAGGTCGTCATCCCGGTCCGGCTCGCGGCCCAGGGCGCGCAGAGGCTCGCCGCCGGACGCCTCGAAGAGCGCATGCGGGTCCGGGGCGAGGACGACCTGGCCCGGCTCGCCCGCTCCTTCAACGACATGGCCGCCAACCTCCAGGAGAAGATCGGCGAGCTGGAGGACCTGTCGCAGGTGCAGCGCCAGTTCGTCTCCGACGTCTCCCACGAGCTGCGCACCCCGCTGACCACGATCCGGATCGCCGCGGACATGCTCTACGAGAACCGCGACGGCTTCGCCGACCCGTCCGTCGGGCGGTCCGCGGAGCTTTTGCAGAGCCAGCTGGAGCGGTTCGAGTCCCTCCTGGCCGACCTGCTGGAGATCAGCCGCCACGACGCCGGCGCCGCGACGCTCGACGCCGAGTCCCTCGACATGCGCGACCTCGTCCTGCGCGTCGTCGGCGACATCCAGGGCCTCGCCGAGCGCAAGGGCAGCAAGGTCATCCTGCAGCTGCCGGGCGAGCCCTGCATGGCCGAGGTCGACCGCCGCCGCGTCGAGCGCATCGCGCGCAACCTCCTCGTCAACGCCGTCGAGCACGGCGAGGGCGAGGACATCGTCGTCTCCGTGGGCGCCGACCGCGACGCCGTCGCCGTCGCCGTCCGCGACCACGGGGTCGGGCTGAAACCGGGGGAGGGGCAGATGGTCTTCGACCGCTTCTGGCGCGCCGACCCGGCCCGCGCCCGCACCACCGGCGGCACCGGGCTCGGCCTGTCGATCTCCCGCGAGGACGCGCAGCTGCACGGCGGCTGGCTCCAGGCGTGGGGAGAGCCCGGCGCGGGCTCCCAGTTCCGCCTCTCGCTGCCGCGCGTGGCCGGGGCCGAACTGCGGGGCTCGCCGCTGCCGCTCGTCCCGCCCGGAGCCGGTGACGCCCGCCCGCTGTTCGCGGAGCTGGAGGCCGGCGAATGAGCCCCTGCGCGGGAACCCGGCGGATCACGTGCCTGCTCGCCGCCGCCGTCCTGGTCCTGGGCGGCGCCGGCTGCGCGAACGTCCCGAGCGGCGGGCAGGTCGTCTCCGGCAAGCCCGCCGAGCGCGCCGAGCGCGTCGACGACCCCTACGTCCGGCTGATCCCGGTGAAGCCGCGCCCCGAGTGGGGGCCCGCCCAGATCGTCTCGGGCTTCCTCTCCGCGTCCGCGAGCTTCGACGACGGCCACAAGGTCGCCAAGCAGTACCTGTCCGGCCAGACGTCCTGGAACCCCGGCCTGCGGCCCTTCGTGACCGTGCTGGCGAGCCGCATCACCGACCCGCACGTGATCAAGTCGTCCGCCGACCAGGCGACCGTCCGCGTCACCGGCGAGGAACTCGGCACGATCACCGCCGACGGCCAGTACACCGCCTCCCCGAAGGCGCTCGACGCCACCTTCCAGCTCACCCGCACCCCGCAGGGCGTCTGGCGCATCACCGGCATCCCCGGCGACGACAAGGCCGGCCTGCTGCTCACCAAGGACGACGTCGAGCGCGCCATGCGCACCGTCAACCTGTACTTCTTCGCGCCCGACCGGCGCACCCTCGTCCCGAACGGCATCTTCCTGCCCGTCGTGAACCGTCAGACGCTGCCCACCCAGCTCGTCCAGGCCCTGCTGACCGGCCCGACCTCCTGGCTGAACGGCGCGGTCGACACCGCCTTCCCGGAGGGCACGCGGCTCCGGCGCACCGTGCAGATCGACAAGGACGTCGCGACCGTCGACCTCACGGGCCAGGCCCGCGGCGGCGACGTCGAGCGCATGTCGGCGCAGCTCTCGTGGACGATGCGGCAGCTCTCGGAGATCAAGTCGTGGCGGCTGTCGATCGAGGGGAGGACCGTCGCCCCCGACGGGACCGACGCCACGCAGCCCGTGAACGGCTGGGAGGGCAACTCGCCCGACGGCCAGGTCCCCTCCGAGGGCGTCCAGCAGAGCGCCTACGTCGTCGGCCCCTCCGGCTTCCTCGGCACCCTGGAGAGCGACCGCGCCCAGCCCGT
Organism: Actinomadura sp. NPDC048955; assembly: GCF_040649435.1. Taxonomy (NCBI): domain Bacteria; kingdom Bacillati; phylum Actinomycetota; class Actinomycetes; order Streptosporangiales; family Thermomonosporaceae; genus Actinomadura; species Actinomadura sp. NPDC048955. Next base: position 100,111 of record NZ_JBEZJI010000015.1, read on the forward strand.
CGTGACCGGTGCCGCCGGCCGCCTCACCCGTCCCGCCGTCGCCCCCGACCACCAGGAGTTCGCCGGTCTGAGCGCCGACGAGAGCCAGGTCCTGGTCGCCGCCCCGGTCACCGGCCAGCCCGCGCCCCGCCTCCTGCTGACCGCGCGTCCCGGAGCCCGCTTCACCGCGCCGACCTGGAGCCACGACGGCACCCTGTGGGTCGTGGAGACGAAGAAGGACGAGTCCTCGCTCTGGGTGCGCAAGCGCGGCAAACCGCCCGTCCGCGCCGCCCACTGGGGCCTGGGCGGCCGCGAGGTCCTCGCCTTCCGCGTGGCCCGCGACGGCGTCCGCGCGGCGGTGATCGCCCGCGTGGACGGCCGCCCCCAGGTCCAGGTGGGGCGCATCGTCCAGTCTTCCGGCGGCGCCGTGGACGTCGGCTCGTTCCTGCCCGTCAGCTCCGAGCTCCAGGACGCCGTCGACCTCGCCTGGCGCGACTACGGCACCCTCGCCGTCCTCGGCCGCGCCAAGCGCGACTCGCAGACCCTGCCGTTCCTGATGCCGATCAGCGGCAGCGCCATCACGTCCCTGGGCGTCGGCTCCCTCGGCGAACCCCGCACGATCGCCGCCGCGCCAGGCGCCCCGATCCTCATCGGCACCCGCTCCTCCGGGAAGGACCAGGTCTGCCGCCAGCGCTCCCCGAGCAACTCCTACAGCGCCTGGATCTGCCCCACCCCCGCCAAGGACCCCTCCTACCCCGGCTGACCCGTCCCCGGGACGTCCGCGACACGCCGAAGCGTCGGGGCGGTCCGCCGATCGCTCGGGGCCTCCTTGATCACGGAGAGTTATCCACAGTTCGGGGAGCCGGGGCGGGAGGCGGGGGCGTCCGGCATCGTCGGGGGCATGGGTGTTCTCGCTGATCTGATCGACCTGCTTCTTCCGCAATGCTGCGCCGGGTGCGGGCATCGGCCCGGGCTGCTGTGCGACGCGTGCGCACGGCCCTTGCGGGCGGATGCGCGCCCCGCTGGGCAGGCGCCCGCCGGGCTGCCCCCTCCGTGGACCGTGGCGGCCTATGAGGGGCCGCTCCGCACGATCCTGGCCTCCTACAAGGAGCGCGGACGTGCGGCCCTCGCCGTCCCTCTGGGGGAGGCTCTGGCGACGTCCGTGTATGCGGCCCTCCCGTCCGGCCCCGACCCGCCGCTGGTGGTGTGGGTGCCGTCGGGGCGCGGGGCCGTGCGTCGACGCGGCCACGACCCCCTGCGGGGGACGGTGGACGTCGCGGTTCAGCGGCTCCGCGCGAGCGGTGTCCCCGTGACCTCGCTCGGCGCCCTTCGGCAGCGGGGGCGGGTCGCCGACCAGGCCGGGCTCTCCGCCAGGGAACGCGCCGCCAACGTCGCGGGGGCCATCGAGGTGCGTGCCGAGGTCGCCGGGCGCAGCGTCGTCCTGGTCGACGACGTGGTCACGACGGGCGCGTCCCTCGCCGAGGCCGCGCGGGCCCTGCGGGCCGCCGGCGCTGACGTGGCCGGAGCGGCGACCATCGCGGCGACGCCCCGGCACCGGCTCTGGTGACTCCGCGTAGTGAAAGTTGTCGGACCTGTGTGGTGTAGGGGGACAGTGTGAAGTTAATCGAGTCACATTGGGACATGGGGCAGCAGAGATTTCGGAAACTCACCGGGGAGTCAGTCCCACCTGACCTGGGCGGGCGCTGGGCCTGTGAGCGGCTTGCACACAAGGGTTTCGTGTCCGTGACGGCCCCTCGCGGGGGCGGCGGTAGACCCCGCTGAGGCAGTCAACGATGACGGTCAGTGAGTTTTTCCTCGCCGCACCCCCCTGACATTCGTGGCGTAAGGGGTTAGCGTTCCTGACATGGCACCCGCCCGGGTCCGTGGTTGCGTTGGATCGCAGTGCCCGTCAGGGGCACGGCAGACGATCCGGCTAGCCGATGCCAGGCGCAGGCGAAACGGCCCACGTAAGGCGACTTCTCGTCGACCGATCACGGTGCGCCTTAGAGGTAAGTCCTGCCCCGTCGAGGGATCCGACATCCCCCGAACCGGGAGAAGGGCAGTAGTGGCGAGAGCGCCGCGAGCCCCTCAGCAGGCGGATGTGGGGACGAAGACCAGGTCGGCCGGGCGGGTGCGACCCACCGTCCTTTGGTACCCGTACGGGGCCGTCAGGGGCCCCGGAACGGGCAGGAAACGTAACCGGGAGAAGGGGGGTCCCACGTGAACATCACCGTGAGGGGCCGGCACACCGACGTCAACGACAGGTTCCGTCGGCACGTCGACAACAAACTCGCCAAGATCGAGCGGCTCGACCAGAAGGTCATCCGCGTGGACGTGGAGGTCTCAGAGGAACGCAACCCGCGCCTTGCCGACCAGCGCGAGCGAGTGGAGCTCACGATCCGCTCCCGCGGCCCGGTGATCCGGGCCGAGGCCGCCGCCGACGACCGCTACGGAGCCCTCGATCTGGCGCTGGACAAGCTGGAGTCGCGGCTCCGCCGCGACTCGGAGCGGCGCAAGGGGCACGGCGCCAAGAACCACGGCGGCAAGGGCCGCGCCAAGCTCGCCACGATGGAGACGCTCCCCGAGGCACTCCCCGCCGTCGCGCCCGAGCCCGCCGAGCAGCCCGCACCGGCCGCGGAGGCCGAGGCCGTGGCGGTCTCGCCGGAGGAGAACCTCGTCCCCATCCCCATGGACGGCGACGGCCCCCTCGTCGTCCGCGAGAAGTTCCACCAGGCCGAGCCGATGGGCATCGAACAGGCCCTCTTCGAGATGGAGCTCGTCGGCCACGACTTCTTCCTGTACCGCGACAAGTCCACGGGGCACCCCTCGGTCGTCTACCGGAGGCGAGGCTGGGACTACGGAGTCATCAGGCTTGTCGAAGAGTGATGCGGTACTCGCGTCACGTCACCGCCCGAACCATGTCATGATCTGAAAAGGCGCACCGGCCGACCGCGACGCGGCGCGTCCCGGGAACCTCCCGGGGCGCGCGGCGGTTAACCGGGAGACACCCCGGTCCGAAATCCCCCGGGTTCGTCCCCGGACCCCGTAGGTTCCCAGGACGACCCGTAGGAGAACGACCCTCCGGCAGTTCCATATCGCTGAATAGTGAAGGGGGGAAGCGGCGTCTCCTCCACGCCGCGACTCTGGTGAGCGAGAAGCCCGAGACTCGCGACGCCGCGGCGGTACCCCGCCAGTCCGGCGCCGGCACCGCCCCCGCCGGCCGGGAGGCGAAGGCGCCGACCGGAGCGGCAGACCCCATCGGCGTGCTCATCGTCGACGACCACGCGCTGTTCCGCCGCGGCCTGGAGATGGTCCTGCAGGGCGAGGACGACATCGAGGTCATCGGCGAGGGCGGCGACGGCCAGCAGGCCGTGGAGATGGCCGGCGACCTGCTGCCGGACGTCGTCCTCATGGACATCCGGATGCCGCGCCGCAGCGGCATCGAGGCCTGCACCGCGATCAAGGACGCCGCGCCCAGCGCGAAGATCGTCATGCTGACCATCAGCGACGAGGAGGAGGACCTCTTCGAGGCGATCAAGGCCGGCGCCAGCGGCTACCTGCTCAAGGAGATCTCGATCGACGAGGTCCCGCAGGCCGTCCGCGCCGTGCACGGCGGCCAGTCGCTGATCAGCCCGTCGATGGCGTCCAAGCTCATCACCGAGTTCGCCTCGCTGGCCAAGCGCAGCGAGGAGCGCACCCAGCAGGTCCCCGCGCCCCGCCTCACCGAGCGCGAGATGGAGGTCCTGCGCCTCGTCGCCCGCGGCCTCGGCAACCGCGAGATCGCGCGCGAGCTGTTCATCTCCGAGAACACGGTGAAGAACCACGTGCGCAACATCCTGGAGAAGCTCCAGCTCCACTCCCGGATGGAAGCCGTCGTCTACGCCGTCCGCGAAAAACTCCTCGAGATCACCTGAGTCGAGGCAACCGGCAATCCGGTTTTGTCGGTGTTGTGTCGTAGCATCGCCGACGTGGTGGAACTCAGCGCGGACGAGGCACGGCGGATCCAGTTGCGCGCCCAGGGATTCCTGGGGGCGCGCCCCAAGGGGGGCGTGCCGGCGATGCTGGAACGGCTCGGCGCCGTCCAGCTCGACACGATCTCGGTCCTGGCCCGATCCCACGAGCTGGTGCCCTACGCCCGCCTCGGCGCGGTCGGCCGCGACAGGATCGAGGCCGCCTACTGGGGCGCGCGCCGCGCCACCAGGCCTGGAACGCGCCGCTCCGCGAAGCCCGCGCCGACCCCCGGGCCGACCGATGACCGCCCAGCCCCCAACGGCCCGGCCTCCGGCGATACCGCCTCCGGCGGTCAGGCTCCCGGCGGTTCGGTTTCTGATGGCTTGAGCGCTGGGGGCGCTGGGGTGGTCTCGGGCGGTTCGCGTGCGGGTGGGACGTTCGAGTACTGGGCGCATGCCGCGTCCATCCTGCCGATGGCCGACTGGCCGCTGTTCGCGTTCCGGCGCCGTGCCTACGTGCGCCGCGGCTGGCGGTGGCACAAGGTGCCCGAGGGCGTCTGCGACGAGATCCGCGCACGGCTGGGCGCGGACGGCCCCCTCACCACCAAGGAGCTCGGCGGCGCCAAGGCGAGCGCCGACTGGTGGGACTGGAGCGACCACAAGATCGGCATCGAGTGGCTGCTGGACATCGGCGAGGTCGTCTGCGTCGAACGGGTCGGCTGGCGCCGCGTGTACGACCTCGCCGAACGCGCCGTCCCCGGCGACCTTCTCGCGCTGGACCTCGACGACGACGCCTGCCTCACCGCCCTCGTCGCCCGCGCGGGGCGGGCCCTCGGCGTGGCCACCCGCGGCGACCTGGCCGACTACTACCGGATCAAGCAGGACCAGGTCGACCGCGTGATCGAGGCGACCGGGCTCGTGCCCGTCGAGGTCGCCGGATGGACCCAGCGGGCCTGGGCCGACCCCGGCGCGCTGGAGTCGGCGCCCAAGGGCAGGCACGCCACCGTGCTGCTCTCGCCCTTCGACTCCCTCGTCTGGGACCGCGCCCGCGCCTCGCGCGTCTTCGGCTTCGACCACCGCCTGGAGGCGTACGTCCCGAAGGACAAGCGCGTCCACGGCTACTTCGCGATGCCGCTCCTGGCCGGCGGGCGCCTCATCGGACGCGTCGACCCCGCGCGGGAGGGCCGCACGCTCATCGCCCGCCAGGTGTCCATGGAGCCGTGGGCGACCCGCACCGCCGCCCGCACGGAATCGTCGGCGACGGCTCTCGCCACCGCCCTGTGGCGCGCCGCGGAGTGGGTGGGCTGCGACGATGTCCGCGTAGAGCGCACCACCCTGCCCGCCGACCTACTCAAAACCGCCCTCACCACTACGGCCCCCGTCTAAGGCCCGGCCGGTCTGGGGTCCGGCCCGTCTGACATCCGGTCCGTTTGAGGTCCAGCCCGTCTGAGGTCCAGCCCGTCTGAGGTCCGGCCTGTTTGAGGTCCAGCCCGTCGGAGGCCCGGTCTTTTCGACGTCCGGCCTGTCCGGCGTCTCGCCTGTCTGGCGTTCGGTGGGGTCGGGGCCTGGCTTTGAGGTGAGGCGGGGGGTGGAGTTGCCAAAAGTAGGGAGCCCCCGTGGGGGCGGGGGCTTGTGGTGGGGTGGCCGTGGGGACGGTCAGCCGTGGGGGGCCTGTTGGGTGTCGGTGGCCACGGGGACGTCCAGGACCTCGCCGGCGTCGCCGCCGCGTCGCTTGTCGGAGTGGGATCCGAACAGCGAGTAGTCGACGATCTCGGGGATGACGCGGGGCGCGTCCACGACGACGTCGGAGAACAGGTGGACGGCCCAGCTGACGAGCATGCCGAGCACGACGATGCCCGCGCCGACCCAGAACATGATCCACATGGGGCCCAGGCAGAGCCCGACGCCGCCGACCACGAAACCGATGAAGATGACGGTGACGGCGATCCACGAACTCGGCCGGCCGGCGTGCGAACCGTGCGATTCTTCAGACATAGCGGCTCCCTCCTGAGGTGTGAGACATCTTCTCCGGGGCCCTGACAGTCAAACGGGGCGCTCTGTGGATTGCGCTCCGGAGTGACCTAGACCATTCTGGGTCTCGCCTACGATGGGCATCGTACGTGTGGTGTGCGCGCCGCCTGGAGCGGTGACCCACGATCTGCAAGGAGCCTTCGAGAGTGCCGCCAGTCATCGACAAGATCCTTCGTGCGGGCGAGGGAAAAACTCTGCGCAAGCTCAAGAAGCTCGCGGATCAGGTCAACTCGATCGAGGAGGACTTCCTCGAGATGAGCGACGCCGAGTTGCGCGAGCTGACCGACAAGTACCGGGAGCGCCTCGCCGACGGCGAGACCCTGGACGAGCTGCTGCCCGAGGCGTTCGCGACCGCACGCGAAGCCGCCAAGCGCGTGCTCGGCCAGCGGCACTACGACGTCCAGGTGATGGGCGGCGCGGCGCTGCACCTCGGCAACATCGCCGAGATGAAGACGGGTGAGGGCAAGACCCTGACCTGCGTGCTCCCCGCCTACCTCAACGCCCTCGCGGGCGAGGGCGTCCACGTGGTCACGGTGAACGACTACCTGGCCAAGCGCGACGCCGAGTGGATGGGCCGCATCCACCAGTTCCTCGGCCTCGAGGTCGGCGTCATCCTCCCGCAGATGACCCCGGACGAGCGCCGGGCGGCCTACAACGCCGACATCACCTACGGGACGAACAACGAGTTCGGCTTCGACTACCTGCGCGACAACATGGCGTGGAGCCTGGAGGAGTGCGTCCAGCGCGGCCACAACTTCGCGATCGTGGACGAGGTCGACTCGATCCTCATCGACGAGGCCCGCACGCCGCTGATCATCTCCGGTCCGGCCGAGCAGAACTCCAAGTGGTACTCGGAGTTCGCCAAGATCGTCCCGCGGCTGAAGCGCGCCGAGCTGGTCAGCACGGCCGGGCAGGTCGACGAGTACGGGCCCGGCGACTACGAGGTGAACGAGAAGAAGCGCACGGTCGGCGTCACCGAGTCCGGCGTGGAGAAGGTCGAGGACTGGCTCGGCATCGACAACCTCTACGACTCGGTGAACACGCCGCTGGTGAGCTTCCTCAACAACGCCCTGAAGGCCAAGGAGCTCTACAAGCGCGACAAGGACTACGTCGTCATGAACGGCGAGGTCCTGATCGTGGACGAGTTCACCGGCCGCATCCTCCACGGCCGCCGCTACAACGAGGGCATGCACCAGGCCATCGAGGCCAAGGAGGGCGTGGCGATCAAGGACGAGAACCAGACGCTCGCCACGATCACCCTGCAGAACTTCTTCCGCCTCTACGGCAAGCTGTCCGGCATGACCGGCACCGCCGACACCGAGGCCGCGGAGTTCAACAAGACCTACAAGATCGGCGTGGTGCCGATCCCGACGAACAAGCCGATGGTCCGCCAGGACGTCGCGGACGTCGTCTACAAGACCGAGCAGGCCAAGTTCGAGGCCGTGGTCGACGACATCGCCGAGCGGCACGAGAAGGGCCAGCCGGTCCTGGTCGGCACGACGTCGGTGGAGAAGTCCGAGCGGCTGAGCAAGATGCTCAAGCGGCGCGGCATCCCGCACGCGGTGCTGAACGCCAAGCACCACGAGAAGGAGTCGGCGATCGTCGCGGAGGCGGGCCGCAAGGGCGGCGTCACCGTCGCGACGAACATGGCGGGGCGCGGCACCGACATCATGCTCGGCGGCAACCCCGACTTCCGCGCCGACCTGGCGCTGCACCAGCGCGGCCTGTCGCCGCTGGAGACGCCCGAGGAGTACGAGGCGGCCTGGCCCGAGGCGCTGGAGAAGGCCAAGGAGGACGTCAAGGGCGAGCACGAGGAGGTCGTCGACGCCGGCGGCCTGTACGTGCTGGCGACGGAGCGGCACGAGTCGCGGCGCATCGACAACCAGCTGCGCGGGCGCTCCGGCCGGCAGGGCGACCCGGGCGAGTCCCGGTTCTACCTCTCGCTCGAGGACGACCTGATGCGGCTGTTCAACTCGGCCCGCGTCGAGGCGATCATGACCCGGCTGAACATCCCGGACGACCAGCCGATCGAGTCCAAGATCGTCTCCAATGCGATCAAGTCGGCGCAGGGCCAGGTCGAGCAGCAGAACTTCGAGATGCGTAAGAACGTCCTGAAGTACGACGAGGTGCTGAACCGGCAGCGCAAGGTCATCTACGCCGAGCGCCGCAAGGTGCTGGAGGGCGAGGACCTGCAGGAGCAGGTCCGCCGGATGATCGACGAGGTCGTCGCCGGGTACGTCGCGGGCGCCACCGGCGAGGGCTTCGCCGAGGAGTGGGACCTCGACAAGCTGTGGAAGGCGTTCAAGCAGCTCTATCCGATCTCGATCACGGTGGACGAGCTGGTCGAGGACGTCGGCGGCGACATCTCCGGCCTGGACGCCGAGACCCTCGCCGAGAAGATCCGCGAGGACGCCCTGGCGGCCTACGACAAGCGCGAGGAGGAGCTCGGCGCGGAGGTCATGCGCGAGCTGGAGCGCCGCGTCGTGCTGTCGGTGCTGGACCGCAAGTGGCGCGAGCACCTCTACGAGATGGACTACCTCCAGGAGGGCATCGGCCTGCGGGCCATGGCGCAGCGCGACCCGCTGGTGGAGTACCAGCGCGAGGGCTACGACATGTTCAACGCGATGCTCGACGGCATCAAGGAGGAGTCGGTCGGCTACCTCTTCAACCTCGAGGTCGAGGTCGAGGACCAGCCGGAGACCCCGGTCGTGGGCGCCGAGCCGGTGTCGGTCGCCAAGTCCGCCCCCGCGGTGGACATGGACAAGGCCGGCGAGGACGAGGTCGAGGAGGCCGAGGAGGCCGTCGCGATCAAGGCGAAGGGCCTCGACGAGCCGAAGCGTCCGAAGAAGCTGGAGTACTCGGCCCCGACCGTCGACGGCGAGGGCGGCGTCGAGCGGCACAGCGAGGAGACCGCGGACGAGTACGCGGACGTCAACCGCAACGACCCGTGCCCCTGCGGTTCCGGCAAGAAGTTCAAGCGCTGCCACGGCGACCCGCGCAGCAAGGCGAAGTAGGGCGCCCGGAAGTACGCACGGAACGCGCTGAAGCGGCCTCCCGACGCCTCGGGAGGCCGCTTCCGCATGCCAGGCCCCTTTCCGTCTGCCGGGCCCGCTCTCGTGCATCAGGGCCCGTTCCCGCGCATCAGGGCGCGGTCGTCTCCAGGGCCGTGCAGCGCCACCGTCCCCGCGCGTGTTCCAGACGCAGGGCCAGCGCGTGGACGCGTCCCGCCATGACCACCAGCGCGACCGCCTCGGCGACCGCGGGCGCGGGACGCTGCGAGCGCGTCGACAGCACCTTCGGCGGGACGACCCGCCCGCCGCGCGCCCTCCGGCCGAGCTGCGCGGCGATCTCCCTGCACACGGCCGGGACGGCGACGAGCGACAGCTGGTGCGCGGGCCGCGCCCCGGCCAGCACCTCCACGGCGAGCCGCACGGCCGCCTCCGCGACGGCCTGGACCTCCGCGTCCTCCCCGGCCGCCGGACGGACGAGCCGCAGCCCCGGCCCTCGTAGGGCGGGCCCCGCCGCGGGCCGCAACGCCAGCGCTCCGTTCACGGGAGGCGCCGGGCGGTACTGAACGAATCGAACTGCCCCGGTTCTGGCCGGCTGCACCATGAAACCTCCTGAATCGCTTTTTGAAACAGGAGTCACGAAGCTTGTGGAAAATACGTCCTGACCGCATACGGCCGCTCCCGTAACGGGAATGGAAAGGCGGCGGGACGCGAAGTGCGTCCCGCCGCCTTCGGGAGCGAGTCACGGGGTGCGGGGCCCGGGACTCACGGGAGGGCTCAGCCGGCCGGGGAGTCCTGCGGTTCGGCGGTGCCCTTGCGGTTCCTCTTCTTCTTGCCGCCCGCGAGTTCGGGGTCGGCGCCCGCGTCGACGGCCGTCGACTCCTCGTCCTCGGGTTCGCGGCCCGGGGTCGCGAAGTTGAACTTCGTGATCAGGAACTTGAAGATGAAGTAGTACAGGAAGAAGTACAGGACGCCCATGCCGAGGATGAGCCACAGTCCCTTGGTGTTGTCCTTCGAGGCGTTCAGCAGCAGGTCGATGCCGCCCGCGGAGAAGCCGAAGCCGAGCTGGGCGCCGGCCGCCTCCAGGACCGCCATCGAGATGCCGGTGAGGACGACGTGCACCCCGTACAGGACGGGCGCGACGAACATGAACGCGAACTCGATCGGCTCGGTGACGCCGGTGACGAACGCGGTGAGCGCGGCGGAGATCATGATGCCGCCGACCGCGGGACGGCGGTGCGGGGGAGCGGCGCGCCAGATGGCGAGCGCCGCGCCGGGCAGGCCGAACATCAGGACGGGGAAGAACCCGGCGAGGAAGCCGCCCGCGTGCGGGTCGCCGGCCAGATACCGGTTGATCTCGCCGTGCACGGTGCCGTCGGGGCCGTTGTAGGAGCCGAACACGAACCAGATCAGCGAGTTCGGGATGTGGTGCAGGCCGAACGGCAGCAGCAGGCGGTTGATGACGCCGTAGATGCCGGCGCCGGCCGCGCCCGCGCCGGTGATCCAGTTGCCGAAGTCGGTCAGCCAGCTGCCGAACACCGGCCAGATGAAGCCGATCAGGACGCCGAGCACCAGGGCGGCGAGCGCCGTGATGATCGGGACGAACCGCCGGCCGCCGAAGAACGCCAGGTAGGTGGGCAGCTTCACCCGGTAGAAGCGCTGGTAGAGCAGCGCGGCGACGACGCCGATGAGGATGCCGCCGAGGACGTCGGTGGGGTTCTTGGCCCCGAAGTCGATGACCTCCTTGGGCGCCCCGTCCACCACCTTGGTGATCAGCACGTTGCCCTTGAGCTCGTCGCTGTGCGAGAACATGATCTTGGAGACCTGGTCGAACACCAGGTACCCGACCACGGCGGCGAGCGCGGTGGAGCCGTCGGACTTGCGGGCGAACCCGATCGCCACGCCGACCGCGAACAGCAGCGGCAGGTAGCTGAACAGGGCCTGGCCGGCGCCGCCGACGACCTCGGCGACGCGGTTCCAGCCGAGGCCGTCCTCACCGAGCATGTCGGGCTGGCCGAACCGGAGCAGCAGCGCGGCGGCGGGCAGCACGGCGATCGGCAGCATCAGGCTGCGGCCGATCCGCTGCAGCACCGCGAGGGCGCTCGACCCTCGGCCCGGCGCGGAGTCCACTGTTGTCGCAGTCATCGCGAGGTTCCTCCTCAGGGGTTTCAGGAGTGCGGCGGGGGATTTCCGAGGGCCGTGTGGATCTGGTACCGGTCCGCCCTGTAGGTCGACACGCCCAGCTCGGCGCACACTCCTCCGGTGTAGGAGCGCCTTTGCAGGAGCAGCACGGCACTGCCCCGGGCGATCTGCAGGTGCCTGGCGTCGGTGGCGTCGGCCAGGCTGGCGTCGATGGTCTGGTCGCCCGCGTCGAAGACGAGCCCGTAGACCGCTTCGAGGACGCCGTACAGGGAGCGGTCGGCCAGCCTGCGATCGAGCAGGTCAGGCGCGAGCGAGGCCAGGATATGCGCGCGTTCGAGTGCCATGGGCTCGCCGTCGGCGGTGCGCAGCCGCTCGATGACGTGGATCTGCGTGCCCGGCTCGACGTCGAAGATGCGGGCGAGGCGCGCGTCCGCCGGGACCGTGCGCCGGTCCAGGTCGACGGCGCCGGGCCGCAGCCCGCGGGCCAGCATGTCCTCGGTGAACGAGACGAGCCGCAGCGGCATCTCGATCTTGGGCCGGGCGACGAAGGTGCCCTTGCCGGGGACGCGGTAGAGCCGCCCCTCGGACACCAGCTGGTCGACGCCCTGCCGGACGGTCATGCGGGACAGCCGGTACCGGACGCACAGCTCGCGCTCCGAGGGGATCGGGGCGTCGACGGGCAGCTCCGCGCTCTCGATGAGGTCGAGCAGGATGGCGCGGAGCTGGAAGTACTTCGGTACCGGACTGTGCGGGTCGATGGTCGTCACGGGGGTGTCCTCGATGGCCGGTGGCCGGATCGATGGGATTCGCCGGGTTTCGACGGATGGGTGGGCTGGTCGGTTGTTCGACGGTATTCGATTTGGTTCGTACTGGTCTAGGCCGGACTAGACCACAGCATCGAAAGGCATGTCAATGCACGAATCCGTAACGGCCCGATCACGCCGCGGCGACGTCAAGATCGACAAAGTCGCAGGTCAGGCGGGGCGCCGGACGGCGCCTCCGGTTCCGATCGGGTCGTCATGACCATTTCCGGCTCCCGTCTCCCGCGCCCCGGCGGCCGGAACTCCCGTGGCGGTCGGTCGCCGTACGAAGTTTCGCCCCGCATCTTCATCTCCCTCCGATTCGTGGAGTATGGTGCGTACTGGTCTAGTCCGGACTAGACCAGTTGGTATCCGGAGGAACTCATCCGCGATCATCGCGTCACAGAGAGCGCGCCCCCATGGCATCCCTGCTGATCACAGCCGACCGCATGATCCTTACCCCGCCGGCCGGCCCCAACCGCGTCGTGTCCCCGGGACACGTCCGCGTCGCGGACGGAGTGATCACCGAGGCCGGGGAGGGGCGACCGGACGACGTGCCCGACGTCGACCTCCCGGTCGGCCTGCTCGCGCCCGGGCTCGTCGATCTTCAGGTGAACGGCTACTACGGCCACGACATGGTGGACGCCGCCGAGGACGGCTGGCGCACCGTCGTGTCCCGCCTCCCCGAGACCGGCGTGACCGCCTTCCTCCCCACCTTCATCACGGCCCCGGTGAGCACGCAGGCCGAGGCGCTCCGCCGCGCCCGAGACCTCCTGCCGGACCTGCCGCCAGGGGCCCGCGTCCTCGGCGTCCACCTCGAAGGCCCGTTCCTGTCGGAGAAGCGCAAGGGCGCGCACAACGCCGCCCACCTCACCGACCCGGCGCCCGGCGACATCGCGACCCTGCTGGAGACGGGCCTGGTCAAGCTCGTCACCCTCGCGCCCGAACGGGACGGCGCCCTGGAGGCGATCCGCACCCTCACCGCGGCCGGAGTGCTGGTCAGCGTCGGGCACAGCGACGCCACCGCCGCGCAGGTCGCCGCCGCGGCCGGCGCCGGGGCCCGCAAGGTCACCCACGTCTTCAACGCGCAGACCGGCGTCCACCACCGCGACCCGGGCGTGGCCGTCCAGGCCCTCATCGACGAGCGGCTGAGCCCCGGGCTCATCCTCGACCTGCACCACGTCGGCCCCGAGGTGGCGACGCTGGTGCTGCGGGCCGCGGCGGGACGGGTCGTGCTCGTCACCGACGCGGCCTCGGCCGCCGGGATGCCGCCCGGCACCTACGACCTCGGCGGCGAGCCCATCACCATGCCCGAGCAGGGCCCGCCGCTGCGCGCCGACGGCACCATCGCCGGTTCCGGCCTCCGGCTGGACGAGGCGGTCGGCAACGCCGTCGCGCTCGGCGTCGACCCCGCCGACGCGGTCGACGCCGCGACCCGGATCCCGGCCGACCTCGTCGGCCGGCCCGATCTCGGCAGGATCGCCCCCGGCGCCGCGGCCGACCTGGTCTGGCTGGGGCCGGACCACCGGGCGCTTGCGACGTGGGTCAACGGGCAGGAAGTCTTCGGAGGGGGATCATGACCAGTCAGATGCGCGCCGAGATCGGTGAGCAGCCGGACGCGCTGCGCCGGACGATCGACGCGCTCCTCCCGCGCGTGCCGGACATCGCGGCACTGGCGCGGGAGACCCGGCAGGTGCTGTTCGTCGCGCGCGGGTCGTCCGACAACGCCGCGGTGTACGGGCGCTACCTGGTGGAGGCGCACGCCGGCCGGCTGGCCACACTCGCCGCGCCGTCCATCGCGACCGCCTACCGCCGCCGGCTGGACCTGTCCGGCGTGCTGGCCGTGGCGATCAGCCAGTCCGGCAAGACCGAGGAGATCGTCGAGACCCTCGACTGGGCGCGCGACTGCGGCGCCCGGACGGTCGCGGTCACCAACGGCGCCGGGTCGCCGCTCGCCGAGGCCGCCGAGGTCGCGCTGATCACCCAGGCGGGCGCGGAGATCGCGGTGCCGGCCACCAAGACCTACACGACGCAGCTCGCCGCGCTGTCGGTGCTCGGCCTCGGGCTCGGCGCGGGCGTCGCCGAGGACGACCTGCGCCGCGTCCCGGACGAGGTCGCCCGGATGATCGCGCTGACCGAGGCCTCGCCCGCGCTGCCGGAGATCGTCGAGGCGCTGGCGAAGGTGCCGGGTACGGTGGTCTCCGGACGCGGAATCGCGTTCGGGACCGCGCTGGAGCTGGCCCTGAAGATCAAGGAGGCGTGCTACCTGCACGCCATGGGGCTGTCGTACGCCGACCTGCTGCACGGTCCGATCGCCGTCGTCGACGCGCAGACCCCGGCGCTGCTGGTCGCCGCCGACTCCGGCCCGACGCTGCCCGGCACCGTCGCGCTGGCCCGCAGGGTGCGGGGCGCCGGCGCCTCCGCGTTCGGCGTGGGCGGCGGCGCGGAGCTGGCGGAGGCGTGCACGGCCGCGCTCCCCGGTCCCGCGCTGCCCGAGTGGGTGGCGCCGCTGGGCCTCATCGTCCCCGGCCAGATCATGGTCGAGAGCCTGGCCCGCCGGCTCGGGATCGACCCCGACGTCCCGCGCGGCCTCAACAAGGTCACCCAGACCGACTGAGCGACCCGGACCCGAGAAGAGAGAACGAGCATGGACAAGGCCGAGGCCATCGTCGCCGCCCTGGGCGGGGCCGAGAACATCGTGGAGATCGAGCCGTGCGCGACGCGGCTGCGGACCGAGGTCTCCGACGCCGGGAGGGTCGACGAGGCGGCGCTGAAGAAGGCGGGCGCGTACGGCGTCATGCGCAGCGGCACCGTCGTGCAGGTCGTCGTGGGCCCTGAGGCCGACACCATCGCCAGCGACATCGAGGACATCCTCGACTGACAGCCACCGTCCCCGACCGACCAAGGGAACCCCTCTGATGACCCGAGTACTGTCCCCGGTCTCCGGCCGGGTCGTCGGCCTCGCCGGCGTCCCCGACCCGGTGTTCGCCCAGGCCATGGTCGGCCCGGGCACGGCCGTCGACCCCGAGCGCGGTCCCGGCCACGCGATCGCGCCCGTCACCGGGAAGATCGTCAAGCTGCATCCGCACGCCTACGTCGTGGTGGACGCCGAGGGCCACGGGGTCCTGGTCCACCTCGGCATCGACACCGTCAAGCTGAAGGGGCAGGGCTTCGAGCTCCTGGCCGCCGAGGGCGACGAGGTCACCGCCGGGCAGCCGCTCGTCGGCTGGGACCCGGCGGTGATCGAGGCGGGCGGCCGCTCGCCGATCTGCGCGGTCGTCGCGCTGGACGCGGGCGCCGACGCCCTGTCGGACGTGCGCGAGTCGGGCGAGGTGGCGAAGGGGACCGAGCTGTTCACATGGAGCTGAGCGCATGGCGGTGATCGGTATCGGCGCGGCGGTGTTCGACCTCGACGGCACCCTCATCGACACCGAGCCGCGCAACCGCAGGATGTGGTCGCGGCTGTTCGACGCCCACCGCGTCCCCTACGACGAGGCGCTGATCGGCTCGTTCGCGGGGCGCCGCGGGATCGAGGCGCTGGCGGACCACGCGCACCTGTTCCCCGGGCGGACGGTCGAGGAGCTGTTCGAGCAGGCGGTCTCCTACGAGTCGCTGCCGGGGATGCCGGACGTGGCGCCCGTCCCCGGGGCGGTCGACCTCGTCCGGTCGCTGGCGGACGCGGGCGTGCCGCTGGCGGTGGTGACGTCGGGGCAGCGGCCCTACGCCGAGCGCCTGCTGGACGTGCTGGGCATCCGCGGCCTGCTGGACCTCGTGGTGACCGCCGGGGACGTCGTCACCGGCAAGCCGCACCCGGAGGGGTACCTGGCGGCCGCACGCGACCTGGACGTCCCCCCGCGGGAGGCGGTCGGGTTCGAGGACGCCCCGGCGGGCGTCGCGGCCGTCAAGGCCGCGGGAATGACCTGCGTGGGCGTCGTCACCACGCAGACGGTGGTCGCGCTGTCCGGGGCCGACCACGTGGTGGCCGATTTCATGGAAGTGGACGTCGTGCCGGGCCCCGCGCTGCGGGTGCTGCGGACGGTAACGAGCTGATTGGGAGTAATGCGGTGACCGAGCGCAACGTCAAGATCGAGTCCAGGGTGGGGCTGCACGCGCGGCCGGCCGCGCTGTTCGTCCAGACCGCGGCCAAGGCCCCGATGGACGTGACGGTGTCCAAGCGCGGCGGCGTCCCGGTGAACGCCAAGAGCATCCTCGCCGTCCTCGGGCTGGACGCTCGGCACGGCGAGGAGATCGTGCTGGCGGCCGACGGCGAGGGGGCCGACGAGCTGCTCGACGACCTGGAGAAGCTGCTGTCCACCCCGGAGCCCGAGGGGGCGTGAGATGGGCGAGGTGATGCAGGGCGCGGGCGTCAGCCCCGGCGTCGGGACCGGGCCGGTGCGCACCATCGCCGGGGCCGTCCCGGAGCCGCCCGCCGGATCGCGGCACGGCGGCGACGCGGGCGCCGAGGGCGACTCCGCCCTGGCCGCGCTGGAGGCGGTCGCCGCCGACCTGGAGGAGCGCGGGGAGCGCGCCGCCGCGGCCGGGAACGCCGACGGGCGCGACGTGCTGAACGCGCAGGCGCTGATGGCGCGCGACCCCGGCCTCGCCGACGGCGTCCGCGCCAAGATCGGTGAGGGGACGTCGGCGGCCCGTGCCGTGTTCGAGGCGTTCGGCGTGTACCGGGAGATGCTCGCCGGGGCCGGCGAGTACATGGCCGCGCGGGTCACCGACCTCGACGACATCCGCGACCGCGCGATCGCGCGGCTGCTCGGCCTGCCCATGCCCGGCGTCCCGGAGTCCGACGAGCCGTTCGTGCTCGTCGCCCGCGACCTCGCCCCGGCGGACACGGCCGTCCTCGACCCGGCGCAGGTCGTGGCGTTCGTGACGGAGGAGGGCGGCCCCACCAGCCACACCGCGATCCTTGCCCGGACGATGGGCGTCCCCGCCGTGGTCGCGCTCGCGGGCGCGACCTCGCTTCCCGAGGGGACCCGCGTCCTGGTCGACGGCGCGGCGGGGACGGTGCTCCCCGACCCGTCCGAGGCGGAGGTGGCAACGGCGCGTGCCGCGGCCGCCGCCCGCGCGTCGGCGCTGGAGGAGTCCACCGGGCCGGGCGCGACGAAGGACGGGCATGCGGTCCCGCTGCTGGCCAACGTCGGCGGCCCCAAGGACGTGGAGGCGGCGCTGGCGAACGGCGCCGAGGGCGTCGGCCTGTACCGGACGGAGTTCCTGTTCCTCGACCGCGCGGCGCCGCCGTCCGACGAGGAGCAGGAGGAGGCGTACCGGAAGGTGCTGGAGGCGTTCCCGGAGGGCCGCGTGGTCGTCCGGACGCTCGACGCCGGCGCCGACAAGCCGCTGGCGTTCCTGCCCGCCCCCGGCGAGGAGCCGAACCCGGCGCTCGGCGAGCGGGGCCTGCGGATGATGCGCCGGCACCCGGACGTGCTGGTCTCGCAGCTCGCCGCGCTGACCCGCGCCGCCGCCGGTCTGAGCGTCAAGCTCCAGGTCATGGCGCCGATGGTGACCGGCGCCGACGAGGCCGCCTACTTCGCGGCCGCGTGCCGGGAGGCCGGCGTCGAGCATCCCGGCGTCATGATCGAGGTGCCGGCCGCCGCGCTGCGCGCCCGCGACCTGGCGTCCGAGGTGGAGTTCTTCAGCATCGGCACCAACGACCTCACCCAGTACGCGTGCGCGGCGGACCGGCAGGTCGGCGGCCTCGCGCACCTCCAGGACCCGTGGCAGCCCGCCGTGCTCGACCTGGTCGCCCCCGCGGCCGGCGCGGGCGTCCCGTGCGGCGTGTGCGGGGAGGCGGCGGGCGATCCGGCGCTCGCGTGCGTGCTGGTGGGCCTCGGTGTGACGTCGCTGTCGATGAGCGCGCCGTCCCTTCCGCTGGTGCGGGCCGCGCTCGTGCGGCACACGCTGGAGGAGTGCCGCGCGGCGGCCGCGGCGGCCCGCGCCGCCCGCACCGCCGATCAGGCCAGGGAGGCGGCCCGCGCCCACCTGCCCGGGCTGGCGGACCTCGGGCTGTGACCCCCGGTCAGCCGGCGACCTGCCAGCGGTTCCCGTGCCCCCGCAGGACGAAGCCGGCGGCGAGCAGGCCGCCGGGCCGGGCGGGGGCGCCCTTCCACCGCAGGTGCTCGAACCGGACGGTGCACTCCCCGGCGCCGGGCCCCTGCTCGCAGGTCGGGACGGTCACGCCGCGCAGCGCGGCGAGGTCCTGAGGGCGCAGCCTCGCGCGGGCCCGGCCGAGGCCTGAACGGCAGCGGCCGGGCCCGCCGAACACGCGCCGCTCGTAGGCGGGCGCCAGATACGCGCACGCTCTGGCGTTGCCCGCCGCGAGCCCGCGCAGGTACTTGTAGAGCGCCAGCCGCGCCGGGAGCGTCTGCCGCGCCGGCGCGGCGGGGGACGCCGCGGCGGGACGGGAGTCGCCGGGCTCGGGGGTGAGCGGCGGCATCGTGACCTCGTTCCCGCCCCCGCAGGCCGCCAGCAGCGGAAGCAGCGTCAGGGCGGCGAGTGACGGGCGGACGCGCACGGGGGACCTCCTGGGGGCGCGAAGGCGGCCCGATCTTCCCAGCAGTGCGGCCCCCGCGTCCATCGGCGGCGGCCCTACCGGTAGCCCGTCCCGTACCCGGCGCGCTTCCCGCCCGCCGGCACCGGCAGCCTGCCCGTGGGCTTCACCGCTCCGCCCAGCACCCGGGCCAGCGCCTCCACCGAGACCCGGCTGGAGGAGTAGGTGGCGAGCGCCGCCTTCGCGCCGCCCGCCGAGTCGAGGTCGTAGGGGCGGCCGAGCGCGGCGACGACCACCGGCTTCGGGCCGAGCGCCCGGATCCGGGACGCGGTCGCCGCACCGGCGTTCAGAGTGGTCAGCACCGTGACGTCCGCCGAGCCGGGCGCCGCGACCGCCACCCCCTGGCGGCGCAGGGCCGCCTGGAGCCGGTCGGCGCCCGGGCCGGACACGGCGACCTTCTTGCCCTTGAGCGGCAGCAGGCCGCCGTCGTTGCGGACGAGGGTGACCGCGTGCTCGGCGACGCCCCGCGCGACGGCCTTGTTCGCGGCCGTGCCGACCGCCGCCGCGGCCTTGGCGGGGTCGACGGCGGTCCCCTGGAACAGGCCGCGCCGCTGCTTGAGCCTGAGGATCCGCGTCACCGACTCGTCCAGCCGCTTCCGCGTGATCTTCCCGGTCTCGACGGCCTTCATCACGGCGCCGTAGGCGCGCGGCAGGTCCGGCGGCATCAGCAGCTGGTCGGCGCCCGCGTTGATCGCCCTGACCGGGACGCCGGCGTCGCCGTACTTCTCGCGGACCCCGGCCATCTCCAGCGAGTCGGTGGTGATCACGCCCTGGTAGCCGAGCCCGCCGCGCAGCAGCCCCGTCAGGACCTTCTTGGAGAGCGTGGACGGGTCGCCCGACCCGTCGAGCTCGGGGACGACGATGTGCGCGGTCATGATCATGTCGACGTCCGCCGCGATCGCCGCCCTGAACGGGGGCGCGTCCAGCAGCTCCCACGTCCGCGGCGAGTGCCGGATCACCGGGAGGCCGGTGTGGCTGTCGGTGGCGGTGTCGCCGTGGCCGGGGAAGTGCTTGGCCGCGGCGGCGACCCCGGCCTCCTGGAAGCCGCCGATCGCGCCCCGCACCAGCGTGGACGCCAGGCCCGGCTCGGACCCGAAGGAGCGCAGCCCGATCACCGGGTTGCGCGGGTTCACGTTCACGTCGGCGTCGGGCGCGTAGTCGAGGTTGATGCCGACCGCGCGCAGCTCGGCGCCGGTGACCCGGGCGGCGGCGCGGGCGTCGGCCGGGCTGCGGGTCGCGCCGAGCGCCATGTTGCCGGGGAACGTCGTGACGAACGGCGTCCGGGACACGATGCCCTGCTCCTCGTCCACGCCGAGCAGCAGCGGGATCTTCGAGGCCTTCTGCAGCGCGTTCGACTGCGCGGCCGTCCGCGCCGGGGTGCCGATGTTGCCGGGGAAGTAGATCAGCCCGCCCACCCGGTACTTCCTGATCTTGGTGAGCGCGTCGGCGCGGCTGGAGAACGTGGGGACGAACAGTTGCCCCACCTTCTCGGCCACGCTCATCTTCGCGACCCGGCCGGGGATCCAGGCGTCCGCCGCGGGCGGCGAACCGGGCGCGGCGGACCCGGCGGACGGCGTCCGCCCGCCCTTGCCGCTCTCGCCGCCGCCGCAGCCGGCGGTCACCGCGACCAGCGCGGACACCGCCGCCGCGAGCGCGAGTGAACGTGAAGCACGCACCTGACCAGGCCCCCCGACGTGGTCTCGGTTACTCGGTCGCATCGGACGCCCGCGACCGTAGCCGCTCCCCGCGCCGCTGTCGACTCCGGCGGCCCCGGACGACCTGGACGACCTGGACGACCCGGACGGACGGGCGGCTCACAGGGCTCTGCGGCCACGGGGGTCACACGGTGATCACGATGGACCCCGGACCGCGAGCGGTGTCGGATCATGTGGGGTCCATCGCGATGGACCGGCGGCCGGGCCGGATCGGCCGGGCCGGGCCGGGCGGGCCCTTCGCCGCGTGGCGGCGGTGCTCAGCCCGGCAAGGGGTGGCCGAGGCGGCGCAGCGCCATCCCGGCCGCGCCGACGGCTCCGTCGCCGGCGCTGCGGGGCGCGTCGGCGAAGCGGGCGCGCAGCCCGGAGCGGACGGCCTCGGCGACGGGGCCTTCACGGAGCACCGAGCCGTGCATGACGACCGGTGCGCAGGGGTCGGACAAGGCCGGGCGCACCGCGTCGACGTCGGCCAGCAGCCACTGCGCGGCCTCGTCGGTGATGCGCCTGGCCACGGGATCACCGGCGGCCGCGGCGGCGGCGACCACCGGGCCGAGGCGGCCCAGGGCCGCGGGCGGGCGGCCGTACACCTCCTTGATGATCGCCTGGGCGAGGCGGGGATTGGGCGGGGTGCCGGGAGACTCGG
The DNA here is from genome assembly GCF_040649435.1 of Actinomadura sp. NPDC048955. NCBI lineage: Bacteria > Bacillati > Actinomycetota > Actinomycetes > Streptosporangiales > Thermomonosporaceae > Actinomadura > Actinomadura sp. NPDC048955. The sequence continues at coordinate 120,935 of NZ_JBEZJI010000015.1, forward strand.
GATGGCACGGCGGCCCGTGCGGGCCCGGCGGCCCGCCGCCGTGGGCGGGGTGGCGGGCGGACGGCGGGTAGGCGGATTCGAGGGCGAGGACGGCGGTGCCGGTGGCGCGCCCGCCGGGGGAGCCCCCGCCGGCGGACAGCGCGGCGGACTGCGGCGGCACAGCGGGGCCCGGGGACGGCGAAGGGGCGCCGGCCATGGCCAGCGCCCTTGGGTGGCGGGGTCTTCGCCGTTCCGAGTCGATCTGTGCGACCACGGTGGCTCCGAGCAGCGCCCGGGGGACCGAATCGGTGAGCAGCGTCGGGGAGCCGCGGCCGTCGTAGGCGGCGAGCGCGGCCCGGACGGCCTCCTTCCCGAGCCACACCGCCGAACCCTCGTCCCCGACGAGCCAGCCGTAGCCGTCCGCGCGCTGCACGATCGCGCCGTCGTTGATGACCGCCGCGCCGGCGCCCGTGCCGGAGAACACCACGATGCCCTTGGGCTCGCTGGTCCCGGCGGCGAACGCCACCGCGATGTCGGTCACCACGGCGGGCGAGCCGCGCAGCCCGACGGCCTGCCAGGCCCGCCGGGCCGCCGCGACCGCGGCGGGCCGGCCGGCCGAGCCGGCGCCGGCGATGCCGAACACGCCGGTGAGGATGTGGGTACGGTCGAGATCCCCGAGTGCCTCCCGCAGGGCGGTGGTCAGCGCCCCGGCGGTGTCGCCTCCTGAGTTGGGGTTGGCCCCTGGGCCGGTGCCGGAACCGGCCAGGGCTCCCCCGAGCGTCAGCACGACGCAGCGGGTCTTCGTGCCACCCGCGTCGATACCGACCACGTAAGGACCGGCCAAATGGGTCAACACATGGCGACCGTAGCCTTTCCTAACGTTGACGTGACATCCAGCGCGTAAGAAAATTTCCTCCATGAGGAAACCCATCGGCCCCGCTCGGGGCCCCGAGCGGGGGAACACGGGGGAGCCCGCGGCGCCACGGGACGACGCGGCGGGCAGGGACAGGGACGCCACGCCGCTGAGCACGGTGGTGCGGGTCCGTTCGCTGCTGCCCTCGCTGCCCCCCGCCGAGCGAAGAGTCGCTCAACGCGTCATCGACGACCCCGAAGGGGTCGCCAACTCGACCATCACCGAACTCGCCCAGAACTGCGGCACCTCCGAGACCACGGTCATCAGGTTCTGCCGGGCGATCGGGTTCCATGGTTACCCAGAGCTGCGGCTGACCCTCGCCACCGAGGCGGGACGGGCCCAGAGCGCCACCGGCGGCCGGGTCATCGGCAGCGACATCAGTCCCGACGACTCGCTGGAACAGATCGTGGAGAAGGTCACCTTCGCCGACGCGCGCGCCGTCGAGGAGACCGCCTCCCAGCTCGACATCAAGATGCTGGAGCAGGTCGTGGACGCGGTCGTCAACGCGAACCGCGTCGACGTCTACGGCGTCGGCGCGAGCGCGTTCGTCGCGGCCGACTTCCAGCAGAAGCTGCACCGCATCGGCCGGGTCTGCTCCACCTGGGCGGACGCCCACATCATGCTGACCAGCGCCGCCGTCCTGAGCCCCGGCGACGTGGCGATCGGCATCTCGCACACCGGGGCGACGGTGGAGACCATCGACGCGCTGGAGGTCGCCAAGACCCGGGGCGCCAGGACCGTGGGGCTCACCAACTTCCCGAAGTCCCCCATAGCGGAAGTCGCGGACATGATCCTGACGACCGCCGCCAGGGAGACCACGTTCCGCTCGGGCGCGACCGCGAGCCGGCTGGCGCAGCTCACGGTGGTGGACTGCCTCTTCGTCGGAGTCGCGCAGCGCACCTACGGGTCTACCCGCAAGGCCCTCGAAGCCACGTACGAGGCGGTCCGCGGACGGACCGTGCGACCCGACCGGAGGCGTCGGTGATCGATTGCGAGCTCCCCACGGAGGGACGGAACCCCCGGACCCTCGACGTCGACACGCTGCCGACCATGGAGGTGCTACGCCTGATCAACTCTGAGGACGCGACCGTGCCGAGGGTGGTCGGCTCCGTGCTTCCCGAGGTCGCCCGGCTGGTCGACCTCGCCGTGGAGTCCCTGCGCGCGGGCGGCCGCGTGCACTACTTCGGCGCCGGCACGTCCGGCCGGCTCGCGGTGCTCGACGCCGCCGAGCTTCCCCCCACGTTCGGCATCTGGGGCCGGGTCGTGGCCCACAACGCGGGCGGGCCCGGCGCGCTGTCGCAGGCCGTCTCCGGCGTGGAGGACGACGTCGAGCTCGGCCGCCGGGACGCCCTCGACGTCGGGCCGGGCGACGTCGCGATCGGCATCGCGGCCAGCGGCCGCACCCCGTACGTGGTGGGGGCGCTGCGCGCCGCCGCCGCGGTCGGGGCGCGCACGGCCCTGATCAGCTGCAACCCGCACACGCCGTACGGGGACGAGGTGGAGGTGCACATCGGGCTCGCCACCGGGCCCGAGGTGATCAGCGGTTCCACCCGGATGAAGGCGGGCACCGCGACCAAGCTGGTGCTCAACTCCTTCTCCACCACCCTGATGATCAGGATGGGGCGCACCTACTCCAACCTGATGGTCAGCGTGAACGCGCTGAACTCCAAGCTGCGCGCCCGGCTGGTGCGCATCCTCACCGAGGCGACCGGGATGGACGCCCGCACCTGCGAGAACGCGCTGTCCGAGGCAGGCGGCAACACCCGCGTCGCCCTGGTCTCGCTCCTCGGCGAGGTCCCCGCGTCCCGCGCCACGATGGTCCTCGAGGAAACCGACGGCGGCGTCCGAGAGGCCTTGCAGAGACTCAGATCCGCATAGAACAGCAAGCGAACCGCTGCCCCCCACCTCAAGTTCGCGATCCCGACAACACCGGCCACCACAACAACCCCGCAACAACCTGAGTGGCCGCGATCGCGTCCGAAGGCAGATTCGAGCGCAGCAAGAATCTGATCGCGCAGCGAGCCGCCAGGCGAGCCGGAGCGATGCCAGCGATCGCCCGCGTTTATCGACGATGGAGGGCGCCCAGCGCCCGAAGGAGGAGAAAAATGCAATAAATCAAGCCTCGTACCTACGGAGTTCCTGGCGGGCCACGGTGCGGACGTGGACCTCGTCGGGGCCGTCGAAGATGCGCATCGCGCGGACCCAGGAGTACATCGCCGCCAGCGGGGTGTCGTCGGAGACGCCGGCGGCGCCGTGCACCTGGATCGCGCGGTCGAGGACCTCGTGGGCGATGCGCGGAACGACCACCTTGATCGCGGCGATCTCCGTTCGCGCGCCCCTGGCCCCGTGCCGGTCGATCAGCCAGGCGGTCTTGAGGGTCAGCAGCCGGGCCTGCTCGATCGCCATCCGCGACTCGGCGACCTGCTCCCGGACGACGCCCTGCCGGGCCAGCGGCCCGCCGAAGGCCTCACGCGACAGGGCGCGGCGGCACATCAGCTCCAGCGCCCGCTCCGCCATGCCGAGCGCCCGCATGCAGTGGTGGATGCGGCCGGGCCCGAGGCGCGCCTGCGCGATCATGAATCCGTCGCCCTCGGCCGCGACGAGGTTCGACACCGGTACCCGGACGTCCTCGAAGAGGATCTCCGAATGGCCGTGCTGGTCCTGGTAGCCGAACACGGGCAGGTGCCGGACGACCGTCACGCCCGGGGCGTCGCGCGGCACGAGCACCTGCGACTGCTGCCGGTGCGGCGGCCCCCCGGGGTCGGTCTTGCCCATCACGATGAAGATCTTGCAGCGCTCGTCGGCGGCCCCGGTGATGAACCACTTGCGGCCGTTGATCACGTACTCGTCGCCGTCCCGGACGATCGAGGTGGTGATGTTGGTGGCGTCGGAGGAGGCGACCTCGGGCTCGGTCATCGCGAACGCGCTGCGGATCTCGCCGTCCAGCAGGGGCCTGAGCCAGCGCTCCTTCTGCTCGTCCGTCCCGAACATGTGCAGGACTTCCATGTTCCCGGTGTCGGGCGCCGCGCAGTTGACCGCCTCGGGCGCGAGGTCGGGCGACCGTCCGGTCAGCTCGGCGAGGGTCGCGTACTCCAGGTTGGACAGGCCGGAGACGTCCGGCAGGAACAGGTTCCACAGGCCGCGCTCGCGCGCCTCGGCCTTCAACTCCTCGACGACCGGCGGCAGCGCGTGCGGGTCGTTCTCCGCCCGCCAGGCGGCGTAGACGGGCTCGGCCGGGTAGACGCGCGCCTCCATGAACTCCTGGAGCCGGTCCCGGTGGTCGCGTGCCTTCGGGCTGAGTTCGAAGTCCATGGGCCGCATTCTGACAGAACGGGATTCGGTCGTTTCGCCGGGGATCGCCTACCATCGGCGCGTGAGCGTCAAAGCTGTGATCACCGACTGGGGCGGCGTCCTCACCTCGCCCCTGGCCGAGGCCATCGAGGTCTGGCTCACCGCCGACCGCATCGACGTCGAGCGCTACAAGACCGTCATGCGCGCCTGGGTGAAGCAGGCCTACGACGGCGCCGGGACGAACCCCATCCACGGCTTGGAGGACGGCTCGCTGCCCACCTCCGAGTTCGAACGCCTCCTCGCGGCCGAGCTGCTCACCGTCGACGGCGCCCCCGTGGAGGCCGCCGGGCTCATCGCCCGGATGTTCGGCGCGTTCGCCCCGGTCGAGCCGATGTACGAGGCGCTGCGCGCGGTCCGCGCGGCGGGCGCCCGCACCGCCCTGCTGTCGAACTCCTGGGGCAACGACTACCCCCACGACCTGTTCGCCGAGCTCTTCGACGCGGTCGTCATCTCCTGCGAGGTCGGGATGCGCAAGCCCGACGAGCGGATCTTCCGGCACGCCCTGGACCTGCTCGGCCTCGACGCCGCCGAGTGCGTGTTCATCGACGACATCGAGCACAACATCCGCGCCGCGCAGGCCCTCGGCATCCGCGGCATCCTGCACACCGGCCCCGACACGACGATCGCCGAACTGCGCGGAATGGACCTGCTGCCCTGACCGTCTGGCAGACTTGCTGACCGTCATGCGCGTCTACCTGCCGTCCACGCTCACGCTGCTCGCCGGCGTCCACGCCGCGCGCGAGATCGGTCCCGCGCCGCTCGCCGCCCACGCGGTCACGCCCGCGCTGCGCGAGTGGTACGCGGGCGGCGACCAGGAGGAGTTGGAGTACGCGGCGATGTCCGCCGCCGCCCGCGCCTCGCTGCGCCTGCTCGCCGCCGACCCGTCCGTCCCGCGCCGCCGGGTCGTGCTGGCCGCCGAGGTCCCCGACGACCAGGTCTCCTGGGCGCGCGGCGACGCGGCCCTCGGCAACGGGCACCGCGCCCTCGTCCAGATCGCGGCCCCCGTCGCGTGGAAGCGGATCGCCTCCGGCCACGTCGACGACCCCGATGCCGCCCCCGACGTCGACGCCGCCGCGGAGGCCCTCGCGGCCGCCGACGCCGGAGACGAGGACGCCCGCTTCACCGTGGACGGCGCCGAGGGCCACGAGCTCCTCTGGTACGCCACCCAGGAACTCGTCCACCTGCTCGACTAGCGGCCCGGGCGCGGGGTAGGTCCCTCGGCACGTCGACAATGCCGTCGGATCGCAGGGAGACGTCAGATGGACGCCGTCACCACCGTGCCGGTTCCCATGAACGAACCGGTCAGGACGTACGCGCCGGGAAGCCCCGAGCGCGCCGCGCTGGAAGCCAGGATCAAGGAGCTGGGCGGCGCGCAGACCGAGCTGACCATGGCGATCGGCGACGAGCGGCGCATGGGCGCGGGCACGCCCGTCGACGTCGTGGAGCCGCACGACCACGGCCACGTGCTCGGCCGGATGGGCGAGGCGACCGAGGCGGACGTGGCCGAGGCCGTCGCCGCGGCGCGGGAGGCGGCGCCCGCTTGGCGGGCCATGTCCTTCGACGACCGCGCCGCGATCTTCCTGCGCGCCGCCGAGCTGCTCGCCGGGCCGTGGCGGTCCACGGTGAACGCCGCCACGATCCTCGGCCAGTCCAAGTCGGTGCAGCAGGCCGAGATCGACGCCGCCTGCGAGCTGATCGACTTCTGGCGGTTCAACGTCCGGTACGCGCAGCAGATCCACGAGCAGCAGCCGCTGTCGCCGCCGGGGGTGTGGAACAGGCTGGAGTACCGGCCGCTGGAGGGCTTCGTCCTCGCCATCACCCCGTTCAACTTCACCGCGATCGCCGGGAACCTGCCGACTGCGCCCGCCCTGATGGGCAACGTCGTGGTGTGGAAGCCGTCCCCGACGCAGCAGCTCGCCGCCCACCACACGATGCGCCTGCTGGAGGCCGCCGGGCTCCCGCCCGGCGTGATCAACATGGTCACCGGCAACGGCGCCGCCGTCTCCGCGGTGGCCCTGCGCCACCCCGAGCTCGCCGGCCTGCACTTCACCGGCTCGGCCGCCACGTTCCAGCGGCTCTGGCGGACGATCGGCGAGAACATCTCCGGCTACCGGGGCTACCCGCGCATCGTGGGGGAGACCGGCGGCAAGGACTTCGTCGTCGCGCACCCGTCCGCCGACCCGGCCGTGCTGAAGACGGCGCTCGTCCGCGGCGCCTTCGAGTACCAGGGGCAGAAGTGCTCCGCCGCGTCCCGCGCCTACATCCCGCGCTCGATCTGGGCCGGCATGCGCGACGACTTCTGCGCCGAGGTGGACGCCCTCACCGTGGGCGACGTCGCCGACGACCTGTCGGCCTTCATGGGCGCCGTGATCGACGACCGGGCCTTCGCCAAGCACCGCCGCGCCATCGAGCGAGCCCGCGGGACCGCCACCATCCAGATCCTCGCCGGCGGCGAGCTGGACGACTCGCGCGGCTACTTCGTCCGCCCCACGGTCCTGGAGTGTTCCGACCCGACCGACGAGATCTTCACCACGGAGTACTTCGGCCCGATCCTCGGCGTCCACGTCTACGACGACGCCGACTACGACGGCGTCCTCACCCAGATGGAGGGCGTCTCCGACTACGCGCTGACCGGCGCCGTCATCGCCGACGACCGCGCCGCCGCGGCCGAGGCCACCGAGCGGCTCCGCTTCGCCGCCGGGAACTTCTACATCAACGACAAGCCGACCGGCTCGATCGTCGGCCAGCAGCCGTTCGGCGGGGCCCGCGCGTCCGGGACCAACGACAAGGCCGGCTCGATCCTCAACCTCACGCGCTGGACGAGCGCCCGCTCCATCAAGGAGACCTTCGTCCCGCCCACCGACCACCGCTACCCGCACATGGGCTGAGGCCCCGCCAGGCCCGCCCCCGGGCCCTCTTCCCGACCGGTCGTAGGGGTGGGAGGCTTGACGATAGGCTCGCCTCGCCGTCCGGTGGACGGCGCCTGAGCACACCCCCTGGAGGCGTCATGGGAACGGGATGTCGACGCTGAACCGTCTCGTGCTGTGGAACATCGACCACACCCTGGTCGACGTCGGGCGGATCACCCGGGACGCCTATGCCGAGGCGTTCCAGCGGACCATCGGGCGCCCGCTGGTGCGCCTGCCGCCCACCCCCGGCCGCACCGAATCCGAGATCATCTTCGAGACCCTCGCGTTCAACGACGTCGTCACCACCGACGACCACCTCCCCGCCTTCTTCGACGCGCTGGCCGAGGCGTTCGCGAGCCGTCGCGCCGACCTGGGCGCGCACGGCCGCGTCCTGGCCGGCGCCCGGGAGGCCGTCGAGGCGCTCGCCCACGTGCCCGGCGTCGTCCAGTCGGTGCTGACCGGATCGCTCCAGCCGAACGCGGTGCTGAAGGTGACCGAGCTCGGCCTGGCCGGCCGCCTCGACCTGGAGGCCGGCGGCTACGAGAACGGCGTCTACAGCAAGGCCGCCCTCCTGGAGGTCGCCCGCGCCCGCGCCGGGGAGCGCCACGGCGCCCGCTACCCCGAGTCCGCGACCGTCTACGTCGCCGACTCGCCCCGCGACGTCCAGGCCGCGCACATCGCCGGCTCGCCGATCATCGCCGTCGCCACCGGGAGCGCCACCGAGGCCGAACTCCGCGCCGCCGGCGCGGACCACGTCCTGGCGACGCTCGCCGACACGAACGCGGTGGTGAGCGCGGTCGCCGACCTGACCCGCATGTGAGACGCGCCCGCATGTGAGACAAGGTTGTCACCTCGGAAGGGCGGCGCCGTCCGGACGGTATCGCTAACTTTGAGTAATCACTTGACGTCAAGGAGTGATTGCCGTGCCGTGTCGTACCGTCGCCCTGTCCACCGTCCTCGCCGCTGCCCTCGGCGCCGCCGCGCTCCTCCTCACCACGCCCCCGGCCGATCCCGGCCGGGCCTCCGCGGAGCGCGCCGGGGAGATGCTCGTGTGCGAGCAGGTGGAGTCGCGGTATCCCCAGGTCTTCGGCCGGAACTGCGACTCCGCCCAAGGGGGGCCGCTCTCCGACTTCACCGTCATCGACCGCCGCAACGACAACACCTACCACTGCCGGACGGGCTGGGCCGAGGGCTCGCTCTGGGCCGACGGCCAGAACTGCCGGCCCCGGCAAGGCTGATCTCTCCCTCCGGGGCGATTCCTCGGCGCGGCGGCCGACACATCGCCGCGCCCGCCGGTGTGCCCTCTCCAAGCTGCCCGTTCTCGCGGGTGTGTGGGGGCGGGGGATGTCCGGGGCCGGTTCTGTGTGGGGGCGCGGGGTTGTCCGAGGACGCGTTTTGACCTGCGATGGGACCGGGTTCGGGGCTTGACGGCGGGCGTGGCGGGCAGGTTGCGCGGTGTGCCGGGCGGGCCCGATATTGGGATGGTCGCGCGGCGTGGCGCGGCGGGGAGGGAGAGAGATGGCCCGGGAGGTATCCGAGGGTTCGGCGCTGTGGGAGCCGTCGGAGGAGGTGGTCGCGGACGCGCGGGTGACGCGGTTCGCCCACTGGCTGGGGGACCGGGGCGTCCTCAAGGAGTCCTACGACGAGCTCTGGCACTGGTCGGTCACGGAGGTCGACGCGTTCTGGGACGCGATCTGGTCGTACTTCGACGTCGTCGGCGAGCGCGGTGAGGGGCCCGTCCGGACGGGCGGACCCATGCCGGTCGACGGGCTGGAGTGGTTCCCGGGCGCGACCGTCAACTATGCGGCGAACGCGCTGCGCCGGGCGCGGGAGGCGCCCGACGAGACGGCGGTCGTGTTCCGGTCGGAGGCGGGCGGGCACCGGCTGCTGTCGTACCGGGAACTGGCGCTGCACGTCGCGGAGGTGCGCGCGGGCCTGGCAGAGCTGGGGGTGGGCAAGGGCGACCGGGTCGCCGCCTACATCCCGAACATCCCCGAGGCGCTGATCTGCTTCCTGGCGACGGCGTCGCTGGGGGCGGTCTGGTCGTCGTGCTCGCCCGACTTCGGGTCCTCCTCGGTGATCGACCGGTTCGCGCAGATCGAGCCGAAGGTCCTGGTCGCCGTGGACGGCTACGCCTACAACGGCAAGCGGTTCGACCGCCGCGGAATCGTCGCGGAGATCGAGGCCGCCCTGCCGACCCTCGCCGCCACCGTGCTCGTCCCGTACCTGGACCCGGCCGCGACGCCGGAGGGCCTGCGCGTCGGCATGCACTACGGGGAGCTGCCCCGTCAGGGCCACGACACCCTGGAGTTCGAGGACGTCCCGTTCGACCACCCGCTGTGGGTCGTCTACTCGTCCGGGACGACCGGGCTGCCGAAGCCGATCGTCCACGGCCACGGCGGCGTGGTCCTGGAGCACCTCAAGGCGCTGTCGTTCCACCAGGACGTCGGACCCGGGGACGTGTTCTTCTGGTACACCACCACCGGCTGGATGATGTGGAACTACCTCATCGGCGGCCTGCTGGTGGGGTCCACCGTCGTCATGTACGACGGCGCCCCCCTCGACCTGTGGTCGCTCGCCGCCGAGAACGGCGTCACCTACATGGGGGTCGGTGCGCCCTACATCACCGCCTCGGCGAAGGAGGGGCGCCGCCCCGGCGAGGAACTCGACCTGTCCCGCCTGCGCGGCATCGGCTCCACCGGCTCACCCCTTCCGCCGGAGGGCTTCGCCTGGGTGTACGAGTCGGTCGGCCGCGACCTGCTGCTCGGCTCGTTCTCCGGCGGAACCGACCTGTGCACCGGCTTCGTCGGCCCCTCGCCGCTGCTGCCGCTGCGCGCCGGCGTCATCCAGTGCCGCGGCCTCGGCGCCAAGGTGGAGGCGTTCGGCGAGGACGGCAAGCCGGTGATCGACGAGGTGGGGGAGCTGGTCATCACCGAGCCCATGCCGTCCATGCCCGTCTTCTTCTGGAACGACGAGGGCGGCGAGCGCTACCGCGACTCCTACTTCGACATGTACCCGGGCGTGTGGCGGCACGGCGACTGGATCAAGGTCCTGCCGGACGGCGGCTGCGTGATCTACGGGCGGTCCGACTCGACCCTCAACCGCGGCGGCGTCCGCATGGGCACCTCCGACTTCTACCGGGTCGTCGAGGCGTTCGACGAGATCACCGACAGCCTCGTCATCGACACCGGCCGGCTCGGCCAGGAGGGCCGGCTGCTGCTCTACGTCCAGCTCGCGGAGGGCGCGTCGCTCACCGACGAGCTGGTGGCGGACCTGCGCGGGCGGATCCGGTCGGCGCTGTCGCCCCGGCACGTCCCGGACGAGATCACCGCGGTGCCCGGCATCCCGCGCACGCTGTCCGGCAAGAAGCTGGAGGTCCCCGTCCGCAAGATCCTCCAGGGCACCCCGGTCGACCGGGCCGCCAACCGCGACTCCATGGCCAACCCCGAGGTGCTCCGCCACTTCACCCCTTAGCGGCGGCGTAGGCGAGGACGTCGCGGCGGCGGTACAGGCGCCGCACGCGGCCTCCTCCCAGAGGCTCAACCCTGGCGGGCTCCGGCCAGCCCGCCGGCGGGCGCCTGGCGTAGACGGTGACGCTCGTCTGCGCCAGGCCGAGGATGCGGGCGGCCTCCGCCAGGGTGACCAGGTCGTCCGGCGCTTCCTCGGCCGGACGTTCCTCCAGGGCGCGGTACCAGGCCGTCCAGGCGGCCTCGTCCCAGTACAGGGCCTTGCCGGCGCGGTGGGCGACGTCGGGGTGGCCGTTGGAGGCGCGGTCCGCCCAGAGCTGCTTGAGGCGGTGGCGGCTGAGGCCGTGGCGTTCCGCCAGCTCGTCGCGGGTGGCGAGGCCGGTCGGGACGTCCCGGGCCCGGCGCGCCTCGTACCAGCGCTCCCACTCGGCGGCGTCCCACGCCAGCTGGGAACCGACCGTCCCCACCGGTTCGGGATGGCCGTTGGCGGCGCGCTCGCGGTACCACTTCTCCAGGGTGCTGCGCCCGAGCCCGTGCTCGTCCATGAGTTCGGCGCGCGTGCGAACGCGGCGGCCGTCGAGTGTCGCCATGGGCTCAGTCTCCCGCGTGTGGCAGCGTTCCGCTTGTACGCCCCCACCGCGCCAGCGAGACTGCCGGATATGAACGCCGCTTCCGTAGTGACAGCGGGCGCGCCCCCGGCGCTGGGGGAAGTAACGCCATTAAGGTGGTCTACGACCCAAAGCCGACCCGCGGAGATGATCGTCCATATCGCTCCGAATGGTCGCGGGATCCGGTGAACTCGGCTCGGGCCTCGCGCGTCACACAGTCGGAGGGGTGATCCGGGTCGACGCACACTCGATTCACCGATCAAGGAGAGGGACGGTTCCACGCATGGAGGTTGGGGCGCTGCGGTCCGGAGACCCGGACCGGCTCGGGACCTACGCCCTGATCGGCCGGGTGGGCGAGGGCGGCCAGGGAACGGTGTTCCTCGGCGCGGCCGAGGACGGCCGGCAGGTCGCGATCAAGCTGCTGCACGCCGAACTGACGTCCGACGACAAGGCGCTCGCCCGCTTCCTGCGCGAGCTCGAGGTCGCCAAGCAGGTGGCGCCGTTCTGCACGGCGCAGGTGATCGACGCCGACGCGACCGGCGACCGGCCCTACATCGTCAGCGAGTACGTGCCCGGCCCGTCGCTGAACCAGCACGTGCTGGCGGACGGCCCGCTCGCCGGCGCCGCGCTCGACCGGCTCGCCGTCGGCACCGCCACGGCCCTCGCCGCGATCCACCAGGCCGACATCGTCCACCGCGACTTCAAGCCGCACAACGTGCTGATCGGCCCCGACGGCCCGCGCGTCATCGACTTCGGCGTCGCCCGCGCGCTCAGCGGCGGCACCACCCTCACCAGCCGGGTGATCGGCACCCCGTCCTACATGGCGCCCGAGCAGATCAGCGGCGACGTGGTCGGGACGCCCGCGGACGTGTTCTGCTGGGCGGCGACGCTGGCCTACGCCGCGACCGGGGAGCCGCCCTTCGGGCAGGACACCATCCCCGCCGTGATCAACCGGATCCTGCACGAGGAGCCCGAGCTCGGCGACCTCGACGGGCCGCTGCGCGACCTGGTGCTCGACTGCCTCGACAAGGACCCCTCCCGCCGTCCCGGCGCCCGGCAGGTGCTGATGCGGCTGCTCGGGCACGAGGAGGCCGCGGCGCGCCCGGCGGCCCGCCCGTCCGGCGACACCGACGAGACCGCGATGCTGGCCGCCGGGTCCGTCCTCGCGGCCGAGGGCGGCGACGAGGACGAGGTGTTCGAGCCCGCCGCGGCGCGCGCCGGCGCCCCCCTCCCCGCCGATGACCCGATCTTCGACGACGCCGCCTTCGAGGCTCCCGCGGCCGCCGGCGCCGTCCCGGACGCCTACGACGCCGACCGCACGCCCGCCGAATGGGCCGCGGACGAGACGATGCCCGGCTCCGGCGGCAAGGGCGGCGGCCTGCGTCGCTCGCTCGCCGGCTCGGGACGCTCCGCCGTGCTCGCCGGGGCCGCGGCCCTCGTCGTCGCGTTCATCGTGGTGTCCTCCGTCCTGCTGCTCGGCTCCGGCGACAGCGGCAAGGCGGGCCGCAAGGTCAGCGACCCGAGCGCGCCGCCCGCCTCGACCGACGTCGCGCCCACCACCGCGCCGCCGACGAGCCGCCGGGCCGTGCAGGAGCAGCCGCCGACGTCCTACGACCCGGAGCCCACCGGCAGCCCCACCCCGACCGGCAGCCCCACGCCGACCGACAGCCCCACGCCGACCGGCAGCCCGACCCCGACCGACACGCCGACGGGCACGCCCACCGACCCGGAGTCTCCGCCCACGGACCCGGGCGACCCGCCGACCGACCCCGGCGACCCGCCGACCGATCCCGGAGGCGGCGGCACCGACCCCGGCACCGGAACCGGAACGGGCACCGGCGGCCAGGCCGCGGGCTGACGCGCGCGCGGCACCGATTTTCAAGATCACCCTGAGCGGCGGCGGTGGCCCTGGCAGGGTGGGATAGGCCACGTCGGCCATGCACGCGACCAGGTCGGCTTTGCGGCGATTCCTGGTTACGCTCGTGCAGTGAGCGGCGCCACAACGAGGTGGCGATGGGTCTCAAGGGGAGATTGTCGATGAGCGGCATGCTCGATCAAGAGAAGGACGACCTGCTCCGGCGGGCCGCCGAGACGTGCGCGCGGCGTCCGGACGCGCGCGGGGACGCGGAGGAGGTTCTCGCCTACCTCCGCCTCTACTACCGCCAGGTCGCGCGGGAGGACCTGCTGGAGCGCGACCCGGCCGGCATCTGCGGGCCCGCGCTGGCGCACCGCGCGCTCGCCGAGGAGCGGCCGCAGGGACGCGCGAAGGTGCGCGTGTTCACGCCGACGCTGGAAGAGGACGGCTGGAACCCCGGCCGCACCGTCGTCCAGGTCGTCACGGACGACATGCCGTTCCTGGTCGACTCGGTGACGATGGAGCTGAGCCGCCACCAGCTCGCGACCCAGCTGATCGTCCACCCGCTGCTGGGCGTGGACCGCGACGTCGCGGGCCACCTCAGGGCGTTCCGCGGCAAGCGCGACAGCGACGCCGACGTCGACGAGTCGTGGATGCACATCGAGGTCGACCGCACGACCGACCAGGCTCTCCTGGACGTCCTGGAGAAGGACCTGATCCGCGTCCTGCAGGACGTGCGGGTCGCCGTCGAGGACGAGCCCAAGATGCGGGCCCGCGCCCACGAGATCGCGACCGCGATCCAGGAGGTCCCGCCGCCCCTGTCCGACAAGGAGCTCGCCGAGGGCGTCGAGCTGCTGGACTGGCTGGCCGACGGGCACTTCACGTTCCTCGGCTACCGCGACTACACCCTCACCGACGACGGCACGGCGCTGCGCCCCGAGCCCGGCTCGGGCCTCGGCATCCTGCGCATGGACAAGCGCGAGTCCGCCGGTTTCGCCGCGCTGCCGCCCGAGGTCCGCGAGAAGGCGACGGAGAAGCGCCTGCTCGTCCTCACCAAGGCGAACTCGCGCTCCACCGTCCACCGCCCCCTGTACCTGGACTACATCGGGGTGAAGAAGTTCGACGCGTCCGGCGAGGTCGTCGGGGAGCGCCGGTTCCTCGGCCTGTTCACGCACGTCGCCTACAGCGAGTCGATCGCGCACGTCCCCGTCCTGCGTCCCAAGCTCGACGAGGTGCTGGAGCGCGCCGGGTTCACCCCCGACAGCTACGACGGCCAGGACCTCATCGAGATCCTGGAGAGCTACCCGCGCGACGAGCTGTTCCAGATCTCGGTGGACGACCTGCTGAAGATCTCCCTCGGCGTGCTGCGGCTGCGCGAGCGCCGCCAGCTGAAGCTGTTCCTGCGCAAGGACCTGTACGGCCGCTTCATGTCCTGCATGGTCTACCTGCCGCGCGACCGGTACACCACCAAGGTCCGGCTGCGCGTCCAGGACCTGCTCAAGGAGGCGTTCGAGGGCGTCAGCGTCGACTACAGCGCGAACGTGACCGAGTCGAACCTGGCCCGGCTGCACGTCGTGGTCCGCGGCGAGCGCGGCCGCCCGCTGCCGGACGTCGACGTCCCGGAGCTGGAGGAGCGCCTCGCCGACGCCACCCGCTCCTGGGAGGACGACCTCGCCGACGCGATCGTCGCCCAGTGCGGAGAGGAACGTTCCGGAACGCTCGGCCGCTCGTTCGGCGAAGCGTTCCCCGAGGGCTACAAGGCCGACTTCCCGGCCCGCACCGCCGTCAGCGACCTGCGCCGCCTCGACGCGCTCGACGAGGCCGTCGACACCTCGATCGACCTGTACGAGCCGGCCGGCGCCGGGCCCGGCGAGCGGCGGCTGAAGATCTACCGGATGGGCGAGCCGATCTCGCTGTCCCGGGTGCTGCCGCTGCTGCAGAACATGGGCGTCGAGGTGATCGACGAGCGCCCCTACGAGATCAACACCTCCGACGGCCGCCGGTTCTGGATCTACGACCTCGGGCTGCGGTACGTGCCGCCCGCGGACGTCCCGGAAGAGGCCGTCAAGGACCTGTTCCAGGACGCGTTCACGGTGCTGTGGCGCGGCGACATCGAGAACGACGGCTTCAACGCCCTCGTCCTGCACGTCGGCCTGACCTGGTGGCAGGCGATGATCCTGCGCGCCTACGCCCTGTACCTGCGGCAGGCGGGCGCCGCGTTCTCCAAGCGGTACTTCGAGGAGGTGCTGCTGCGCAACGCCTCCATCACCCGGCTGATCATCCGGCTGTGGGAGAGCAGGCTCGACCCGACCCTGCAGGGCGGCGAGGAGGAGCGCAGCGACGGCATCACCGAGGAGATCCGCGGCAAGCTGGACGACGTCGCGAGCCTCGACGAGGACCGCATCCTGCGCTCCTACCTGGCGCTCGTCCAGGCGACCCTGCGCACGAACCACTACCAGAACAAGCCGTACCTGGCGATGAAGTTCGACCCGGCGGGCATCCCGGACCTGCCGCTGCCCCGCCCCACCTACGAGATCTTCGTGTACTCGCCGAAGGTCGAGGGCGTGCACCTGCGGTTCGGGTCGGTCGCGCGCGGCGGGCTGCGCTGGTCGGACCGGCGCGAGGACTTCCGCACCGAGATCCTCGGCCTGGCCAAGGCGCAGGCGGTGAAGAACACCGTCATCGTCCCGGCCGGCGCCAAGGGCGGCTTCGTCGGCAAGCAGCTGCCCGACCCGTCCGTGGACCGGGAGGCGTGGCAGAAGGCCGGCATCGACTGCTACAAGGACTTCATCTCCGGCCTGCTCGACCTCACCGACAACCTCGTGGACGGCAAGGTCGTCCCGCCGCCGAACGTCGTCCGCCACGACGGCGACGACACCTACATGGTCGTCGCCGCCGACAAGGGCACCGCGACGTTCTCCGACATCGCCAACGGCGTCGCCGCCGACTACGGGTTCTGGCTCGGGGACGCGTTCGCCTCGGGCGGCTCGGTCGGCTACGACCACAAGGGCATGGGCATCACCGCCCGCGGCGCCTGGGAGTCGGTGAAGTACCACTTCCGGGCCCTCGGCAAGGACATTCAGAACGAGGACTTCACCGTCGTCGGCATCGGCGACATGTCCGGGGACGTGTTCGGCAACGGGATGCTCCTGTCGGAGCACATCCGCCTGGTCGCCGCGTTCGACCACCGGCACATCTTCCTCGACCCCGACCCGGACGCCGCCGCCTCGTTCGCCGAGCGCCGCCGCCTGTTCGAACTGCCGCGCAGCAGCTGGGCCGACTACGACACCTCGCTGATCTCCAAGGGCGGCGGCGTGTTCCCCCGCACCGTCAAGTCGATCCAGATCACCCCGCAGATGCGGGCGGTGCTCGGGCTCGGCGACGGCGTGAAGACCCTTCCGCCCTTCGAGCTGATCCGGGCCATCCTGCGCGCCCCGGTCGACCTCCTGTGGAACGGCGGCATCGGCACCTACGTCAAGTCGTCCTTCGAGAACAACGCCGACGTCGGCGACAAGGCCAACGACCCCGTCCGCGTGGACGGCGCCGAACTGCACTGCAAGGTCGTCGGCGAGGGCGGCAACCTCGGCGTGACGCAGCTCGGCCGCATCGAGTTCGCCCGCGGCGGCGGCCTGATCAACACCGACTTCATCGACAACTCCGCGGGCGTCGACACCTCCGACCACGAGGTCAACATCAAGATCCTGCTCGACCAGGCGGTGCGGGACGGCGAACTGGCCGGCAAGCAGCGCGACGGCCTGCTCTACGAGATGACCGACGAGGTCGGGCGGCTCGTCCTGCGCGACAACTACGCGCAGAACGTGGTGCTCGCCGCCGCCCGCGCGCAGGCCCCCGCGATGCTGCACGTCCACGCCCGCTACATGCGCAAGCTGGAACGCGACGGCCGCCTGAAGCGCCGCCTGGAGGCGCTGCCGGACGACAAGGCCCTCGCCGAGCGGCGCCAGTCCGGCCTCGGGCTGACCAGCCCCGAGTTCTCGGTGCTGCTCGCCTACGCCAAGCTCGCCCTGGACGCCGACCTCGTCGCCTCCGACCTCGCCGAAGACCCCTACCTGGAGTCGTGGCTGGTCGACTACTTCCCGACCCCGCTGCGCGAACGGTTCCGCCCCCACATGGACCGGCACCCGCTCCGCCGCGAGATCATCACGACGGCCGTGGTGAACGACGTGGTCAACGCCAGCGGCTGCACGTTCGTGTTCCGGATGAACGAGGAGACCGGCGCGTCCTCCTCCGACATCGCCCGCGCCTACCTCGTCGCCCGCGACGTCTTCCAGATGCCGCGATTCTGGCGGTCGGTGGAAAGCCTGTCGCACCACATCGAAGAGTCGACACAGGTCGCGATGCTGCTGGAGGCCCGCAAGCTCACCGAACGCGGCGCCCGCTGGCTCCTGCACAACCGGCGCCCCCCGTTCGACATCCAGGAGACGATCGACTTCTTCCGCGGCGGCGCCGCCACCCTCAGCGAACACCTCTCGAAGCTGCTCGTCGGCCTGGACCTGGCCGCCTTCGAACAGCGCCGCGACGGCTTCGCCGAACTCGGCGTCCCGGACGAACTCGCCGAACAATGCGCCACGTTCGTCCCCGCCTACTCCACCTTCGACGTCGTCGGCATAGCCCACGACACCCAACGCCCGGTGGAAGAAGTCGCCGAAATCTACTTCGACCTGGCCGACCGCCTCCAACTGTCCCGCCTGCGCGAACGCATCATCGCGCTGCCCCGCGACGACAAGTGGCGCTCCATGGCCCGCTCCGCCCTCCGCGACGACCTGTACGCCGCCCACTCCGCCCTCACCCGCGACGTCCTCGTCACCAGCGAACCCGGAGGCAACCCCGAAGAACGGATGATCTACTGGGCGGAAAAGAACAAACCAGCCGTCCAACGAGCCCAGCAAACACTGAGCGAAATCTGGGAAAGCGACAGCTTCGACCTGGCAACCCTCTCAGTAGCCCTAGGCGCCATCCGCACCCTCGTAACCTCCAGCAGCCTTCCCGCTGAATAGCTTTTTCTCCTCCTTCGGGCCTGGCGGCCCTCCATCGTCGAAAAAGCTGGGCGATCGCTGGCATCGCTTCGACTCGCCTTGCGGCTCGCTGCGCGATCAGGTTCTCGCTTCGCTTGAACCTGCCTTCGGACGCGATCGCAACCATTGAGGCCCGCCGCGTGGTTCACTTCAAACCACGCGGCGGGGGCGTGCTTATTGCATTTCTCTCCTCCTTCGGGCGCTGGGCGCCCTCCATCGTCGAGAAATGCGGGCGATCGCTGGCATCGCTCCGGCTCGCCTTGCGGCTCGCTGCGCGATCAGGTTCTCGCTTCGCTTGAACCTGTCTTCGGACGCGATCGCAACCATTGAGCCCGCCGCGTGGTTCACCCCGAACCATGCGGCGGGAGCCCTTGCCCGGGCGCTCGTTGAAGGGCGTCCCGAACAGGTAGTGCATGTCCCGCGGGCCGTTGGTGATCTGTCGCGGGCGCGCTGGCCACTGCCTTTCGCTGAAAGGACTGCCGTGAACCTCGGCACGCGCAAGCTGTGCATATCCCTCGCGCTCTCCCTGGGCCTCAACGTCGCCGCGCTGATCGTCTTTCTCCTCCTGGCAGGCGGCGAGACCGGAGCCATCATCGCCACCGCCCTGGGCGTGGGCACAGGAGCCAGCGGCGTGACTTTAGCGATCATGAGCTCCCACGGCCTCCTGACTCCGCCCCACCCAGGACCAAGGCCCCGAGCAAAGCGATGAACGCACGAACCCCACCGCAACCCGCAGCACCCGGCATCGGTCCCGACCGCGCCCGAAGGCAGGTCCAAGCGAAGCGAGAACCTCATCGCGCAGCGAGCCGCGAGGCGAGTCGGAGCGCTGCCCGCACCTTCTCCTGAAGAGGACCACCGGGCGCAACAAGCTCAGCCACTTCAGCAACCCCGCAACAGCCTCAATGGTCGCGATCGCGTCCGAAGGCAGATTCGAGCGAAGCAAGAATCTGATCGCGCAGCGAGCCGCAAGGCGAGTCGTAGCGATGCCAGCGATCGCCCGCGGTGCTCGACGATGGAGGGCCGCCAGGCCCGAAGGAGGAGAGCACTGCAGAGAAAAAAGCAATAAACCATCGGACACCGGCCGGTTCCGCCGCAGCGGTCAGGAGGGGCGGGCCGGCCGGTATCCGACGGGGTTCAGGAGCCTTGGGCGGTGACGGCTTTGCGGTACATGCCGCTGATGGTGGCTCGGCCTTTGGGTGGGATGGTGGCCAGGTACTGCACGAGGACGGTGGTGTCGAGGCGCGTCCGGGCGGTGGTGGATGGGGCGAGGCCGACGAGGTCGCCGCTTACGGCGAGTTTGCCTCGTTGGGCGGCCGAGTAGGCCTCGTTCTGTTTGAGGACGTACCAGACGACGGCTCCGCGGTCTTTGGTGCGGAGCCCGTAGACCTTGTACTCGGCGGGAGAGAAGCGGGACGAGAGTGTGACGCCGCGGGTGGCGAGGGTCTTCTCGCCTGCTTTGAGCGCCTTGTAGGTTTCGCTGGTTTTCGCCCCGTCGGCGAGGACGGAGGCTCCGGAGGCGCGGGGCCCGTCGGTGAGGAGGGCCGCGTGGGCTTTCGGGAGCTTCGCGGGGGCGACCGCGAGGTCTTCGACGTCGGGGGCGACCGGGGTGGCGTACCCCTGCGGGTCGAGCGCGACGTGGGCGAGGGCGAGTTCGGACGGGTACGGGTCGGCGGCGAGCAGCCAGGGCGCGTTCTCGCTGGACTGGGTGAACAGCAGCGCGTGCCGCAGGGCCTGCTTGCCCTTGCCGCTGACGGCGTCGGCCGCGAACCAGCGCGGGTGGCCGGTCAGCCGCGGGATGTAGAACGTGGTGTGGCTGAAGACGACCTTGGGCGGACGCTGCCGGACGGCGCGGCGGAGCTTGAGGGCGGCGACGTCCATGGTGAGCTGCGGGTCGGTTTCGACGGTGCGCAGTGTCCTGCCGCTGAATCTGAGCCCTGCCTGGTTCATGCCCGAGGCGAAGGACGTGAGTACCTGCTGTGCCTGCTCTTTGGTGAGGGCGGGCGGCCCCTGCGGCTTCCCCGGGGCCGCGGAGGAGGTGTTGTTGCCGGAGCAGCCGGTGCTGACGGCGGCGGCCAGCAGGCCGGGTAGGAGTAGTGGGACGAGAGTGCGTGCTGCCATGAGGCCCCCCGAATGGCGACGTTGGTCCGGACCACCCGGCATCCTCGCAGAGTGATCATGTGATCACTCTGCGAACACGAAAGTCGGCCGTAAAAGGTGGGGGACCGGTCGGGGGACGGTCTCGGGTCAGGCGCTCTCCTGCTGGCGCAGCCAGCGGATCTCGGCCTCGATGAACTCGTCGATGTCGCCGTCCAGGACCGCGGAGGTGTTGCCGACCTCGACGCCGGTGCGCAGATCCTTGACGATCTTGAACGGGTGCAGCACGTAGTTGCGGATCTGCGTGCCCCAGCTCGTGGTGCCCTCGCCGCGCAGTTCGGAGAGCTTCTCCGCCTCTTCCTTGCGCTTGCGCTCCAGCAGCTTGGCCTGCAGGACGTTCATGGCCGTGGCCTTGTTCTGCAGCTGGCTGCGCTCGTTCTGGCAGGACACGACGATGCCGCTCGGGATGTGGGTGATCCGCACGGCGGAGTCGGTCGTGTTGACGCCCTGGCCGCCGGGCCCCGACGACCGGTAGACGTCGATCCGCAGCTCGCTCTCGTCGATCTCGACGTGGTCGCTCTGCTCCACCACGGGGACGACGTCCAGGCCCGCGAACGACGTCTGCCGCCGGCCCTGGTTGTCGAACGGGGAGATACGGATGAGCCGGTGGGTGCCGTGCTCGCCGCGCAGCGTGCCGTAGGCGTAGGGGGCCTTCACGGCGAAGGTGGTCGACTTGATCCCGGCCTCTTCGGCGTAGGACGTGTCGTAGACCTCCGTCGGGTAGCCGTGCCGCTCGGCCCAGCGCAGGTACATCCGCCGCAGCTGCTCGGCCCAGTCGGCCGCGTCCACCCCGCCGGCCTGCGCGTTGATGGTGACCAGCGCCTCGCGGGCGTCGTACTCGCCCGACATGAGCGTGCGCACCTCGAGCTGCTGGACGGCCTTGTGCAGCGCCGCCAGCTCCTCGTCGGCCTCGGTGCGCGTGTCGGCGTCGTCCATCTCCCGGGCCATCTCGTACAGCGTGGCGGCGTCCTCCAGCCGCTGCCGCAGGCCCTCGACCCGGTTGAGCTCGCTCTCCAGGTACGACAGGCGGCGCGTCACCCCCTGGGCGCGCTCCTGGTCGCTCCACAGGTCGGGGTCGGCCGACTGCTCGCGCAGTTCGGCGATGTCGCGGCGCATGGTGTCGAGGTCCAGCACCTGCTCGATGCTGGACAGGGTCGAGCCGAGCTCCTTGAGCTGTTCTTCGGGTTCGATGCCTGCCACGTTCCGAGCTTATCGCCGTCCCGGCACTGCTTATCGCCTCGTGGCGGGCGACCGGAGGTCCGGCCAATACCATGCGGGTGGCAGAATCACGGGCCGAGGAGGTCGGCCGAGGCGGCCGGCCAAGGATTCTCGCTCCGGGGGACGGGTCTTTGCACAGCTTCCTGCGGGTGGTCGCGGCCGGGGCGCTGCTCACCCTGCTCACCGCCGCGGGCTGCGCCGAGGGCGACAAGACGGAGGCGCGGCCGACCGTCACCGTGCCCGAGACGTCCCCGCCCGCGCCGGTGGCGCTGACCCCGCAGGTCGCCGGCCAGGCGTTCCGCTCCTACGTCACCGACGAGGACGTGGCCAGGGCCGCGGGCGACGAACGTCTGGCGCTGACGTGGACGTCCGACGGCCAGTCCCAGCTGACCGCGGCCGAGTTCCGCAAGGCCGCCTACGACGGCGATCCGGTGCGGCGTTTCGTGTACGGCACGCCCAAGCTGTACGTGCCGAAGCTGAGGGACGCCGCCTACCCGCAATGGTTCGTGGTGTCGGTCGACCGTTCCGTCGTGGGCCAGCCCAAGACCAAGCGCAGGGCGCTGATGAGCTTCATCCTGCGGGGCCCGTCCGACCACTGGAAGCTCACCCTCGCGACCCTTCTGCAGGAGAAGGCCAAGGAGCCGAAGGTCGCGATCGACGCCGCCGGCTATGCGACGGCCATGAGCGCGGAGGACGCGTCCGTGCTGATCCGCCCCCGGGACGTCGGCGGGATCCAGGCGACGATCGCCGCGGAGGGGCCGCGCAGTGTCGCCGCGAAGGTGATGCGGTCGAACGCGGTCACCACCGGCTTCTACCAGGACGCCAAGAAGGCCAGGAAGAAGGCCAAGAAGAAGGACGTCACCTACACGGCCGTCTACACCGCGACGCCGTTCCCTTACTTCGGGCTACGGACCGAGCACGGCGGCGGCCTGGTGATCTACTCGCTGTTCCGCAACACCTCGCTGATCGCCAAGGATCCCGGCACGCCGAAGCCGGAGATCCCGCAGGAGGCCGAGCACCTGCTCGACGGGACGGTCGAGGGCAACGAGGTCGACACCACGGCCACGCTGCACTTCGCCGCGTTCGATCCGCCGAAGGCCAAGAAGGGCGCGACCCAGCCGAAGGCGCACATGGTCGCCGACGACGGCACCGTGACCAAGGCGGGCACGCCGCCGGTCAAGAAGCCGTGACGCGCCGGGCCGGTCAGCCGTAGACGCGCTGCAGGACGAGCGCCGCGAACAGCAGCGCGACGAGGACCGCCAGGACGACGGCGGGCGGCACGGACGGGCCGTGGTGGTGCAGCTCCGAGCGGGCCTCCCGGCAGGTGGGGCAGCGTCCCTCCACCACCGGGTTCGAGCACCGAGCGCAGATGAGATGTTCGCAGCTCATGTCGTGGGCCCCAATCTCCGTCAACGGCACGTGGTCCGTGCGGGAAGCGTCGGCCTGTCTGGTCGTTCGTCCACCTATTAGGTATCTTTCGCCGTCATCCAGCCTAGCCGGACTGTATGGTCGTTCCGGCAAGTCCGGGGGCTAGACGGTATAAAACGGCCGGACGTCGGGAGACGGTTTACATGGCACTGATCGGACGTCACGCACTGATCGGACGCGGTGCCGGCCCCGGACGCCCGTACCACTGCGAGTGGGACGAGGTGGTCGCCTCTCCCCTCTACACTGCTCGAAGGCTCCGCGTCCCACCTGGCCGTGAAGCCGGGCGGCGCAGGCAAGGGGCCACGGACGCTTCCGTGGCCGCGGGCCGGCCCGCTCCCCAACCCCTACAGCGAACCGCCGTGATGCAGCCGTGATCCATTTCGACAACGTCACCAAGGTCTACCCGAGCCAGAACCGGCCCGCCCTGCAGCATGTGAACGTCGCCATCGAGAAGGGCGAGTTCCTGTTCCTGGTGGGCCCGTCCGGCTCCGGTAAGTCGACCTTCCTGCGCCTCGTCCTGAAGGAGGAGCGTCCTTCCCAGGGTCACGTGCACGTGGCGGGCAAGGACCTGAGCAGGCTGAGCAACTGGAAGGTGCCGCACCTGCGCCGCAGGATCGGCTGCGTCTTCCAGGACTTCCGGCTCCTGCCCAACAAGAACGTCTTCGAGAACGTCGCGTTCGCCCTCGAGGTGATCGGCAAGCCGCGGCGCTTCATCGGCAAGGTCGTCCCCGAGGTCATCGACCTGGTCGGCCTGGAGGGCAAGGCCCACCGGATGCCGGACGAGCTGTCCGGCGGCGAGCAGCAGCGCGTCGCCATCGCGCGGGCGTTCGTCAACCGCCCGATGATCCTGCTCGCCGACGAGCCGACGGGCAACATCGACCCCGCGACCTCGATCGGCATCATGAAGGTGCTGGACCGCATCAACCGGACCGGTACGACCGTCGTCATGGCCACCCACGACGCAGCCATCGTCGACGCCTTCCGCAAGCGCGTCGTCGAGCTGGAGGACGGCCGCGTCGTCCGCGACCAGTCGCGCGGCGTCTACGGCCAGGCGTACTGATACGGGCGCGCTGACACAGGCGTACTGACACAGGCGTGCCGACAAGGGCGCACTGACATCTGAACCATCGATTCCCGCCGGGTCGTAGGAAACCCAGAGGGGTGCCCGAAAGGAAGCCGCCCGCGCCGCATCCCGCGGCGCCCCGGCTCCCGGCCCAGCAACGGCGATCAAGGACAGCGAGGCATGCGCGTACAGTTCGTTCTCCAGGAGATCTGGATCGGTCTCCGCAGGAACATGACGATGACGATCTCCCTCGTCATCACCGTCGCCATCGCCATGGCGCTCTTCGGCACCGGGCTGCTCCTGCGGCAGCAGGTCTCCGCCTCCAAGAGCTACTGGTACGACAAGATCGAGGTCTCGATCTTCCTGTGCGCGAAGACGAGCTCCAACCCCGTCTGCCAGAAGCAGGACGTCACCGAACAGCAGCGGGAGACGCTCAAGGCGCAGCTGGCGAAGATGCCGCAGGTCTCGGATGTCCAGTACGAGAACAAGCAGCAGGCCTACGCCCGCTTCAAGGACCGCTTCGCCGGCTCGCCCGGATTCGTGGAGAGCACCCGCGAGGGCGACATCCCCGACTCGTTCCGGGTCAAGCTGAAGAACCCGGAGGAGTACAAGGCGGTCGCGCAGGCGATGCTCAACCAGCCCGGCGTCGACTCGGTCATCAACGAGCAGGAGATCCTGAAGCGGTTCTTCAGGATCCTGAACGGACTGCAGGTCGCCGCGCTGACGATCGCCTTGATCCAGGTGATCGCCGCGGTGATGCTGGTCGGCAACACCGTCCGGCTGTCGGCGTTCAACCGGCGCCGGGAGACCGGCATCATGCGGCTGGTCGGGGCGTCCAACACCTATATCCAGTTGCCGTTCATCCTGGAGGGCGCGATCGCCGGGCTGATCGGCGGGTTGTTCGCGTCCGTCCTACTGATCTTCAGTAAGAAACTCCTGGTCGACAGACTCGCGGGGGACGTCCAGCTCGTCAGCCAGCTCGGTTGGAGCGTGGTGATCCTCGTCATCATCGTGTCGATCTGCTTCGGCGTCCTGCTGTGCGCCGTCTCCTCGTTCCTGACCCTGCGCAGATACCTGCGAATCTGACGTGACGGCCGGATCCGGCCCAACCGCCGGATCCGGGCCGCGGCACCGCCCTACACTTGGCCGCATGTTCCCCTCCGCGCCCCCGTCGCGCCCGTGTCCCCGCTGAGCAGGCGACCGGGCGGCGTGCTGCGCGGCGCCGCCATCGCGGCGGCGCTCGTCTGCGCCTACGGCGCGGGGGTCGTGAGCGGTTCGGGCTCCGAGCGCCACGCGGCCGTCGCCGGGGGCGGCTCCGTCCTCGACGAGGCCGCCGCGAAGATCGGCGGCCGGGCCGCGCGGCCCGTCGACCGCGGCGCCCTCGACCGCGCCGCCATCGAGGGCATGCTGCGCGGGCTCGGCGACCGGTGGGCGCACTACTACTCGGCCCGCGAGTTCGACGACGTCGAGGGGCGCCTCACCGGCCGCTACAGCGGTGTCGGCCTGTGGCTCGGCCGCGAGGACGGCGACTCCCGCGTGCTGGTGGCGAGCGTCCAGCCCGGCACCCCCGCAGCCCGCGCCGGCGTCCAGGCCGGTGACGTCGTCACCCGCGTCGGTGACGCCTCCGTGACCGGCTGGGACATCTCGCGCGTCGCCGAGGCGCTGCGCGGGCGCACGGACGAGACGGTCGAACTCACCGTGGAGCGCGAGCGTCGAACCAGGAGGTTCCACCTCGTCCGCACGAAGGTCTCTGGAGGGGACGTCACCGTGACCGAGCTTCCCGAGCGCGCGCGGATGATCCGGGTCGGCGCCTTCACGCGCGGGACGGGCGGCCAGGTCCGCGCGGCCGTGACCGGGCGCTCGCCCGCGGGCCGTCCCCGGGGCGGCGTCCTGCTCGACCTGCGCGGCAACCCCGGCGGGCTGGTCGACGAGGCGGTCGAGACGGCGTCGGCGTTCCTGTCCGGCGGCCCGGTCGTGACCTACGAGCCGCGCGGCAGGCCCGTCCAGCGGCGCACCGTCACCGCCCCCGGTGACGCCGAGACCCCGCTCGTCGTGCTCGTCGACGCGGGCACCGCGAGCGCCGCGGAGATCGTCGCGGGCTCCCTGCGCGACCGCGACCGCGCGGTGATCGTAGGATCGCGTACGTACGGGAAGGGCTCGGTGCAGGAACCCCTCCGGCTCGCCGACGGGTCGGTCATCGAACTGACCGTCGGTCGCTACCGCACCCCGAGCGGCCGTAACCTCGACGGGGTCGGCATCGAACCCGACGTGGAGGTCTCCGCCGACCGCCCCGCCAAGGCGGCCGAGCGGCGCGCCCGGACGGTGCTGCGCGGCCTCCACGCGACGATGCCGGGCTGAAGACGACGACGCGGGACGAGGACTGAGGACGTGGCACGGGACACCGGGCGGAAGAACGACACCGGGCGCAAGCTCATCGCCCAGAACAAGCGGGCCCGCTACGACTTCCACATCGACGACACGTGGGAAGCGGGCATGGTGCTCATGGGCACCGAGGTGAAGGCGCTGCGCGCCGGGCGGGCCTCCCTGGCCGACGGCTTCGCGCACGTGCGCGACGGCGAGGTGTGGCTGGAGAACGTCCACATCCCCGAGTACACGCAGGGCACCTGGACCAACCACGCGCCCCGCAGGCGCCGCAAGCTGCTGCTGCACCGCCGCGAGATCCAGAAGATCATCGCGAGGTCGGAGGAGCCGGGCTGGACGCTGATCCCGCTCTCGCTGTACTTCAAGGACGGGAAGGCCAAGGTCGAGATCGGCCTGGCCCGTGGTAAGAAGACCTACGACAAGCGCCAGGCCATCGCCAAGCGGGAAGCCGAGCGTGAGATGCAGAAGGCCGCGGCGGCCCGGTTCAGGAGACGGTGAAGGGTGTCGATGACGAACCGAGGCCGGAGGCGGGCCCGTACCGGGGCCCGGACGCCGTTGCTTTCGCCCGCGCGGCGCCGGGCGGTCGCGCTGGCGTCCTGCGGCGCCCTGGTCGGGACGATGACGACCGGATGCTGGGCCGAGCCGTCGGCGATGCCCGCCGTCCGCGACTTTCTGATCGCCTGGCAGGTCGGCAACTACGAGGCCGCCGCCGGGCGGACCGTCGGCGCCGACCGCAGGCAGGTCGAGGACGCGCTCGGCCGCGTCCGGCAGCAGCTCGACGCGGCGTCCCTGCGGCTGTCGCTCGGCACCGAGGTCGAGGGCTCCGGCGTCGACCAGATCGTCAAGAAGGGCGACGAGGCCGACGCCCGCTTCACCGTGAAGATCGACCTGGGTGAGAACGGGCAGCCGTGGGAGTACCCCGGCCTCATGCACCTGCGCCGCGTCGGCGGCAAGTGGAAGGTCGTCTGGAACCAGTCCATCATCAACACCAAGCTGAAGCCGGGGCAGCGCCTCGCCGTGGTGACGCAGGTGCCCAAGCGCTCCCCGATCACCGACACGCAGGGCCGCTCCGCGCTGCGCGAGATCGGTGCCTACCAGGTCGGGGTGTATCCGGGGCAGCTCGCCGACCCGCAGAAGACCATCGACCAGCTGACCAGGCAGACCAAGATCGACGGTGGCCGGCGGCTGGACTCCGAACGCCTGCTCGGCCGCGTCCGGTCCGCCCCGCCGCAGACGTACCTGCCGCTGCTGACCCTGCAGGTCCCGACGCACAACCTGCTGATCCAGCGGCTCACCCACATCCCGGGCCTGCGGTTCCAGGGCGTCCGCGCGCCGATCGCGCCCGCGTACGCGCCCGAGCTGATCGGCAACCTCGGCCCCGCCACCGCCGACCGGCTCCAGCAGGTCGGCGCCCCCTACCAGCCGGGCGACACGATCGGGGTCAGCGGCATCCAGCTGCTCCAGCAGCGCCGCCTCGCCGGGACGCCCACCGTCAGCGTCGTCGCGCAGGACGAGACCGGCAAGAGCACCGAGCAGCTGCGCTCCTGGCCCGGCCAGGAGCCGCAGCAGGTCCAGACGACCCTCGACCCCGGCTACCAGCGCCATGCCGACGACGCGCTGGCCGGCCTCCAGTTCCCGGCGTCCATGGTCGCCGTGCGGCCGAGCACCGGCGAGGTGCTCGCCGTGTCCAACCACGGCACGGGCGGCCGGAACTCCGCGTTCGAGGGCCACTACCCGCCCGGCCTGACGTTCGGGATCGTGTCCGCCGAGGCGCTGTTCTCCCAGGCCGGCATGAAGCAGTCCACCGAGACCACCTGCCCCGGCACCGTCACCGTCGGCGGCAAGACGTTCACCAACAAGGCCCGTCCCGACAGCAGCTTCGCCAACCACTTCGCCGCGTCCTGCAAGACGACCCTCGCGCAGCTCAGCAGCAAGGTGGACGCGCAGACCCTCCTCCGGGAGGCGTCCCAGCTCGGCATCGGCAAGAACTGGGGCCTCGGCGTCCCCGCCTTCACCGGCGCCGTCCCGGCCCCCGCGAACGACGGCGACAAGGCCGCGGCCATGGTCGGTGAGGGCGCCGTCCAGGTCAGCCCCCTGGCGATGGCCATGGTGGCCGCCGCCGCGTACAGCGGCACCTGGCGGCCGCCCTACGTCCTCAAGGACCCGTCCACGACGGCCCAGGCGCCGCCGGCGCAGAGCCTGCCGCCCGAGTCCATCTCCAACCTCAAGAAGGTCCTGAGCCGCACCGCGTCCCGCGGCAACGCCAGCGGCGCCCGCGTTTCAGGCGACGTCGTCGGCGTCGCCGCCCTCACGACCTACAACGAGGGCGGCCGCCCGAAGACCGTCTCCTGGTTCGTGGGCTCCAGCGGCGACCGCGCCTTCGCCATCGCGGTCGAGGGCGTCATCAACACCCCGGCGCTGGCCGCCAAGTTCCTCGGCGGCTAGGTCCTTTGTCGGCTCTTTACGGACCGGACGCAACCAACCCGCCCCCCGCGTGCGTCTTTACGGGTGACTGAGCCACCGCTTGGGGGGTTGCGGACTCAGTCGCCGTGATGAGACCAGAGCCTCGTCTCGGGGGAGGCTCTGCCGTCCGGACCGGCCCGACCCTGCCGGTCGACCCCGGTGGACGCGACATCGTTCGCGTCCACCGGGGTTCACGTGTGCCCAGGGGAATCACGTTGCCCCCGCACGCGTTATCCTTGTAACGTCATCGTGCGGACGTCTTCGGACCGATGCTTTGACAACTCAACATGGGGGTGACCGGCTTCGACTTCGGTCGTTCGAGCCAGGGGAAGCGGGTCGAGGGTTGCTGTCGTGACCTCGTAAATCCTGTGACAGCAAACCAATAACTGCCAACAAGAAGCAGTCCGAGTTCGCCCTCGCCGCCTGAGCGAGGAGCGAACTCTGTCAGCCCGGGCGCGTCTCCGTCCCGGGGTCTGGCATCGCAAGGAGACTCCACCTACCGGTCCGGTCGCGGGCCCGGCAGGGACATCTAACAGCGACTGAGTCCGTCGGCGACACGCCTGCGTGAGCGCCGGGACTGAGAAAACGCTAAGCAGGCTGCACCCGGAGAAGCCCTGACCCATCACCGAAGGACGCGGGTTCGATTCCCGCCACCTCCACGGCAAGAGAAGCCGCTGATCAGACAAGTTCCGATCAGCGGCTTCTCGCATGCCCGCCCACATAAGGCACCCCCTTCCCGAGCACCCCGGCGACCGCCGCGCTACACCCTCATCTCGACGTCCTACGGCCGACGCACGGCTGGAAGGGGCAACGCGGCCGGGAGTGAGGGGGAAGTCTCGACCGGCCGCGCTGCCCCGGCTATGGGCGCCCGGCCCGCCGGGCGCGGTCCCGCTCGCGCTGCCGCTCCGGATCAAGCGAGGCCACCGCGCCGCTCGCCGCCGCGATGGCCGAGCCGAGCCGTTCCGGGGTCGTGCCTTCGACGAGCCGCGCCTCGGGGAGGAGCGCCCACCAGCTCCGCGTGAAGTACCCGAACCACACGGCCGTCCCGCCGTAGTGGTCCTGGATGCGGCGGGCCTCCATCACGCGGATCGGCACGGGATCGATCACGGCCGTGTCGCGCGGCGCCCGCTCACTCGTCACGGGTCACTTCCCGGATCTTGTCCGCGAGCTCCTCGGCGGTGTCGGCGCAGACGTCGGAAGGCCGGTCGAGGATCTCGCGCGTGAGGGGCCCGCGGGTCGCCCACCATCGCCCGGTGTCCCGGGTATGGATGATCGACCAAGCGGGAAACGCGTCCCGCAACCTCGCCTTGGCCTCTTCGACTGACACGTCAGGGGCGTGCACCATGCGCTCCCTCACTCGTGGTGATTGGGTCACGCTCAGTGAAAGCCCTACGCCTGCGACGCGGGAGCCGGATACTGGCTGTCAGAAGGCGGACTGTTCAGAAGGGTCCGCCTGCCCCGGCCCCGGCGGGATGGTGCACGCATGACCGACGACGAACTCCCGCGCTGGGCGGCGCGGTTAAGCGCCGAGCGCGAAGCCCGCGCATGGTCCAAACCGAGGATGGCGAAAGCCCTCTACGCCGCCCGTGACCTGCGCCCCAATCGCACGCAGGTGGAGTCGCTCGCCCGTCAGATCCGCAAGTACGAACGCGGCGAGCACTTCCCCCGGGAGTGGGCCACCGACTACGCGGCGGCGTTCGGGATCGGGGAAGTCGAACTGTTCGGGCGGCTTGACAGCGTCGATGACAATGAAGACGTGGAACGCCGTGCCCTCCTCGGTCTGCTGGCCACCACGGCTGCCGCCAGCTCTCTGGCGCGTGACGCGGCACCGTTACGGGAGGCGTTCGAGGCCGCGGTCGCTGCCGATGCCAACGACCGCGACGCCGACACCTGGGAGCGCGTCGCGCACGACTACGCCCACGAGGTCGGCTGGGCTTCCGCGACCGCCCTCCAGCCGGAACTCGCGGCGGACTTTGCCGAGCTGGCGAGGCTCGTCCCCACCGCCCCCGGAACCGCCCAGCTCCGTCTGATCCATGTCGCCGCCCAGATGGCAGCGCTCATGGCGATCAACCTGACCAACCTCGGCGAGGGGCGCGCCGCGCGCCGCTGGTGGCGCACCGCCGCCCGCGCCGCCGACCACACCGGCGACCACGCCACCGCCGCCCGCATCCGGGGCCGCGCCGCGATCTTCGCCCTCTACACCGAGACGCCCCGCCTCTCGGTCGTCGAGGCCGCCGAGGAGGCAATCATGGTGGGGCGAGGCATACCCGACGGCATCGTCAACGGGCACGCCGCCAAAGCGCAGGCCCTCGCCGAACTCGGCAGGCACGATGAGGCCAAGGATGCCCTGGAGGACCTGCGCGGCGTGTTCGAGCAACTGCCGGGGGCCGTGCGGACCGAGCGGAGCAGTTGGGGCTGGTCCGTCGGCCGCCTCCACTTCGTCGCCAGCCTCGTCCACACCTGCGCCGGGAACGTTGGACCGGCGTTGGAAGCTCAGGACGCTGCGCTGGACGTCTGCTCAGCCCAGAGCTGGAAGTTCCGCTGCCAGGTCGAGATGCAGCGCGCCGGCGCACTGATCCGGGCCGGGGACGTCGACGAGGGCGTCCACCATATGACGCAGGTCCTGGAGGGCCTACCGGCCGAGCAGCGCAGCGACGGACTTCTGCAAGGCAGCGCGCTCATCTCGTTGCGGCTCGCGGCGCCCGCTCAATCCGGGCGCGCCTCGGTCCGGCAGGCGCGCGAACTGCTAGCAGCGACGGGAGACCGATGACCGCGGATCCCACCTTCACCCGCCACGACCCCGCCGAGGCCGAGAAGGTCCTCGACAGCGTGATCGTGCCGGTCTATGTCGCCTCCCACCAGGACGTTGTCGACCAGCCGTTCTACTCTGCGGAGCGGTTCGCCGAACGGGTCCTCAGCTACACGAGAGTCCCCGGGTTCCAGATCGTCGTCGCGCACATCGAAAGCGAGCCGGTGGGGCAGGCGTTCGGATGCACCTTGCCGGTGAAGACACGCTGGTGGAACGGGCTGACGACCCCGGTCCCGGACGGGTTCACCGTCGAGACCGGGTCGAGGACGTTCGCGTTCAACGAGCTGATGGTGATTCCGGAGTGGCAGGGCAGGGGGGTGGCGCACGCGCTGCATGATGCACTGCTGGGCGGCCGGTCCGAGGAGCGGGCGACGCTGCTGGTCCGCGAGGACAACGACTCCGCGCAGCGCGCGTACGCACGGTGGGGATGGCGCAAGGCCGGCAAGGCGCAGCCGTTCCCCGACTCCCCGCACTTCGATGTGATGGTCGTGGATCTGCCG
Organism: Actinomadura sp. NPDC048955; assembly: GCF_040649435.1. Lineage (NCBI taxonomy): Bacteria > Bacillati > Actinomycetota > Actinomycetes > Streptosporangiales > Thermomonosporaceae > Actinomadura > Actinomadura sp. NPDC048955. The sequence continues at coordinate 153,067 of NZ_JBEZJI010000015.1, forward strand.
TTGAGCTAGGGCCGTGTGCCGGGCCGCGTTTGGCCGCTCAGATGATCCGGACCGCTTCCACCACCTCGTCGGCGGTGAGGGTATGGACGGTGGCCTGCCAGCACTCGAAGGGGCCGTAGTTGTCCCGGTTGAGGATGCTCTCCCAGGACGTCTCGATCTCGTTCCGCAGGGTGGTGGGCCAGTCCCGGGTCGGGGCGTCATGCATCCCCGCTGCCCGGAGGCGGGCGTCGAACTCGTCGTGAGTCTGCTCCCAGCGGGCGAACGCCTCGTCCTCGGGCTCGCCGGGCAGCCTCGGCATGCCAAGGCCTCGGTTCAGGACCATGTGCCACTCATCGAAGTGTGAGAGGAGCACGCGGTCGCGGGGGACCCGGCAGGTGAGCAGCACCTGGCCGCGCGAGTGGCGGCAGGCACTGACCAGATGCTTGCGGTTGGTGCGTGCCCAGAGCCACAGCGCACCCTGGCCGCTGGTCGGCAGGCGCTCCGCCATCATCCGGTACATCCAGTCGTAGGCGTCCGCGAACTCGGCCACCGCCAGGGCCGGGTCCGGCGTCAGCGTGCCCGTCGTGAGCAGGGCCTCGAACGCCTCGACCGATTGGACGGTGTGCAGCAGCAGCCGTTCCGCGTCGAGGTCGTAGCCCATTGGACCGGCGGGCACGGCCTGCTCGGGCTCGGCGTCGCGGATCGGGAAACGGGTGCCCGCCGTCTCGTCGTCCAGCAACGGGTTGCGGCCTCTAGCCGATGTCTTCGGGGAGGAGGGTGGTGAGTTGTTCGGTGGTGAGTTCGGCGCCGGTGTTGGCGAGTTGTTCGGTGCGGCGTGCGTGGGCGGTCACCGCGGAACGGAACAGTTTGTCGATCTCGCGTCCGTTGCCCTCGCGGAATTGGTCGCGGTTGTCCGCCAGGTAGGTGGTGAGGGCTTGTTGGGTGGGTTCTGGGACGCGGTAGTCGGCCGTCTTGGCTTTGCCCAGGAAGATCGAGACCAGGCCGTCGACCTCGTAGGGGGAGAAGGTGAGGGTGCGCGCGAAGCGCGATGCCAGGCCGGGGTTGGTGGCCAGGAATCCTTCCATTTCGGAGGTGTATCCGGCCGCGATGACGATGACCTCGTCGCGGTGGTCCTCCATGAGTTTGACGAGGGTGTCGATGGCCTCCTGGCCGAAGTCGTTGCCTGATCCGGCCTGGCGCGACAGCGTGTAGGCCTCGTCGATGAACAGGACGCCGCCGCGGGCGCGTTCGAAGACCTCGCTGGTCTTTTGTGCGGTGTGCCCGACGTACTGTCCGACCAGGTCGACGCGTGCGGCTTCGACGACCTGGCCTTGTGCCAGGACGCCCAGGGCGGTGAGGAGTTCTCCGTAGAGGCGTGCGACGGTGGTTTTGCCGGTGCCGGGTGGGCCGGCGAAGATCAGGTGGCCGGTGAAGGGTTCGGCTTCGAGTCCGGCGGCGCGGCGGCGCCGGGCCGAGGCGATGAGGTCGAGTAGGTCGCGGATGTCGCGTTTGACCTCGTCCAGTCCGGTCATCGCCGCCAGCCGCGCCAGCAGGGCGGTGACCTGGTCGGGGTCGCGGGCCTCTCCGAACCGGGCGGCCAGGCCGGTGTCGACGTCGAGGTCTTCGGCGATCAGCCGGGACAGTTCCTCGCCGGAGGGCAGTTCTTCCATGTCGGCCAGGCGTTGTGCCTGCCGTTCCACCGCCGCTTCGAAGACGCGGCGTGCGGCGCGGCCGTTGCCGAAGGAGGCGTCGCGCTTCATGGACGTGAAGTGCGCCAGAAGCGCGGTGCGCGCGTCCTCGGCCAGCTGGTAGCCGTCCTTGTCGGCCTGCGTCCCGACGATCTGGACGAGTTCGGCGGGGCTGTAGTTCTCGAACTCCACCGTCCGGGAGAACCGCGAGCTCAACCCCGGGTTGGCGGCCAGGAACTCGCGCATCTCGGCCGAGTATCCGGCAGCGATGACCACGACCTCGTCGCGGTGGTCCTCCATCAGCTT
>NZ_JBEZJI010000016.1:0-8041 GCF_040649435.1 Actinomadura sp. NPDC048955
GTGGAGCGGATGATGCGCGACGCCAAGATCACCCAGATCTACGAGGGCACCAACCAGATCCAGCGCATGGTCATGGCCCGCCAGCTCCTGAAGTAACCGGCCCCGGGGAGCCGGGTCGCAGGGCCGGCAGCCGCACCTCGAACAGCGCACCGCCGCCGGGGGCCTCGCGCACGGCGAGGTCTCCGCCGTGCGCCAGCACCAGGTCGCGGGCGATGGCCAGCCCGAGACCCGCGCCGCCCTCGTCTCGGCTGCGCGCGTTGTCCAGCCGCACGAACCGCTCGAAGATCCGCTCGCGGTCGGCGGGCGGCACCCCCGGCCCGTCGTCGGCGACCCGCACCACCGCCGCGCCCGCCTCCTCGTCCACCGACAGCCGGACCGCCGAGCGCGCGTGCCGCTGGGCGTTGTCGAGCAGGTTGCCGACCACCCGCGCCAGCCGCCCCGGCACGCCCATGACCCGCGGATCGGCCCCGATCGACGCCTGGACGGCGATCCGGTCGCCCGCCGCGCGGCGCTCCAGCTCGTCCAGGACGAGTTCGCCGAGCGCGACGGGCCTGGCCGGCGGGCGGTCCCCGGCGTCGATGCGGGCGAGCAGCAGCAGGTCGGCGGCCAGCCGCTGGAGCCGCAGGACGTCCTCGGTGAGCCCGCCGACGTCCAGCAGCTCCGGATGCGCGGCGGCCACCTCCAGTTGGGTGCGCAGCGAGGCGATGGGGCTGCGCAGCTCGTGCGAGGCGTCCGCCACGAACCCGCGCTGCCGCGCCACCGACTCCTCCAGCGCGGCGAGCGTCGCGTTCGTCGTCGCGGCGAGCCCGGCGATCTCGTCCCGCGCGTCCGGGACGGGCACCCGCCGGGCCAGGTCGCCGGAAGAGGTGATCTCGGCCAGCTCCGCCCGGACCGCCTCCACCGGGCGCAGCGCCCGCCGCGTGACCAGCCACGTCACGCCCGCGACGACCGCGAGCAGGGGCGGCAGACCCGCGAGCATCGCCCGGACCGCGGTGCCCACCGCGTCCCGGGCGGCGGCCAGGTCGGCGCCCGCGTAGACGGTCACCGTCTCGTCCCGCGGCGTCGTGACCTCGACCGCCGCGAACCGGTAGACGGCCGTGCGGTCGTCCACGGTCACGCGGCCCGTGGTGAGGTCCGGGTCGCCGCCCGCCACCTCGCCGCGCGCCGGGTCGTCGTCACCGCGGTCGTCGTCGTCGCCGTCCGGTGGCGGCCGCACGGGCCGCACGGCGGGGGAGCCGGTCCCGTGGATCTCCCGCAGGTCCTCACTGGCCGCCAGAACCCGGCCCTGCTCGTCCACGACCTGCACGGGACGGTCCTCCCCGTCCGGCAGGTCGAGCGCCGCGAACGGGGTGCCGCTCGCGAGCTGCGAGGCCACCTCGCGCGCCGCCACCTCCGCCTTCAGGTCGGCCTGGCCGCCGAGGTTCGAGCGCAGCAGCAGCACCACCGCGAGCCCGGCGGCGACGAGCGCGACGGCCACCACGGCGGTCGCGCCCAGGGTCGTCCTGGCGCGGACGGACGCCGGGCGGCGGGCCATGTCAGGCGCCCCCGTCCCGGGCCAGCCGGTACCCGGCGCCCCGCACCGTCGTGATGGACCGGCGCCCGAACGGGACGTCGAGCTTGCGGCGCAGCGCGCTCACGTACACCTCGACGATGTTGGGGTCCCCGCCGTAGGCGAGGTCCCACACCGCCTCGATGATCTGCGCCTTCGACACGACCCGGCCCGCGTTCGACGCCAGGTGCTCCAGCACCGCGAACTCCTTGGCGGTGAGTTCCACCTCGACCTCGCCCCGGTGCACGCGCCGCGCGGCCGGGTCGACCGTGAGGTCGCCGAGCACGATGGCGGGCGCCGCGCCCCGCGTCCGGCGGCGCAGCAGCGCGCGGACGCGGGCCACCAGCACCACGTAGGAGAACGGCTTGGTGAGGTAGTCGTCCGCGCCGGTGTCCAGGCCCTCCGCCTCGTCGTACTCGCCGTCCTTGGCGGTCAGCATCAGGATCGGCGTCTCGTCGCCCGCCGCGCGCAGCGCCGCGCACACCCGGTAGCCGTTCATCCCGGGCAGCATGATGTCGAGGAGGATCAGGTCGTACCCGCCGCCGAGCGCCCGGTGCAGCCCCTCGGCGCCGTCGTGGACGGTCTCGACCACGAATCCCTCGGCCGTCAGCCCCCGCGCGAGCGAGGCGGCCAGGCGTCTCTCGTCCTCGACGATCAGCAGGCGCATCCCCACAGCCTGCCAAACCGCACCTGAAGCCGGCTTCAGGTCCCTTCAGCGGTGCTACAGGAACGCCCGGCATCGTCCATGGCGAAGGGTCCGGCCGCGAAGGCCGGCACGACACCCGCAGATGGGAGCTTCGATGAGGTTCGACGCACGGCGCATGGTCGCGGGCCGCGGCCTGCTGGTCACGGTGGTCGCCGCGGGCGCGCTCGCCGCCGGGGGAGCCACGGCCGCGGTCGCGGCGGCGGACGGCGGGGAGGGCGCGTCGCCCTCCGGTGGGAAGCCCGCCCGCCCGGCCGTCTCGCTGACGCAGGCCGCGGACGCGGCGCTGAAGGCCGTCCCCGGGGAGGTCCATGAGATCGAGTTGGACGACGACAACGGCAGGACGGTCTGGGAGGTCGACGTCGCCGGCGCCGACGGGAAGAAGCACGAGGTGATCGTGGACGCCGCGACGGGCAAGGCGGTCGCCGGGAAGGCGGACGACGGGAAGGCGGACGACGATGACTGACCTTCCTCCGTAACGGGAAGGGAACGGCCGAGGGGGTGGCGCATGAGCGACCAGAAACCCGTGCCCGGCATCGACACGAGCGTCCCGCATGTTGCGCGCATCTGGAACTACTGGCTTGGCGGCAAGGACAACTATCCGGTGGACCGCGAGGTCGGGGACCAGATCCTCGGGATGCTGCCGGACGTCGCACGGCTGGCACGGGCCTCCCGGCTGTTCCTGAACCGGGTGGTGTGGCATCTGGCCGCCGAGGCGGGGATCCGCCAGTTCATCGACGTCGGCACCGGGCTCCCCACGGTGGACAACACCCACGAGGTCGCCCAGCGCGCCGCGCCCGAGTCGAGGATCGTCTACGTCGACAACGACCCCCTGGTCCTGGAGCACGCGAAGGGGCTGCTCACCAGCACGCCCGAGGGGAGCACCGCCTACATCCACGCGGACCTGCGCGACCCCGGCACGATCCTGGAGGGCGCCGCCGAGACGCTCGACTTCAGCCGCCCGATCGCGTTCACCCTGATGGGCATCCTGGAGTTCGTCCCCGACAACGACCAGGCCTACGGGATCGTGCGGCGGCTCATGGACGCGGTGCCCTCCGGCAGTTACTTCGCCATGTACGACGGGACGAACGTCGTGCACGGAGAGGCGTCCGACCGCATCGTCGACGTCTGGAACGCCGCGGGCAACGCGCAGCTCGTCCTGCGGACGCCCGAGGAGATCGGGCACTTCTTCGACGGGCTGGAACTCGTGGAGCCCGGCATCGTCCCGGTGACGCACTGGCGGCCGGACACGGCGGCCGAGCCGGAGGCGGTGGACGCCTACGGCGCCGTGGGCCGCAAGCCTTAGGCTGTGTTTTCACGTCCCGGCCCACTTCGCTCGCCTTGCGGCTCGCTACGTGACCGGGCCTGGGCGAACGCGGCATCGCTTCGCGATCCGCCCGGCTCCGCTCGCCTCCGGCCTCGCTCCACCGGCCGGCTCACGCGTTCGCGCGGCGTGGCCGGGGCCACTTCGAGACAGGCCCTAGAACCCCAGGTCCGCTGGAACAGGACGCGATGACCCGAAACGAGTTCGTCTACACGACCTACATCAAGACCACGCCGGAGCGGCTCTGGGAGGCGCTCACCGACCCGGGCTCCACCCGCCGCTACTGGGGTGTCGCCTTCGAGACCGACTGGCGGCCCGGGTCCGCCGTCACCTGGCACGAGGAGGGCGCGACGACGTCCGACCCCGAGCAGGTCGTCCTTGCGGCCGAGCCGGGCCGGTGCCTCAGCTACACCTGGCACACCTTCACGCCGGAGTGGGCGCGGTCCACCGGCGTGGACGAGGAGACCCGCGCCCGGCTCCTGCGGGAGCCCCGCTCCAAGGTGACCTTCGATCTCGAACCCGTCGGGGAGGCGGTGAGGCTGACCGTCGTCCACGAGGGCGGCGAGGTGCTGCTCGGCATGTCCCGGCACGGCTGGCCGCACGTCCTGTCCGGCCTCAAGACGCTCCTGGAGACGGGAGCTCCCCTCCCGACCACGTAACCGGTCGCGCGTTCACCGGCCGGCCGGGCACTGCGCTTCGGAACGGTCCACCAAGGGTCGCCCGCTCACATGCGCATGCTGCTGCCGCCGGGCTCCTCCTCGCCGTCGGTGGTGTGCTCCAGCTCCAGGTACTCGTCGTCGGGCCAGAGCTCGTCGGCCACGAAGGCGAGGTACTCCTCGTCGCCGGGGTCCAGCTCGGCGGTCATGGACTCCGGGTGGCCCGGGGGATCGGCGGCGAGGGAGGGGGGCGGGACGGCGCGCGGCGGCTCGGGAGCGGGTTCCTCCTGCTCCGGGGCGGGGCGCGGCGGCATGGGGTGGAGGAGGTTCGGCAGGAAAAGGCCGAACAGGGCGACCAGGGACGCGAGGACCAGGACTGTGACCACACCCACACCGTCCTTCCGCGGTCGAGTTCCGCATGATTGTTGCGTAAGTAGCAAAACAGTTGAACGCTACCGGGATCGCCCGCCGGATGGGAGTCCGACATGCGGATCGGTGGAGACGAACAGCGCACGGCGTCTCATGCGGACGCGCGCGAGCGGGCGAGGTTCACCTGGGATCGCCGCGCCCCGTCCGATCTCCTCTCCAAGGCTGTGCGCGATCGTCGCGAGGGGGCGCCACGACACGCGGGCTTTCGTCGCACGCTGCCAGGGTTTGGCAAGCGGGTTGGAGTCCGGTGGTGGTCGCCTGATGACGGCGCGGAGAAGTGGCCTCGGCATGGCCTGGCCTGGATGAACGCCACGACGGTCCGAAGGCGAATGGAGGGTCTCGGCTTCCGGACCGGGGGCGGCGCGTACGGGGGAGAGCGCCGGTTCATCGAGCTCACGTGGGGTCTGCGGCGGATCGCCGTCTGTGCGGGGGGCTGGGAGGGGAGCCGGAGAGCGTACTCGCGACGTCCCGGGCGGCAGGCGCTCGCCCGGCGTCGGGAACGACCGGCACGTGATCGGATGATCGTGCCGGGACGGGTCGCGGGCTCTAGGCGGCGGTGGTGGGACGGTGCGGTGCGATGACGCGGCCGTCGGGAAGGAGCTCGCCGGTGTCGTCGAAGACGACGACGCCGTTGCACAGGAGATTCCACCCCTGCTCGGGGTGGGCGGCGATGATGCGCGCGGCCTCGCGGTCGAGGTCGTCCGGCTGCGGACAGGGCGGCTCGTGCTGGCAGATGGTGTGGTGCTCGGCGGTCACAGGGTTCCTCCACGGGTGTCCCACGTGATTAAGGACATATTGCAGCCTGCCGCGCTGCGTCCGAAATATGCAAGTGGATGGCGAATTTTTTACCGTCGCCCACGTGTGAAGGCGTCGAAGCTAGGGCAATCAGGGGCGATTCACCGCAAGATGCCACCGTCCGGTTCGTCGCCGTGGTCCACGTCGAGACCGACGACGGCCGTGCAGCCCGTGCAGATCCACTCGGCGACGACGGCCTCGGAGTTGGTGCCGTGGGTCCGGTAGGGGCGCTCGACGGTGCGGCGCCGCATGCCGTGGCCGCAGGAGGAGTGCAGGAGCCTGCCGCAGGCGGGGCACGGCCAGACGTCCTCGCGGCGCAGGTCGCACCGGGGGCACAGCGGCGACTCGTAGTGGCCCGCCGGCTCGCCGAACTCCAGCTCGAACCGCCACTCGTGCTCCAGATCGAGGTACTCGTCGGCGGGCCAGTGGTGGTCGGCCAGCCAGGCGAGGTACTCCTCGTCCCCCGGGCCGAGGACGGCCGTCAGCGACTCGGGGTGCCGTTCGTCCGAACGGTCGGGGCGCCTGCCGTGCCGCGCGGTGGCCAGGAGTGAGAGCAGGCCCACGAGCGCGGCCGCGGCCAGGCCTGTCGCCAGGGGCATCGCGGCGTCCTTACATGATCTTGTGGCGGGAAAGTCCGATCATGAATGCACTTCACAAAACGCTGCGAACGCTACAAGAAAGGCCCAACAACGGAAAAGTCGATCAAAAAGATCTTTTACCTGGATCATGACCGGACGTGGGCCCGAAACCGGGGGGCGAGGCCGTCCGTAACCGCGCGGCCTGCGGGAATCGGGGCTCCGAGCCTCCTGCGGCCGCGGGCGCCGGCGGAACCGGTTTCACTCTCCGCTGAATCCGCTGATCAGTCCTTACGCCCCAGGACGGCGACCATCTGGGAGTGCAGCGGGTGCTCCAGCGGCCCGGCGGGCCCGGCGGGCCGCCACGCGGTCACGTTGGCCACCCCCGGTTCCAGGATCGTGAGGCCCTCCATGAACCGCTCGATCTCGGAGGAGTGGCGGAAGTAGGACCCGCCCAGGCCCGACTGCAGGATGCGCTTGGCCTCCTCGACGCGCGGATCGTCCCCCGCGTCGTGCAGGTGGGTGAGCACGACGTGGCTGCCGGGCGCGAGGAACGGGAGCAGCGCGTGGACGACCCCGGCCGGGTCGCGGTCGTCCGGCACGTGGTGGATGATCGCGGCCAGCACGACGCCCACCGGGCGCGACAGGTCGAGGAGCCCGGTCAGCGCGGGGTCGGTGAAGATCTTCTCGGGCTCGTACAGGTCGCCCTGGATGAACGTCGCGACGCCGGTCTCGGTCAGCAGCGCCCGCCCGTGCGCCAGCACGATCGGGTCGTTGTCGACGTACACCACCCGCGCGTCGGGGTTGGCCGCCCGGGCGAACTGGTGCACGTTGGACGACGTGGGCAGCCCCGACCCGATGTCGACGAACTGGTCGATACCCAGATCGCGGGCCATGTAGGTCACCGCCCGCTCGATGGCGACCCGGTTGCCCTGGGCCACGACGGGGGCCTCCGGCACGAGCTGCATCACCATGTCGGCCACCTCGCGGTCGGCGGCGAAGTTGTCCTTGCCGCCGAGGAAGTAGTCGTACACGCGCGCGAAGGTGGGCGTGGAGGGGTCGATGCCCGGAGGTGCGTTCTCGGGGAGGTCGTCGGCCACGCGCGCGGCTCCTTCTGTCGTGCGCCCTGATCTCCCAGGACGGGCGGCGGCGGTGATCCAACAGTAGGCCGGATGCCCGCCCCCGTCCCCGTTTTCGGCCCCTCGGGGTGCGGTTTTCCGCAGGGAAGGGGTGCGGGAGGCGGCCGGACGGACCGGCGGTGCGCTCCATGGTGGCGCGGCGTCCCGGTTCCTAGCGTCGTACACATGATCGAGACGATGTACGCCGCGCCGGCGGGCGAGCCCGCGGGAGGCGTCGCGGGGTGGGCGACGGACCTGATGGACAGGCTGGGCGCGCCCGGGGCGGGGCTGGCGATCGCGCTGGAGAACCTGTTCCCGCCGCTGCCGAGCGAGGTGATCCTCCCCCTGGCGGGGTTCGCCTCCGCGCAGGGCCGGATGAGCCTGGTGGCGGCGCTCGCGTGGACGACGGCCGGCAGCGTGGCCGGGGCGCTGGCCCTGTACGGGATCGGCGCGCTGATCGGGCGGGACCGGATCCGCGCGATGGTGGCCCGGCTGCCGCTGCTGAAGCTCGACGACCTGGACCGGACGGAGGCGTGGTTCGCCCGGCACGGCGCCAAGGCCGTGTTCTTCGGCCGGATGATCCCGATCTTCCGCAGCCTGGTCTCCGTCCCGGCGGGGGTGGAGCGGATGAGGTTGGCGACGTTCCTGCTCTACACCGCCCTCGGCAGCCTGCTGTGGAACACGGTGTTCGTGCTGGCCGGGTACGGGCTCGGGGACAACTGGCGGACGGTGGAGGAGTTCGTCGGCGTCTACTCCAAGGCCGTCGTCGCGCTGGTCGGGCTGGCGGCGCTGGCGTTCGTCGCCGTACGTATCGTGAAGGCGCGCGGGTCCGCGCGGGGGCCGGGGCAGGGGCGGAGGCAAGGGGCGCACCGAGCGGAGGCGAGAGAAGGTC
>NZ_JBEZJI010000016.1:8137-153126 GCF_040649435.1 Actinomadura sp. NPDC048955
GGTCACCGAGCGGAGGCGAGAGAAGGTCACCGAGCGGAGGCGAGAGAAGGTCACCGAGCGGAGGCGAGAGAAGGTCACCGAGCGGAGGCGAGAGAAGGTCACCGAGCGGAGGCGAGAGAACTTCAACGTGATCGCGACTTTTGACGTGCCGCGCGGCGGCCCGCGCGCGGCGGGGCGGGCCGCGGCGGGCCTGCTGCTGGGCGCGGTGACCGCGGGAGTGGAACTGGTGCTGCTGGCGGTGGCGGCGCTGCTGATGGCGTACTCGATGGCGTTCTCGCGCGGGCGCCGGAAGGTCCCCGGGGCGGTCGCGGAGGGCGCCGAGCTCCTGGCCGAGCTGGAGCTGTGGAGGCTCCGGGTGTTCCTCGGCGAGGACCGGGCCGTCCGGTACGGCCCGCTGAAGGCGCTCGCGTACCTGGTCCTGCGGGTGCCGGTGGGGCTGCTCGGCGGGGTGATCCTGCTGCTGCTCGCCTACGGGGCGGCGGCCGCGGTCCGGCTGGCGGTGGGCTGGTGGATCACGGGTGACCACCTGGACGGCATCCCGCCGACCTGGTGGATCGTCCTCTACACGGCCGTCGCGGGTGTGGTGCTGCTCTTCCTCGCCGTGCAGGGCCTGGTCGGGGTCGCGGCGATGGAGCGGAGCGTGGCCCGGCGCTGCCTCGGGCCGAGCCCGCTGGAGGAGTACGAGCGCCGCATCGCGCAGCTGTCGGTGACGCGGGCGCAGGTCGTGGACGCGGTGGACGACGAGCGGCGCCGCATCGAGCGGGATCTGCACGACGGCGTCCAGCAGCGGCTCGTGGCGCTCGGCATGCTGATCGGGCGGGCCCGCCGCGCCGGCGACGGGGAGCGGGCGGCCGAGCTGCTGAGGCAGGCGCACGAGGAGTCGCAGCGGGCGCTGGCGGACCTGCGGGAGGTCACCTGGCGGGTCTACCCCGCCGCGCTGGACGGCGAGGGGCTGCGGGCGGCGCTGGAGACCGTGGCGGAGCGGTCCGCGCTGCCGGTGGCGATCGACTTCGACGTCCCCGGCCGGCCCCCGCACGCGGTCGAGACGGCGGCGTACTTCGTCGTCTGCGAGGCCGTCACGAACGCCGCGAAGCACTCCGGCGCCGCGTCGGTGCGGGTGGCCGTGGCGGGATCGGCGACAATGATCGGCGTGCGCATCGAGGACGACGGGGGCGGGGGAGCCGACCCGGGCGGCGGCGGGCTCGCCGGGCTGGCCCGCCGGGTCGCCGCGCTGGACGGGACGTTCACCGTGGACAGCCCGCGCGGCGGCCCAACTGTGATCACCGCGGAGCTGCCGTGCGGGTGATGCTGGCCGAGGACTCCACGCTGCTGCGCGAGGGCCTGGTGCGGCTGCTCGCCGAGGAGGGCCACCGGGTGGAGGCGGCGGTCGGCGACGGCGACGCGCTGATCGCGGCGGTGGCCGAGGGCCCGCCCGACGTCGTGGTCGTCGACGTCCGGATGCCGCCCAGCCACACCGACGAGGGGCTGCGGGCCGCGCTGGAGATCCGGCGGCGCTGGCCGGACGTCGGGGTGCTCGTGCTGTCGCAGTACGTGGAGAAGCGCTACGCCGCCGAGCTGATCACCGCGGACACCGCGGGCGTCGGCTACCTGCTGAAGGACCGGGTCGCGCAGGTCGACGAGTTCCTCGACGCCCTGGAGCGCGTCGGCGCGGGCGGCGCCGCGTTCGACCCGGAGGTGGTGCGCCGGCTGCTGGCCGCGCACGGCGCGCAGGGCGATCCGCTGGCGCGCCTCACTCCGCGCGAGCGGGACGTCCTCGACACGATGGCGCAGGGGCACACCAACGCCTCGATCGCCGCGCATCTCCACATCTCGCAGAGCGCCGTCGAGAAGCACGTCAACGCGATCTTCGACAAGCTCGACCTGTCGCACGCGACCGGGTACAGCCGCCGCGTCCTGGCCGTCCTGCGGTACCTGGGCTCCTGACGGCGGCGGCTACCCGATCCCCTCGGCGATGCGCAGCGCCATCGCCATGATCGTGAGCTGCGGGTTCACCTCGGGGCAGCTCGGCAGGACCGACGCGTCGGCCACGTGCACGCCCCGCACGCCGCGCAGCCGCCCGGACGGGTCCACCGGCGCCCGCCCCGCGTCGGCGCCCAGCCGCACCGTCCCGGTGGGGTGGAACCCGGCCAGGTGCAGGTCGGAGGCGGACGCCATCGCGACGGCGCGCGTGAGCTCGGCGTCGTCGCGGGCGGACGGGTGGCGGGGCAGGCCGGTGAGGACCTCCTCGGCCCCGGCCGCGAACAGGATCCGCCCCATCGCGACGAGCGCCCGCCGCAGCCGGGCCGCGTCCTCCCGGGCCAGGTCGTAGCGGACGAGCGCGCGGTGCCGGGCGCCGTGCACGCGGCCGGACGGCGCGTCGGCGATCATCGCGCCGAGCACGGCGAGGCGGTCGGCGCCCTCCAGCGCGCGGCGCAGCGCCCGCCCCACGCCCGGCAGCGGGAACGAGCTCATGCCCGGCGGGCTCGCGGTCGCCTCGATGAGGATCCCGTCGCCGTGCAGCTCCTCGACGCCGACGCTCTGCATCACCCCAGACCACGACACGACCGGCTCGGCGAACCGCCCGGCGATGTTCGTCGCGGGGTGCACGGCCATTCCGCGTCCCACCTCGGGATGCGCGCCGATCCCCGACCGCCTCAGCAGCAGCGGCGTCTCCAAGGCGCCGGCCGCGACGACGACGCGGGGCGCGAGGATCTCGAAGGCCGTGCCGTCCGGGCGGCGGGCGCGCACGCCGGTGGCGGTGCCGCGCTCGACGAGGATCCGTTCGACCCGGGCCCGGGAGACGATCTGCGCCCCCGCCTCGCAGGCCTGGGGGAGCGCGTTCAGGTGGACGCCGTACTTGGCGTTGTGCGGGCAGCCGGCGGCGCACTGCCCGCTTCCCACGCAGTCGGGCGCGTTGCGGCGCAGCGGCTCCGCGCGCCAGCCGAGCCGCTCGGCGCCCTCCAGCGCGAGCAGCCCGTTCCGGCCGAGGGGGCCCATGGGCTGCCGCGCGACCCGCAGCGTGGCCTCGACCTCGTCGAGCCGGTCGCCGAAGTCGCCGACCGGGACGCCGAGCCCCGCCCACCGCCGCAGGACGCGGTCCGGCGTCCGGTAGCAGGTGCCGCTGTTGACGACGGTCGTCCCGCCGACGGCGCGGCCCTGGGGCAGCAGCACCGGCGGCCGGCCGAGCGCGACGGTGGAGCCGCCGTCCCGGTACAGGTCGAGGAACCGGTCGAGCGGCGGGCGGTCGCGGAACTCGGCGACGGTGAACCGGCGCCCCTCCTCCAGGACCACCACCGACATGCCGCTCCGGGCGAGGGTCCGCGCCGCCATCGCGCCGCCCGCGCCCGATCCGACCACGACGGCGTCGGCGGTGGAGCACGCGGGCCAGCCGCCGGACGGCGTGCAGTCCAGGGGCGCGTCGGGGCGCGGGTCGCCGGAGGTCCGGGGGAGCGGCAGCAGCTCGGTGCCGGCCGCCAGCAGCAGGGGGATCTTCAGCGCCTCCACGAGCCGCGCCGCCGGCTCGCGGGAGGTCAGCAGGGCGCAGAACGCGTCGCGGCGGTCGGCATCCAGGCCGTCGAGCGGGTGCCCGGTGGCGAGCCGGGACAGCGCGTCCAGCGTGCCCGCGCCGGCGCGCAGGCCGAGCCGCGCGGGCGCCGGGAGCGCCCGGCCGATGGCCTCCGCGCGGGCGGTCACCCGCGCGAGGTCGGCGGCGTCCTCGATGCCGAGGAGCGCCGCGACCGTTCCGGTCAGCGCGCTCACCGCAGCCCCACCTCCGCGTGCCCGGTGCCGTCCAGCCGCCATGCGCGCTCGGTCTCCCAGCCGCGCCCGGCGCGCCGGGCCAGCACGATCCGGACGTCGGCGCGCTCGGAGTTGTGGCAGACGGCCGGGGCGCCGTCCGGGTCGGCGTAGTCGACCGAGACGGTCTCCCCGGGCGGCAGCGTCACCCGCACGTGGACGCGCCGGTCGCCGATGCGGCCGTGGACCGTCCAGACCGGCAGGCCGATGTCGGCGCGCAGCCGCAGCGCCGCGAGGAGCGGATCGCCGGAGGCCAGGTCGGCGCCGTCCACCCGGAACCGGACGAACGGCAGCGGGGGGAGCCGGTTCATCCCCGGCCGCGTCGAGACCGCCGCCACGATCTCGCACACGTCGCCGCCGCCGAGGTCGGCGTGCAGCCACGCCCAGCGCCGCGCGTTCCCGTGCCCGTAGATGCGGGCGGACGCGCCGGGCGCGGCGTCCAGTTCGAGGACGCGGTCGCCGAACCGCACCGTGCCGTCGTACGTCGCGGCCGGCCTTGGAACGATCTGCGCGGCGGGCAGCACCTCCGACTCCCACGCCCAGCGCGGGAACGTGTAGAGGGGCGGGCCGCCTCCCTTCTCGCGCAGGTCCCAGCCGACGTCCCCGGCCGTGCCGGTGAGACGTCCGTCGGCCTGCTCGACGGGCCCGGCGGCGAACGCGGCGTCCGCCGGGGGACGCCACCTCTCCGGGCCGAACCGGGCGAGCACCGGCGCCTCGCCGGGCGGGAAGACGGCGGCCCACCCGTGCGCCCGCGCAGCGCCCGTGCCCGCGTCCGCGTCCGCGTCCGCCGCGCCCCTGTCCGGCGCGACCAGCTCGTGGTGGATCCACACGCCCGTCCCGGTCGCGGGGTCGGTCAGCGTCGTGTACCAGACCTCCAGCCGCCCGGCTTGGCCGCGCCAGCGCGACCGCATGGGATCGGGTCCGGGGAAACGGAAGCCGCCGAGGAAGCGGACGAGGTCGCGGCGCAGATCGAAGCGCAGCCGTGCCTCACCGACCACGGCTCCGTCCTCGTCGGTCACCGTGAGCGGCAGGAACGTCATCGACCGGACGGGGCGCCGCGGGGTGACTGTCTTCCAGCCGTCCAGGCGCAGCCGCCGCCCGTCGCCGGCGGTGAAGCCCAGCGTGTAGCGGATCCGGCGCGCCGCGACGGGCGCCACCCGCAGCCGCCCGGACGCCGCCGGGTCGTCCGCCCAGTCCGGCACGCGGACGCGTCCGGTCAGCGCCCCTTCCGCATCGCCCCAGGGGCGCAGCACGCCCGGCAGGTCGGCGGTCAGCTCCAGCCGCATCGGGCGGTCGCGGTCCTCTCCGGCGAGCCGCAGGGACCCCTCCATCACCTCGGCGAAGACCGTGCGCCGCGCGCTCATCGCGAGCCCCGCATGATCGCCTCGGTCTCGGTGAAGTACGCGCCCGCCGCCTCGCGCGCCCGCGCGGCGTCGCCGTCGCACAGCGCCTCGACCAGGGGCGCGAGCCGGTCCGCGGCCGCCGCCGGGTCGGCGAAGGCGTGCGTGAAGCCCTCCCGGACGGCGAGGTAGGCGTTGAGCAGGGCGTTGACCATGAACCCGTAGACCCGGTTGCCGGTGGCCGCGGCGATGACCCGGTGGACCTCGCACTCGGCCAGCTGGGCCTCGTCGCCTCCGGCGGCGTCCCTCACCCGCGCGGCCAGCTCCCGCAGCCGGGCCCGTTGCTCGCCGGTGGCGTGGATCGCCGCCTTGGCCGCGACCTGCGCGCCGACCTCGCGCCGCACCTCGAAGATCTCCGCCATCCAGGCCGTCCCGACAGTGCTGACCAGCATCGGCAGCAGTTCGGGCCCGCCCAGCCGCTCGTAGTCGCGGACCCGCGTCCCGACGCCGTGCCGCGTCTCCAGCAGCCCGGCCTGCGCGAGCCGGACGATCGCGTGCTTGAGCGACGTCCGGGTGACCGCGTAGCCGGCGGCGAGGTCCCGCTCCGGCGGCAGGTAGGAGCCGGGCGGGTAGCGGCCGCCGAGCACGTCGTCGCGCAGCCGGTCGACGAGCGCGTCGACGACCGTGTCGCGGGGGATCGGGGAGGACGGCACCGATGGCCTCCAGAGGTCGAGTGGATGAGCCACTGGACCACGAGTGCGGTCCCGCCGTCAAGACCGTGGCAGGGTGGGGGCATCACGAGAGGGGATGAGACATGGTCGGCACGCTCGACTGGGGACCGGCGAACGAACGGAGCGGCCTGCTGGCGGATCCGGTGGCCGCGGCGATCGGCGGCGTTCCCGGCGCGCAGGCCGCCGAGATCGACCCGGACCTCGCCGACACGGCGGCGTTCTGCGAGCGCTACGGCGTCCCGCTCGACGTGAGCGCCAACTGCGTCGTCGTCGCCGCCAAGCGCGGCGGCGAGGTCTCCTACGCCGCCTGCATGGTCCTCGCCACCGGCCGCGCCGACGTCAACGGCGTGGTCCGCAAGCACCTGGGCGCCCGGAAGGTCTCCTTCGCCCCGATGGCCGACGCCACGTCCCTGACCGGCATGGAGTACGGCGGCATCACTCCGGTCGGCCTCCCCGCGGGCTGGCCGATCCTCGTGGACGAGGCCGTCGCCGCCGCCCCGCAGGTCGTCATCGGCAGCGGCCTGCGGAAATCCAAGATCCTCCTACCGGGCAAGGCCCTCACCGGGCTCCCCGGGGCGGAGGTCATCGCGCTGGCACAGTGAGGGGGCCGGGAGGCGCTACGGTGCCGGGATGCCCTCCCCGATCCTGCGCCGCGCGCTGACCGAACCCGGGCTCCGTCCGCTGCCGGAGCGGGCCGCCCGCCTCCTGGAGGATCTCGACGCCCCGCCCCGCCTGGCCGCCCATCTGCGGGCCGTCCACGACGTGGCCGCCGAGCTCGTCGGCTGGGCGCGCGAGCACCACCCCGGCCTGGCCGTGGACGCGGAGGCCGTGCTGTTCGGCGCGGCCACCCACGACATCGGCAAGGCGCTGCACCCGGCCGAGCTGTCCGGCCCGGGCGCCGAGCACGAGCGCGCCGGGCACGCCCTGCTCCGGGAGCGGGGAGTGGAGGAGCGGCTCGCGCGCTTCGCCCGCACCCACGCGTCCTGGGACGAGCCCGGCATCGGCATCGACGACCTGCTCGTCAGCCTCGCCGACGCGATCTGGAAGGGCGAGCGCCTCTCCGAACTCGAACAGCGGCTCGTGGAGGTGCTCGCCGCCGCGTCCGGCCGGGCGGAATGGGAGGAGTTCATGGACCTCGACGACGCCTGCGACCGGATCGCCGCGGGGGCCGACCGGCGCCTCGCCTTCCAGTCCGCCTACCCCGTCGCCGGCGGGACCGAGTCGACGGCGTAGCGGACCCCGCCGACCGCCTCGGCGCGGTCGAGCAGGGCCCGGTTGGCGGCGAGCATCTCCGCAACGGACGCGCATCCCGGCGAGGCGGTGCGCAGCATGCCGAACAGCACGGGGTCGCCCGGCGCCGCGAGCATCGGGACATGGCCGACCCGCAGCGCCTTGACCACGATGAGGCCGCCGAGGCCGATGTCCGCCGCGGTCATGCCGGCGACCGTCGACCCGATCACCGCCGCGGCCGCGGCGCCGGGCAGCAGGACGATGCCCCACGGGTGCGGGCGCGCCCACTCGCCGAGCGCGATCAGCTCCTCCACGTCGGGACGCATCCGGTCGGCGAAGTCGGCGTAGGAGAGCTCCTCGGTCTCCACCGTGCCGGCGGGGGGCTCGCCCGGCCCGTACAGGACGGCCTTGGCCTCGTACGCCCAGCCGTCCTCCGAGGGCTTGACCCGGCCCGCGATGTGCTCGGCCGCCGTCTCGCGCTGGACGCGCAGGAGGTCCGCGGCGTCCCGGCACGGGACCGTGCAGCTCAGCACCCGGTCCGGCGCCGGGACGAGCCGCAGCGTCGCCGCGGTGATGACCCCGTGCCGGCCCAGCCCGCCGCGGACCGCGTCGAACACGTCCGGGCGGACGCCGGGGGAGCAGGTCACGGGCTCCCCGTCCACGACGACCTCCAGCGCGAGGACGTTCTCGGCCTGCGTCCCGTACCGGTGGGACGTCCCGCCGATGCCGCCCGCCGAGACCGTTCCGCCGACGGTGACGTCGAGGTGGTCGGTCAGGACGGGCGGGGTCAGCCCGAGCGGCAGCGTCGCGGCGAGAACCGCGCGCCAGCTCGTCCCCGCGCCGACGACCGCGCGGTCCGGGCCGACGTCGCGCACGCCCGCCAGCCCGCCGAGGTCGAGCGAGACCCCCGAGGTCAGCGACTGCCCGTAGGTGGAGTGCCCGAGGCCGCGCGGCACCGGCTCCAGGCCCTGCGCGGCGGCCTCGCGGATCGCCGCCGCGACCTCCCGCGCCGACTCCGGCCGGACGACCCGCGCGGGCGAGCGTTCGATGATCCCCCCGAAGTCGCGCACAGCGATGCTCCCCCCGGCCGGTGGTCTTCCCCTCCGGTCACGTTAGCCCGGCGCGGCGCCGGGCGCCGGGGCATCCCCGAGTGTGATCTGGGTCACTTCTGACTTCCGCCGCCCGCGCCGCGTGACTCGGGGATCAACAGGGGTCACCTGCCGGGAAAGGAATATGGCCCGATCCAATCCCGCCTCCGGGCCGCCCCGCCCGCCTGACTTCCCCCTTTGCGGGCTTCGGGTCCTTTGCGTCGAAATGACAAGATGTTCCCGTTGGCCGTTTGTGGGCATGAGTGAGCGCTGAGAGTTTCCTGGAGAGGCGGGTCGCAGAGTGTCGCGCGGTAGTGAGTTCGTTGTGGTGGCCAACCGGTTGCCGGTGGACCGGAACGTCGGAGCCGACGGCGTCCCGCGCTGGCGGCGCAGTCCGGGCGGACTGGTCAGCGCGATCGCCCCGGTGATGAGGCGCAGGCAGGGCACCTGGATCGGCTGGACGGGCGCGCCGGACGAGGAACTGGAGCCGTTCGAGGAGGACGGCATGTCGCTGCACCCCATCGCGCAGTCCGCGCGGGAGGTGGAGCTCTACTACGAAGGCTTCTCGAACGCCACGCTGTGGCCGCTCTACCACGACGTCGTCGCCACGCCCGTCTACGACCGGGCGATGTGGGACGCCTATGTCCGCGTCAACCGGCGCTTCGCCGAGGCGGCGGCGAAGGTCGCCTCGAAGGACGCCATCGTCTGGGTGCAGGACTACCAGCTCCAGCTCGTGCCGCAGATGCTCCGCGAACTGCGTCCCGACCTGCGGATCGGCTTCTTCCTGCACATCCCCTTCCCGCCGGTGGAGCTGTTCTGGCAGCTGCCGTGGCGGCGGCGGATCCTGGAGGGGCTGCTCGGCGCCGACCTGGTCGGCTTCCAGCTCCCCGGGGCGGCGGCGAACTTCGTGCGGCTCTGCCGGCGGCTCCTGGACGCCCGCTTCTCCAAGCAGGACGTCTTCTGGGACGACCGCGTCGTGCGCGCCCGGGCGTTCCCCATCTCGGTGGACGTGGGCGAGCTGAACGACCTGATCGGCCGCGAGGACGTCCTGGAGCGGGCGCAGGAGATCCGCACCGACCTCGGTGACGCCACCGTGCTGCTGGGCGTCGACCGCCTCGACTACACCAAGGGCATCACGCAGCGGCTCCAGGCCTTCGGGGAGCTGGTGGCCGAGGGCCACATCAAGCCGGGGCAGGCGGTGTTCGTGCAGATCGCGACGCCGAGCCGGGAGCGCGTCGAGCAGTACCAGCTGCTGCGGGAGGAGATCGAGCAGCTGGTCGGGCGGATCAACGGCGAGCACGGCGAGATCGGCTTTCCGGTCATCCACTACCTGCACAGCTCGTATGACCGCGCCGAGCTGGCCGCGCTGTACCTCGCGGCGGACGTGATGGTGGTGACCCCGCTGCGCGACGGCATGAACCTGGTCGCCAAGGAGTACGTGGCCTGCCGCAAGGACCTGCGGGGAGCGCTCGTGCTCAGCGAGTTCACCGGGGCCGCCGCCGAGCTCAAGCGCGGCGCCTTCCAGGTCAACCCCTACGACATCGACGGCCTGAAGGGGACGCTGATGGCCGCGCTGAACGCCGAGCCCGCCGAGCAGGCGCGGCGCATGCGCGTCATGCGCCGCCGCGTCATCGAGCACGACGTGGACCGGTGGGCGCAGGAGTTCCTCAGCGAGCTGGAGAACCCGGCGCGCCAGGCCGCCGCGGAGCAGGTTCCTAGCGGACTGGAGAGCTGAACCGCAGGTCGAAGGCGGCCCAGACCGCCTTGCCGCCGGTCGCAAGTCGCGCCCAGCCCCACGAGTCGCTGACCGCGCCGACGACGACGAGGCCGCGACCGCCCTCGGCGCAGCGGTCGGGTTCGGTCGCCACCGGCTCGGGCGCGCGAGCGCCCGGGTCGGTCACCGACACGACCAGCCTCCTCGGGTGGCCGATCAGCACGAGCTGGATGGGGCACAGCGGCAGCGGCTGGGGCAGGCCCTCCAGGCCGTGGCGCAGCGCGTTGGTCACCAGCTCCGACACGGCGACGACGACGTCCCCGCTGTCGTCGGCCAGGCCCCACGCGTCCAGGGTGACCTGGGTGAACTCGCGCGCCGACCGGGGTGCGGTGATCTCCGCCGGGAGCACCCGGCGGGCCGTGCGCGGCGTGCCCGCGTGCGGGGCCGGCCAGAGTCCGGCGAGGCCGGGGGTCGCGGCCGGGCCGCGTGCGGCCTCCGCGGGGACGTTCGAGCCGAGCGTCATCGGCGGGGCGTCCGGCCAGGGCGTGCGGACGGCCGAGAAGTGCCGTGGCCGCCCGCCCCCCGTGGCGGCGGGGGCTGCGACGTCGTCTGCCTGGTCAACGGTCATGGTCAAACCTCAGAGGCGTGCGGGTTGGTCACCGGCGAGCGTTCGCTATCTTGCTCCCCAAGTCGTGCAGATGCAAGACCGTCTGCATGAACCAATGCAAGAACGAATGCACGTGCATCTCGTACCATGGTGTGGGGTGGGGCGAGATCGCGGTCTCCCGGGACAGGGGGGCCGAGACGCCTAAAGGGGGCAAAGATGGACGGCCACCACATGTCGGACGTCCGGGTCGGCGGGCTCGTCTGGCAGAAGAGCCGGCGAAGCAACCCGTCCGGCAACTGCGTCGAGATGGCGGAACTCCCCAACGGGGAGATCGCCGTGCGCAACTCCAGGGACCCCGAGGGAGCGATCCTCGTCTACACGCGCGAGGAGGTGGAGGCGTTCGTCGGGGGAGCCAAGGACGGTGACTTCGACCACATGCTCGTCTGATCCGCCGGCAAACCGAACGGGATTCCATTTACCGGTCCGGCCAGGTAGGTTGCGGCCATGCACCTGGGGCAGATCGCCGCTCGGACGCCCGACAAGCCCGCCGTGGTCATGGCGGGCTCCGGGCGGGTCGTCACCTTCCGGGAACTGAACGAGGAGTCCAACCGGCTCGCGCAGCTGCTCCGCGCTGAGGGGCTGCGCCCGGGGGACCACATCGCGTTCATGCTGGAGAACCATCCGCTCTACCTGGCCGTCGCCTGGGCCGCGCAGCGGTCCGGGCTGTACTACACCGCCGTCAGCTCGCGCCTCCAGCCCGACGAGCTCGCCTACATCGCGGCCAACTGCGAGGCGAAGGTCTTCATCGCCAGCGCCGCGATGGAGGCCGCCGCCCAGTCGCCGCCGGACGTGCCGCTGCGCCTGATGCTCGGCGGCACCGCCCCCGGCTACGACTCCTACGAGGAGCGCGTCGCCCGGCATCCGCCCACGCCCATCGAGGACGAGTGCGAGGGCGCGGACATGCTCTACTCGTCCGGCACGACCGGCCGCCCCAAGGGCGTGAAACCGGCCCTGTCCAAGGCGCCGATGGGCGAGGGCGGGACGCTGTACCAGCTCCTGGCGTTCCTCTTCCAACCCGACGCCGACTCGGTCTACCTCTCCCCGGCGCCGCTCTACCACGCCGCGCCGCTGCGGTACTCGCTCAACTTCCACCGGTTCGGCGCCACCGTCGTCGTGATGGAGAGGTTCGACGCCGAGCAGGCCCTCGCCGCCATCGAGAAGTACGGCGTCACCCACAGTCAGTGGGTGCCGACCATGTTCATCCGGATGCTCAAGCTGCCGGAGGAGACCCGCGCCCGCTACGACGTGTCGTCGCTGCGCTGCGCCGTGCACGCCGCCGCGCCCTGCCCCGTCCCGGTCAAGGAGCAGATGATCGCCTGGTGGGGGCCGATCCTGCACGAGTACTACGCGGGCACCGAGGGCAACTGCTTCGTCTACACGAACTCGGAGGACTGGCTCGCCCACAAGGGCACCGTCGGGCGCCCCATTCTCGGCGAGGTCCACGTCTGCGACGAGGAAGGCCGGGAGCTGCCGCCGGGAGAGCCCGGCACGCTCTACTTCGGCAACGGCCCCGAGTTCGAGTACCACGCCGACGAGGCCAAGACCGCCGCGTCCCGCGACCCCTGGGGGCACGGCTGGACCACCCTCGGCGACGTCGGCCACGTCGACGCCGACGGCTTCCTCTACCTCACCGACCGGCGCGCCTACATGATCATCAGCGGCGGGGTGAACATCTACCCGCAGGAGGCCGAGAACGTCCTCGCCGTGCACCCGAAGGTCGCCGACGTCGCGGTGTTCGGCGTCCCGGACGCCGAGATGGGGGAGGCGGTCAAGGCCGTCGTCCAGCCGCCGTCCATGGACGACGCGGGCCCCGCGCTGGAGGCCGAGCTGATCGCGTACTGCCGCGACCGGCTCGCCCACTACAAGTGCCCGCGCTCGGTCGACTTCCGCGCCGAGCTGCCCCGGCACCCGACCGGCAAGCTCTACAAGCGGCTGCTGAAGGACGAGTACTGGGCGGACAATCGCCCTGCCACGGCCTGAGACGGCCCTGAACGGCCAAACCCCGGCCGGAGCCCTTCAGGGACCGGCCGGGGTTTGGAACGCGCCAGGGGCGTTCTAGTGCATCGGCATCGGCGCGTCGACCACGGGGGTCTGCGGCTTCTTGCGCGGCAGCAGCAGCGCCGGCAGGAACGCCAGCAGCAGCAGCCCGGCCGAGTACCAGTAGGTGTGCTGGAACGCGTCGGCCATCGGCCCGGCGATCTTCTGCATGACCGCCGGCGGCACCTTCTCGGTGCTGCCGATCTCGCCGCCGCCCCCGCCGCCGAGCTCCGAGACCAGCCGGTTGGCCAGCAGCACGGAGATCAGCGCGGTGCCGATGGACGCGGACACCTGCTGGATGATGTTCAGCATCGTGCTCGCCCGCGGCACCTCGTCGTGGACGAGCGTCTGGATGGCCGCCGCCATGGTCGGCATCATCGTCATGCCCATGCCGAGGCCCATCACGAACAGGGTCCCGCCGAGGGCCCAGTAGGAGGTGTCGGCCTCCAGGATCGAGGCGAAGCCCGCCACCGACAGCACCACGACGACCATGCCGACCAGCACGACCCGGCCGGGGCCGATCCGGTCGGTCAGCTTGCCGCCGATCGGCATCGTGATCATCGCGCCGAGGCCCTGCGGGGCCAGCAGCAGGCCGGACTGCAGGGCGCCCTCGCCGCGCACGGTCTGGTAGTACAGCGGCAGCAGCAGCATCGCGCCCATGAAGGCGGCCATGAACAGCACCATCGTGCCGGACGCGG
The DNA here is from genome assembly GCF_040649435.1 of Actinomadura sp. NPDC048955. Classification (NCBI taxonomy): domain Bacteria; kingdom Bacillati; phylum Actinomycetota; class Actinomycetes; order Streptosporangiales; family Thermomonosporaceae; genus Actinomadura; species Actinomadura sp. NPDC048955. Next base: position 21,438 of record NZ_JBEZJI010000016.1, read on the forward strand.
CCGCCACCGAGCGCCGCTTGAGCAGCCGCAGGTCGATCAGCGGGTTCTTGGCGTTCAGCGCGCGGAACACGAAGCCGATCATCAGCACGGCGCCGACCGCCCAGAAGGCCAGCGAGCCGGTCTTCAGGAAGTCCTTCATCTCGGCGCCCTTGGCCACGCCGTAGATCAGCGAGGCCAGGCCGGGGGACAGCAGGAGCAGCCCGATGAAGTCGAGCCGCTCGGCCGGCTTCGGCTCGTCCCGCTTGAGGATCTTCGCCGCCAGCGTCAGCGCGATGATGCCGATCGGCAGGTTGATGAAGAAGATCCACCGCCACGAGACGTCGTCGACGAGGTAGCCGCCGATGATGGGGCCGAGGATCGGGCCGAGCAGCATCGGCACGCCGACGATGCTCATCACCTGCCCGACCCGCTGCGGCCCCGCCGCCTGGGTCAGGATCGTCATGCCGGCCGGCATGATCATGCCGCCGCCCAGGCCCTGCAGCACCCGGAAGGCGATCAGGGACTCGGCGGACCAGGCCAGGCCCGCCAGCATCGAGCCGGCGACGAACAGGCCGATGGAGATCATGTAGAGGCGCTTGGTGCCGAACCGGGCCGAGGCCCACCCCGTGATCGGGATCACGGTGGCCAGCGCCAGGGTGTAGCCGGTCGCGACCCACTGGATCGTCGCCAGCGAGGTCTCGAACTCCTTCGCCAGGTCGTTGATCGCGACATTGACGACCGTCACGTCCAGGATGGACATGATCGCCCCGAGGACGACCACCATGGCCGTGGCGAGCACACCGCGGTCCAGTCCTCCTCCGGTGCCGGGTTCCTCCAGCGGGCCGTCCGCCACCTTGGGGGATGCGGGAGCGGTCAACTCTCTTCCAATCGTCAGGCCCGCATGTGGGCACGCGGGGGCCGTGGTCTCGTTGCTCAGGGGGTGTCGGGGCTCGCGCAGGGCTCGCCCCGGGTACTGCCGCAAATTACTGCAGTGACTGACACTTTCGCGAACGATTAAACTTCGAGCGCTCCGGGAGTATTCCAGCGGGGTCCGACAGATCCGCCCTGCTCCGCGCCGTCCGGCCTCCCTCGTGCACCGCGTCCGAGGCCGATCAAGTGTGACGGACGCGACATCCACGTCTCTTCGCGAGCCACGGGGCGGACCGCGGCGGACACCCGGAACTCGCCGCGCCTGAAGAAGTACGCCGCCGCTCGCGGGTTCAGAGGTTGACGGTGATGCCCAGGCCGCGGTCGCGGGCCTCCCGGTAGGCGATCGAGGCGGCCGCGACGTCGAGTGAGGCGTGGCCGGTCGACTTGAAGAGCGTCAGTTCCGTGGCGGAGCGGCGGCCCGGGTGGCGGCGGTCGAGGACGGCGCCGATCAGTGTGGCCGCGGACGGGTCGGTGCCCTGCAGTTCCCAGGCGCCGGCCGGCGGCGGCTCGGTCACGGCGCCCGGCCATTCCACGAACAGCGATGACGACCGCAGGGTCTCGTCGTCGAACTCCGGGCCGTCGGAGCCGCCGACAGAGCTGAGATGCGCTCCGTCGGCGAGCCAGGACCGGCGGACGACGGGCTCCCGGCTGGACGTGCAGCAGAAGACGACGTCGGCCGTCTTGACCGCCGCCTCGATGCCGGCGGCGGAGCCTGCGGACAGGTCCGTGACGAGACGCTCCGCCCTCTCCAGGTCGCGTGCGCCGACCACGACCTCCGCGGAGTCCAGCGCGGCGAGGACGGCGAGTTGGGCCCGCGCCTGCGCGCCGGTGCCGATCACGGCGAACCGGGTGGCGCCGGGCCCGGTGAGGGCCAGCATGGCGGCGGTCGCGGTGGCCGCGGTCCGCACCGCGGTGATCGCCTCGGCGTCCATGATCGCCAGCGGGCGTCCGGTCTCCGCGTCGAAGTGGGCGACGATGCCGCGGTGGGAGCCGCGGCCGCCCGTGGAGAAGACCGACACGAGCTTGGCGGCCAGGCCGAGTTGCGGGACGTATCCGGGCATCGCGCCCAGCAGTCCGTGGGTCGAGTGCGCCGCGACGCGCGCCGGGGCCGAGACGTCGCCCCGGCTGACGGCGACGAGAGCGGTGCGCACCGCCGCCAGCACCGCGTCCGGCGGTGCCGCCGCCCGGGTCTGCTCCCGGTCGAGGACGAGGACTCCGCCGCCCGCGGGTTCAGTCATCGCCGGCTCCGTCGCGCGTGCCGCTCAGCGCGCCCTCCAGTTCGGCCGTGGCGGAGGTCAGGTCGTCCTGGAGTTTCACGAGGGTGTCGTCGTCGAACTCGCTGTCCAGACCGACGATCGTGAGCGCGCAGATGGGCCGCCCGCTTCCGGCCAGCACCGCGCGGCTCACCGAGGCGATGACCTCCTCGTTGCGCCCGCGCTCCAGCGCGAAGCCGGTGCGCCGGGTCCGGTCGATCTCCTTCAGCAGATCGGCCCTGGCGGCCGCCGGGTGCCCCTGCTCCTCCGCGGCGCGCAGGTAGGGGGTCCGGGCGGTCTCGTCCAGTGCGGAGACCAGCGCGAGGGGGCCGGCGAACTTGTGGATCGGCAGCAGCTCGCCCAGCAGATCGTTGATCATCGCGAGCCGCGGCGGCCGGACGACGTCGATCACCCGGCCGCCGTCCGGTTCGAGCACCTGGAGGTTCACCATCATCGCGGTCCGATCGGACAGCGCCTGGAGCACCGGGCGGCTCAGCACCACCAGAGAGTTCGCGGCCGCGGCCTGGGAGAACTGGAGCACCACCGGGCCGGGCAGGTAGCGGTCCTCGCTGCGCATGATCCAGCCGCGCCGTCCCAGCTCGACCAGGATGCGGTAGGCGGTGGCGCGGTGCATCCCCGTCTCGTTCGCCAGCTCGCTGAGTCGAAGCGGGCGGTCGGCCCCGACGACGGTCTCGATGAGGTCCAGGGCCTTGTCCACGGCAGAGCTGGCCGGTCTGGGCAACTTCCCTCCACGGGCGTTGAGCGCGCTTCCGATGCTTGACGCACTTTAGCAGACGTTGCTAATGTTGTAACACTTGTTACGGTGTGCGTAACAACTTGAGGATCCACCCCCCTCACCTCGCGAGGCTCGAGAACGGAGACAGGGCGATCGCCATGGTGGACAGAGACGAACGACCGATCGCCGGCAACGACCCGGCCCCCACCCCCTTCGCCGCCGCCGAACCAGGGCAGGTCGTGCTCTACCGCGACGTGTCGCTGATCGACGGGACCGGCGCTCCCGCGCGGCACGGCATGGCGGTGGTGACGGACGGCCCGACGATCGCGGCGGTCGCGCCCGAGGACGAACTCCGCTCCTCGGACCTGTCCGGCGCCGAAACGGTCGACCTGCAGGGCGCGTTCCTGCTGCCGGGCCTGATCGACACCCACCAGCACCTGTCGACGCCGCCGAACCGCGAGCAGGCGGAGGAGCTGATGCGGCGGCAGGTGTACGGCGGCGTCACCGCGATCCGCGAGATGGCCGGCGACCTGCGGCAGATGGCCGACCTGGCGCGCGCCGCGCTGGTCGGCGAGATCCCCGGCCCGGACGTCCACAACGCGGCGCTGATGGCCGGCCCCGGCTTCTTCGACGACCCGCGCACCTGGCAGGTGTCGCAGGGGGCGGTCCCCGGCGCCACGGCCTGGATGCAGGCGATCGACGACGGGACCGACCTTCGGCTGGCCGTCGCGATGGCCCGCGGCACCGGGGCGGCGGCCATCAAGGTCTACGCCGATCTCGAGCCGGCACTGGTGGCCCGCATCACCGAGGAGGCTCATCGGCAGGGCATGCGGGTGTGGGCGCACGCGGCGGTCTTTCCCGCGATGCCCCGCGACGTCGTCGCGGCCGGGGTGGACGTCGTGTCGCACGCCCACTACCTCGCCTACGATCTCGCCGGCGACCGGCCGGTGACGTACCGGCGCCAGCGCGAGCACCTCGCGGACGCCTACGAGCGCTTCATGGCCGCGCCGGAGGATGCCGTCGACGGGCTGCTGGACGACATGCGGCGCCGCGGCACGATCCTCGACGCCACCGCGAGCCTCACGGCCAGGATCCCGACCAGCGCGCCGGGCGCGGCCGAACTCGCGCCGGACGTCATGCGGCGGCTGATCGGCCGGGCGCGGGCGGCGGGCGTCACGATCTGCACCGGCACCGACTACGAGTCCCCGCCGAGCGACCCTTACCCGTCGCTCCACGACGAGCTCCGCTTCCTGGTGGAGGCGATGGGCATGCCGACGCGGGAGGTGATCCGCGCGGCCACGCTCGCCGGAGCGGCCGGCGTGGGGTTGGAGAACACGATGGGCGCCGTCCGTCCGGGCATGCTCGCCAACCTCCTGATCGTCGCCGACGACCCGCACGACGACATCGACCACCTCCGCGGCGTCATCACGACGGTCAAGCGCGGACGGCGCCACGACCGGGCCGACTACGACCGGGCCGACCACGACCGCGCGTCCGCCACGAGGGCCGGCGCGACCGTCGAAGAGGGGGCGCCGGCGTGAGCGTCGACATCGCGGACTTCATCGTCGTCAACGCGCTGGGCGGGCTGGACAACCCGAACGCCCCGGCGTCGCTCACCGCCTCCGGTGCGCTCGTCCAGACCAGCGAGCAGCTGACCGTCGACGCGCGCACGCTGGCGGACGCGCACGCCTCCGGCGTGACCGCGATCAACGTGACGCTGGGCTACACGATGGGCGACCTTCCGCCCTACGAGCACACGCTGCACGAGATCCGCGCCTGGGACGCGATCATCGGCGCCCACCCGCGGGACCTGGTGCGGATCGACACCGCCGCGGACCTCGCCGAGGCGAAGCGGCAGCGCAGGATCGGCATCATCTACGGCTTCCAGAACGCCGCCGCCGTCGAGGACCGCGCCGAGCGGATCGGCACGTTCGCCGGGCTCGGCGTCCGGGTCGTCCAGCTGACCTACAACCAGGCGAACCAGATCGGCGACGGCTCGATGGCGCCGGAGAACCGCGGGCTGACGCCGCTCGGGCGCGACGTCGTGGCCGCCCTCAACGAGCACCGCGTCATGGTCGACCTCTCGCACAGCGGCGAACGTACCTGCCTGGAGGCGGCGCGGATCTCCGCGCAGCCCGTCTCGATCAACCACACGGGCTGCCGCGCGCTCGTGGACCTGCCGCGCAACAAGACCGACGAGGAACTGCGGCTGGTCGCCTCGCGGGGCGGCTTCGTCGGCATCTACTTCATGCCGTTCCTCAACGCGTCCGGGCACGCCACGGCGGCGGACGTCGTGGAGCACATCGCGCACGCGGTCAACGTCTGCGGCGAGGACCACGTCGGCATCGGCACCGACGGGACGATCACCGCCATCGACGACCTGGACGCCTACCGCGACCGGCTCGCCGAGCAGGTGGCGCGGCGCCGGGCGGCCGGCGCGTCCGCGGCCGGCGAGCGGAGCGACACCTACCCGTTCGTCGTCGACCTGCGGGGCGTCGACCAGTTCCGGGAGCTGGCGCGGCTGCTCACGGAGCGCGGTTACTCCGCGAGCCGGATCGAAAAGATCCTCGGCCTGAACTTTCACAACTACGCGAAGGCGGTCTGGGGCCGATGACACTCTTCACGAGAGGCGGAGCCATGCGGCGCTTCCCGCTCATCGCCGGGGCGCTGGTCGCGCTCCTGCCGCTCGCGGCCTGCAGCGGCGGCGCGACGTCCACCGCCCAGAAACCGGGGGCCAAGACGTTCGGGTCGCTGCCGGCGCAGACGGGCACGCCCAAGGACGGCGGCGCCATCGACATCGGGCAGCAGCCGGGGGCTGGACCGTTCTACATGCTGCCGGTCGTGCCCGGCGCGTTCAATTCGACCTTCGTGACCTACCAGTTCCAGCGGCTCATGTACCGGCCGCTCTACTGGTTCCCGCAGGGCGCGAGCCACAAGGTCGACGAATCGCTCAGCCTGGCCGCCCTGCCGGAGTTCTCCGACGGCAACAAGACCGTGACCATCAAGCTGCGGGAGGGTCACAAGTGGTCCGACGGCAACCCGGTGGAGGCCGATGACGTTGTTTTCTTCATCGACCTGGTGAAGGCGGCGCTCAAGAAGAGCCCGGCCAACTGGGCCGACTACACCCCGGGCCAGTTCCCCGACAGCATCGCCGGGGTGGAGGCGACCTCGAAGAGCACGGTGACGCTGAAGCTCAAAGAGGCGTACAACCCGGAATGGTTCACCGCCAACCAGCTGACCTCCATCATCCCGCTCCCCGCCGACCAGTGGTCCCGCGCTTCGGCCGACGGGCCGATCCTCGACCACTCCTCGCCCGAGAACGCCAAGGCGATCTACGCCTACCTCGACAAGGCGTCGCGGGACCCGGCCACGTTCGCGACGAACCCGCTGTGGCGGACGGTGAACGGCCCGTACCGGCTGAGCAGCTTCGACGTGACCACGAACGCGTACTCGATGACCGCCAACGAGGCGTACGCCGGACCGCAGAAGCCGCACATCAAGACGCTGAACTTCCGGCCGTTCACCTCCGAGACGGCCAAGTTCAACCAGCTGCTCAGCGGCAAGCTGACCGTGGCCACGGTCGACCAGAACAACGTCGGGCAGGTCGCGGCGCTCAAGGCCGCGGGCTACCACGTCTACGGCGCGCCCAGGCTGGGCTTCAGCTTCATCATGCTCAACTTCAAGGACACGACCGGCAACGTCGACAAGCTCTACGCCCAGCACTACGTCCGGCAGGCGCTGCAGCATCTGATCGACCAGCCCGCCTACATCTCCAGCAAGGGGATGTACAACGGCGCGGCTGTCGAGAGCTATGGCCCAGCCCCGGCGAGTTCGCCCTATGTGTCCGGGAACGTCGCCACCGCGCCGTACCCCTACGACCCGGCCGCCGCCCGCAAGCTCCTCGAGGACCACGGCTGGAAGGTGGTGCCGGACGGCGCCACGACGTGCGAGCGCCCCGGCACCGGGCCGTCGCAGTGCGGAGCCGGGATCCCGCAGGGGCAGACGCTGAAGTTCAACCTCTTCTACCGCAGCGAGCCGCAGCTGCACAGCGCGGTGAGCACCGCGTTCGCCTCGGCGGCGCGCAAGCTGGGCGTGACCGTCACGGTCGCGCCGAAGACGTTCAGTTTCCTGATCCAGAACTTCAACGTGCCCGCGGCGCCCTCGAAGGCCGGTGAGTGGGCCATGTCGACCTGGGGCGGCTTCAGCACGAAGCCGTACCCGACCATGTCGGGCGTCTTCGACACCAAGGGTTCGGGCAACGTCGGCGCCTACAGCGACCCGAAGACCGACGAACTGATCCGGAACTCGGTGCACGGCGCGGACCGCAAAGCCGTCCAGGCCGAGATCGAGCATCTGCGGACCGAGCTGCCGGTGCTCTGGCTGCCGAACGCGCACACCATCTGGGCCTGGAAGGACACGCTGTCCGGTCCGTCCGACTCCTTCGCCAACCTGCCGGCCAGCGTGCTCACCCCCGAGTACTGGTACCTGAAGTAGCCGGGCCCGCCGGAGCCGGAGACGGCCATCGAAAGAAAGGAGGCGGGGCGTGGTCCAGTACGTACTGCGGCGGCTGGGGACATCGGCGATCGTGATCCTGGGCGTCTCACTGATCACCTTCCTGCTGCTGCACGGGATGTCGGGTTCCCCGGGCCGGGCGATCCTCGGCGTCCAGGCGAGCGCGGAGGCGGTGGCCGCCTTCGACCGGGAGCACGGCTACGACCAGTCGCTCGTCATCCAGTACTTCGACTACCTGGGCGGGTTGCTCCACGGCGACCTCGGCCATTCCTACAAGCTGAACCAGAGCGTGAACGCGCTGCTGGCGGAGAACGCGGGCCGGACGGCGATGCTGTCGGCGGTCGCGCTCGCCCTCGCGATCTGCGTGGCCGTCCCGCTCGGCGTCTTCCAGGCGGTGAAGCGCAACACCGTCGGCGACAACGTGCTGACCACGCTCACCTTCGTCGCCTACTCGATGCCCGTGTTCCTGCTCGCGATGCTGCTGATCCAGCTCTTCGCGATGGGGCTGGGCGTGCTGCCGGCCCAGGCGGCGCAGTCCAGTTCCAACTTCGTCGTCTTCACCGAGCCGCGCGCCATGCTGCTCCCGGTTCTGACGCTGACCGGGGTCACGGTCGCGATGTACTCCAGATACCAGCGGTCCGCGGCGCTCGACCAGCTCGCGCAGGACTACATCAGGGTGGCGCGGGCGAAGGGCCTGTCCATGCGACTGGTGCTCACCCGGCACCTGCTGCGCAACGCCTGCGTACCGCTGGTGACCCTGATCGGCATGTCGATCCCGCTGCTGCTGGCGGGGAACCTGGTGGTCGAGTCCGTCTTCAACTACCCCGGGCTGGGGCTGCTCTTCTTCAACGGCCTGAACAACCAGGACTATCCCGTCCTGCTGGGCTACACGCTGGTCGCCGCGATCCTGACCGTCCTCGGGAACCTCGTGGCGGACGTGCTGGTGGCGGCCACCGACCCGAGGACGCGGCGCACATGACCGAATCGGTGACCGACAAGACCGGCAAGACCGGGAGCACGGCGGCTCGCACCGCGCGGGACGACCGCGGAGCGCGCCTGCCGGAGACCACGAGCGGATGGCGGCTCACCGCGCGGGCGTTCCTGCAGAACAGGCTCGCCGTCACCGGCCTCGGCATCATCGTCTTCTTCGTCCTGTTCTGCTTCGCCGGGCCGTACCTGTACGCGACCGACCAGGTCACCGTCGACCCGGTGAGCAGCCTGCTGGCGCCCGGCGGCGGGCACCCGCTCGGCACCGACGCGCAGGGATTCGACGTGCTCGGCCGGATCATGCTGGGCGGCCGGGCGTCGCTCCAGATCGGGCTGTTCGCGGCGCTGATCGCCACCGGGATCGGCACGCTGTACGGCACGATCGCCGGGCTGGCCGGCGGTGTCGTGGACGGGTTCATGATGCGCGTCGTCGACACGCTCCTGTCGATCCCGTTCCTGTTCATCGTGCTGATCGTCGCCACCCGGTTCAGCTCCACGGTCCTGTCGCTCAGCCTGATCCTGGGCGCGTTCTCCTGGCTCGCGCCGGCCCGTCTCGTCCGGGCCGAGGTGCTGACGCTGCGCTCGCGCGGGTTCGTCGCGGCGGCGACGGTGATGGGGGCGACCAAGGCGCGGATCGTCGTCCGGCACCTGATCCCGAACGCGCTGGGCGTGGTGATCGTCAACATCACCTTCCAGGTCGCCGACGCGATCATCGCGGTCTCGCTGCTGGGCTTCCTCGGCTTCGGGCTCAACTACCCGGACGTCGAGTGGGGGACGCAGCTCTCCGCGGGGGTGTCCTACCTGCTGGCGGGCTCCTGGTGGCTGATCTACCCGGTCGGCGCCTGCCTGGTTCTGGTGGTCATGGCGTTCAACTTCGTCGGGGACGCGCTGCGCGACTCGATCGACGTACGGCTGAGGCGGCGCTGATGCCCGCCCACGCAGGGAGGTCGCACATGAATCCCGACGCTCGTCCGGCGCCCCACGACGACTGCGTCCTGGCGGTCGAGGGCCTGTCCACCAGCATCCGGCTGCGCAAGTCGGACGTCGGCGTGGTCGGCGGCGTCGACCTGCGCCTGCACCGGGGCGAGACGCTCGGGCTGGTGGGGGAGTCCGGATGCGGGAAGTCGATGACCGGACTCTCGGTCATGGGCCTCCTCCCGCCCGGCGGACGCGTCGCCGGAGGGTCGATCAAGCTCGCCGGGCAGGAGCTGGTCGGCCTCCCGGAGAAGCGCTACCAGCGGATCCGCGGCAACGAGATCGCCATGATCTTCCAGGATCCGATGACGTCGCTCAACCCCACCAAGACGATCGGCGACCAGGTCGCCGAGCCGGTGCGGCTGCACCGCGGCGCGAACCCGAAGGAGGCTCGCGACCGGGCGCTGGAGATGCTCGCGCTGGTCGGCATCGCCCGGCCCGCCGAAAGGCTCGGCCAGTACCCGCACGAGCTGTCCGGCGGGCTCCGGCAGCGCGTCATGATCGCCATGGCGCTGTCCTGCGAGCCGAAGGTGCTGATCGCGGACGAGCCGACGACGGCGCTCGACGTGACCGTCCAGGCGCAGGTCCTCCGGCTGCTGCACGACCTCAAGGACCGGCTCGGCATGGCCATGCTGCTGATCACCCACGACATGGGCGTGATCGCGCAGTGGGCCGACCGGGTCAGCGTCATGTACGCCGGCGGCATCGTCGAGAGCGCCGGTACCGGCGAGCTGTTCACCGGCATGCGGCACCCGTACGCGCAGGCCCTGCTGGCCTGCACGCCGCGGCTGACCCAGCCGCGCGCGCAGGCTCTCTACTCCATTCCCGGCTCCCCTCCGGATCTGGCCCACCCGCCCGCGGGTTGCCGCTACGCCGGCCGGTGCGCGCACGCCACCGACCGCTGCCGGAGCGAGGAGCCGGTGCTCGTCGAGGAGCGGCCGGGGCACGCGCTGGCGTGCTGGAACCCGGTCGACGGCCCGCTCGGCGCGCCCGCGCCGGCCGCGTCCGGCGCGGAGACGGTGCCGGTGGTCGCGGGGGCGCCGCGGCGGCCGGCCGGACCGGTGCTCGCCGCCGACGACCTCGCCAGGGAGTACACGGCGGGCAGGTCGCTGCGGGGCGGTGCGCGGCGCGGCGTCAAGGCCGTGTCCGGGGTGTCGTTCGAGGTCGAGGCCGGCCGGACGTTCGGGCTGGTCGGGGAGTCCGGCTGCGGGAAGAGCACCCTCGCCCGGATGATCGTCGCGCTGGAGAAGCCGTCCTCCGGCGGTGTCACCGCCCTCGGCGCCGAGCTCGGCGGGCTGCGCGGGCGGGCGCTGCGCCGGCACCGCCGCGACCTCCAGATGATGTTCCAGGACCCGTTCGACGCCCTCGATCCCCGCATGCGGATCGGTGCGATCCTGCGCGAGCCGTTCGCCGCCCAGGGGATCGGGTCGGCAGGGGAGCGGACGGCCGCGATCCGCGACCTGCTGGACGAGGTCGGCCTGCCGCACAGCGTGCTGGAGCGCTACCCCCACGAGTTCTCCGGCGGCCAGAGGCAGCGCATCGCGCTGGCCCGCGCGCTGGCGCTCAACCCCCGTGTGATCGTGGCCGACGAGCCGGTGAGCGCGCTCGACGTCTCGATCCGCTCCCAGGTCCTCAACCTGATGAAGCGGCTCCAGGCCAAGCACGGGCTCACCTACGTGGTGATCTCCCACGACCTGACCGTCGTGCGCTACCTGGCGGACACGGTCGGGGTGATGTACCTGGGCAGGCTGGTCGAGATCGGCTCACCGGACGACATCTACCTCCGCGCCGCGCACCCGTACACCGCCGGGCTGATCGCCGCGATCCCCGAGCCGGACCCGGCCGCCGAACCCCCCGGCGACCAGGACGGTATGGACGCCGAGATGCCCAGCCCGTTCGACCCGCCGTCCGGCTGCCGGTTCCGCACCCGCTGCCCGCGCGCGCAGGCCCGGTGCGCCGAGGAGGAACCGGTGCTGCGCGGCTTCGACCCGGGCCATACAGCCGCGTGCCACTTCCCGCTGCGCGAGCCACAGCCCGCAGCAGCCCAGGCCGGCTGACGCAGACCGCCGACCGCAGACCGCAGAAGGGACACCGGTGAACACCGACCTCGAACCCTCGATTTGCCCTGTGACGGAGCAGGAGCGCGTCGACCGCGCGGCCGCCGGCGGGGGAGAGCCCACACTGGCGTTCACCGGTCGCGTGCCGTACGACGCCTACATCCACGCCGGCACCCTGCACACCCTTCAGCAGACGCTGAGCGACGATCCCGGAGAGATGTCGTTCCTGGTGATCAGCCAGGTGATGGAGCTGTACTTCGGGCTCGTCCGCCATGAACTGCGCGAGGGGCAGCGCCTGATCCGGGAGGACGACGTGTGGGGCGCCCTGCCGCCGCTGCGCAGGGCCTCCCTGCACCTGGAGGGGCTCAACGCGGCCTGGCGCGGCCTGCGCTGGATGACACCGACCGACTTCAACCGGTTCCGCGACAAGCTGGGCGAAGGGTCAGGCTTCCAGTCCGCGATGTACCGGCACCTGGAGTTCCTGCTGGGACTCAAGACGGCGTCGCTCGTCCGGCCGTTCAGGCGGCAGCCCGACGTCCACGCGGAACTGACGGAGGCGCTGGGCGCGCCCAGCCTCTGGGACGACGCCGTCGCCCTGCTCGCCCGGAAGGGCCACGACATTCCCGTCGACCTGCTCGGCCGGGACCAGTCCCTGGAACACCAGCCGCACTCGGCGGTCGAGGGCGCCTGGGTGGAGATCTACACGGACACCGGACCCGGCAACCACCTCCGCATGCTCGGTGAGGCCCTGACCGACGTCGCCGAGCGTTTCGGCGACTGGCGCTACCAGCATCTGATGTCGGTCCGCCGCGCGATGGGCGCGAAGGCGGGCAGCGGCGGCTCGAACGGGATCCACTGGCTCCAGCGCAGCATGGCCAGGGAGGTCTTCCCGGAGCTGTGGTCGGCCCGCACGTACATGTAGGGGGAGCAAGGATGACGAAGGTCGACGTCGCCGTGGTCGGAGCCGGCCTCACCGGTTCCCTCCTCGCCTGCTATCTCGCCAGGCGCGGCCATCAGGTCTCGCTGTACGAGCGCAGACCCGACCCGCGTGCCGGCGGCGGTGAGCGCGGACGCTCCATCAACCTCGCCCTGTCCGAACGCGGCCTGGACGCCCTCCGCCGGATCGGCCTGGAGCAGCAGGTCATGGCGGACGCCCTGCCGATGCGCGGACGGATGATCCACCCCGTGGCCGGGCCTCAGGACTTCCAGCCGTACAGCCGGGACGGCGACAAGGCGATCAACTCGATCAGCCGGGGCGCGCTCAACAACGCGCTGATCGACGCCGCCGAGGCCGCGGACGGTGTGACGCTGCACTTCGGCCACCGGCTCACCGGCCTCGACCCCGCGACCGGCGCGCTCCGGTTCGAGACCTCCGGGGGCACGGCAGGCGTCAGCGCATCGGTCGTGCTGGGCGCCGACGGCGCCGGATCGGCCACCCGCGCGCAACTGGTGGCGGCCGGCGTGATCCGGGAGGACGTCGAGTTCCTCGACCACGGATACAAGGAACTGACCATTTCCGCGGTGGACGGCGAGTTCGCCCTGAACCCCGAAGCGCTGCACATCTGGCCGCGCGGGAACGCGATGATGATCGCCCTCCCCAACCCCGACCGGTCGTTCACCTGCACGCTGTTCTGGCCGTACGAGGGCGCGTCGGGATTCGCCTCGCTCGACGGCCCGGCCGCCGTGAAGGAGCATTTCCACGCCCACTACCCGGACCTGCCGCCGCTCTCTCCCGGCCTGGTGGAGGACTACCTCGGTAATCCCGTGGGCCGGCTCGGCACGGTCCGGTGCGACACATGGCACGTGCCGGGCGGCCGGACGGCTCTGATCGGCGACGCCGCACACGCGATCGTCCCGTTCTACGGGCAGGGCGCCAACTGCGCCTTCGAGGACGTCGTCGAACTCGACCGCTGCCTCACCGAAACCGCCGGCATCTGGGAACTCGCCCTGCCTCGGTACGAGAAGCGGCGCAAGCACAATGCCGACGCCATCGCGCGGATGGCGCTTGAGAACTTCATCGAGATGCGCGACAAGGTCGCTTCCCCGGTCTTCAAGGTCACCCGGAAGACCGAACTCGCGCTGCAGAAGGCCTTGCCCGGGGTGTGGGCGTCACGCTACGAACTCGTCTCGTTCTCCACCAAGCCTTACGCACGGGTAGAACGCCGCGCGAAGCGCCAATGGCGCTTCCTGGCAGGGGCGGCGACGGCGGCCGGGATCGCGGCCGCGATCGGCCTGCGGCGCATCGTTCTCCAGGACGCCGCCCCTGTCGGCCGCTCCGGCCGGGTGTTCCAACGGGCGGCCACGGCACGGGGCCAAGAGCTCTGACCGGGCTGTGACCGCACCGCAGCCGGAACCGCCCTGCGCGCGGGACCGCCGGCGCGGGCCCGACAGGTCGGGCCGGCATGCTCCCGGGTGTCAGGCGGGGGCGAAGGTCCAGAGGTGGGTCGTGCCGGCGCCGCTGGTCGTGGCGAAACTCTGGCCGTCGGGGGAGAAGGCCACGGACTGCTCGTCGTCGGAGTCGCCCGGGAGCGTCGCCGTGTTGCGGCCCGTCGGGACATGCCACAGGCGGATGTTCTTCTCGTCGGCGGTGACGAGGGTGTCGCCGTCCGGGCTGAAGGCGAGGGCCTTGACCTCGCCCTTGAGGTCCCTGACGCTGGTCTTGAGCCGTCCGTCGTCCGCGTTGTGGAGTTCGTAGCCGTAGTAGCCGCCGGTGGAGGCCGCGACGACCTCTCCGGCCGGGCTGAAGGCGAGACACGGGACCTCGGTGGCGTTGAGGGGCGAGACCTCGGTCCCGCCGCCGTCCGAGACGTTCCAGAGGGTGAAGCGCCCGGAGTAGGAGCGGGCGCCGGCGAGTCTCCTGCCGTCCGAGGAGAAGGCGAGGGCGTTGGCGTAGTAGTCGGCCTTCATCGGGACGGTCCTCCCGGTGACGGTGTCCCAGATCTGCACGTAGCCGGGGCCGTTTCCGCTGCTGACGGCGAGTGACCGGCCGTCCGGGCTGAACGTGAGCGCCTGGACGCCCCGCGATCCGGTGAAGGTCTTGCGGATCCGCCCGGACGCCGCGTCCCAGAGGTGGACGGCTCCGTCGGTGCCGCCGGTGGCGAGCGTCCCGGCGTCCGGGCTGAAGACCATGGGCCGCCGGTAGGTCTGGTCGGTGTCCTTCATCTCGCGAACGGTGGCCTGGGCGGTGGCCAGGTCCCAGCGCAGGATCGAGGAGAAGCCCGCGCCCCACAGGGACCTGCCGTCGGGGGAGAACGCCACGTCGAAGAGCGCGACCTCCGAGCTCGGCAGGACGACGCCGGTGGGGACGCCGATCGGGGTCTTCGGGGCGTTCCGGTTGCCGGTAGGCGCGTCCGAGGGCCACAGCAGGACGGCCGGGACGCCGGCGGCGGTGGTCGCCGCCACCGCCGCGCCGCCGAGCAGGAACGCGCGGCGGGGCACCCGGCGCGACGGTTCGGCGGTGAGCCCGGTCAGGACCTCCTGGACGGACGGCCGCCGCGCGGGGTCCTTCTCCAGGCAGCGGACGATCAGGTCGCGCAGGGGCGGGTCGGTGAGGCCGGCGACGTCCGGCGGCGAGCCGATGATCTTGTGGACGATCGCGGGGATGGCCGGCGCGTCGAACGGGCCGCGGCCGAGCGCCGCGTAGGCGAGTACGCAGCCGAGCGAGAACACGTCGCTCGCCGGACCGGTGGCGTCGGCGCGCACCTGCTCGGGCGACATGAACGAGAACGTGCCGACGACCGCGCCGGCCGAGGTCAGCGCGGTCGCGTCGGAGGCGCGGGCGATGCCGAAGTCGATGATCCGGGGGCCGTCCGGGGCCATGATGACGTTGCCGGGCTTGAGGTCGCGGTGCACGAGCCCGCACGTGTGGATCGCGGCCAGACCCTCGGCGAGCCCCCGGCCCAGTACGCGGACCGCGGGCGGCGCGAGCGGCCCCTGGCGCGCCACGACCTCCCGCAGGGACGCGCCGGGCACGAACGCGGTCGCCATCCAGGGCGACGCGGCCTCCGGGTCGGCGTCGACGACCTGCGCGGTGTGGAACCCGCCGACCTTGCGGGCGGCCTCGATCTCGCGGGCGAACCGCTTGCGGAACCCGGGATCGGCGGCGTACTCGGCGCGGACGACCTTCACCGCGACCTTGCGCCCGCTCGGCGAGGAGCCGAGGAACACCTCGCCCATGCCGCCGGCGCCCAGCCGTCCGTCCAGCCGGTGGGGGCCGATCTGGCGGGGGTCGTCACTGCGGAGCGGATCCAAGGGTCAGACCTTCCAAAGGGTCACGGTGCCGTCGGCCTTGGCGCCGCCCACGCCGGCCACGGTCCGGCCGTCCGGGGTGAGGGCGATCCGCTCGACGGTCTGGGCGTGGCCGACGAGCGTCGCGGTGAGCACGCCGGTGGCGGCGTTCCAGATCCGGATGGTGCGGTCGGAGCAGGCGGCGAGGACGGACGAGCCGTCCGGAGAGAACCTCGTGTCCTTCACGGTCGCCTCGCCCGCCTTGATGACGCGCACGGCGCGCCGGGACGCGAGGTCCCAGAGGCGGACGGTCCTGTCCGCGCCGCTGCTCGCCAGCCGCTTCCCGTCGGGGCTGAACGCCACGCCGGTCAGGCTCGAGGTGTGGCCGACCAACTGGCCGCGCTTGCGGAGCGTCCGGCCGTCGAGCAGTTGGACGGTGTTGCCGGGCGGCTTGTCGTGGTACCCGTCCACGCCGGCCGCGACGAGCCCGCCGTCCGGGCTGTAGGCGACCGCGTTGACGCCGCTGTTGCGCAGGTCGAACGACGCCAGCCGGCGGCCGGTGGCGGCGTCGAAGAGCTGGGCGTCGGGCTTGACGCCCGCGATCGTGCGCCCGTCCGGGCTGTAGGCCAGCGAGTTCAGGCCGAACTCGCCGCTCCGCACGTTCACCCTGAGGCGGCCGGTGGCGGCGTCCCAGACGAGCAGAAGGCCGGGGGTGTTGCAGGAGCTCGCCAGGGACCGGCCGTCCGGGCTGAACGCCAGCGCGCTCACCCAGCCCGTCTTCTTGATCGTCCGGAGGACGCGTCCGGTGGCGACGTCCCACAGCGTGATCGTGGAGTCCAGGCCCCCGGCGGCGACGGTCCGGCCGTCGGCGGTGATGGCGACCTCGTTGAGGGACTTGACGTCGGGGGCGGTGAGCGACCCGCTGGGCGACACCAGGCCCTTCGGGCGGGGGGCGGGCGCCGGGGGCGCCGCGGCCTCCTGCCTTCCGTCCTCCCTGGTCAGGAACAGCGCGGCCGGGACGGCCACGGCGGCGGCCGCCGTGACGGCGCCCGCGCCGACGAGCAGCACCCGTCGGCCGACGGGGGCCGGGCCGGCCGGCGCGGCGGTCGGGGCCTCCTGCTCCCGGGTCGCGACGCGCGTCGCGTTCGCGTGCGTGACGACCCCGTCGTCGTCCGGGAGGGACGGGCCCGCCGCCGCCGGAGCGGGGGCTTCGATGCTCCCCGGCGCGCTGATGAGCGCGTCCAGTGTGGGCCGCCGCCCGGGATCCTTGGCCAGGCACGCGGCGATCATGTTGCTCAGGTCGCCGGGCAGCCCCGGCAGGTCCGGCTCCTCGTGCAGGACGCGGTGGACGATCGCCGGGATGGACGTCGCGTCGAAGGGGCCGCCGCCGGTCGCCGCGTAGGCGAGCACGCAGCCGAGCGAGAACACGTCGCCGGGCGGGCCGGGCACATCGCCGAGCACCTGCTCCGGCGACATGTAGGCGTAGGTGCCGACGACCACGTTGTGTGAGGTCAGCGCGGTAGCGTCGGTCGCGAGGGCGATGCCGAAGTCGATGATCCGGGGCCCGTCCGCCGCCATGATGACGTTGCCGGGCTTGAGGTCGCGGTGCACGAGCCCGCACGCGTGGATCGCGGCCAGGCCCTCGGCCAGCCCCGCCGCGAGCGCCCGGACCGCGTCCGGATCGAGCGGCCCGCGCTCGGCGACCACCTCCCGGAGGGACGGCCCGGGGATGAACGCGGTCACCAGCCACGGCGGGTCGGCCTCCGGGTCGGCGTCGACGACCTGCGCGGTGTGGAACCCGCCCACCCGGCGGGCCGCCTCGACCTCGCGGGCGAACCGCCGCCGGAACCGCGGATCCTCGGCGTGCTCGGCGCGGATGACCTTGACGGCGACGCTGCGGACGCCGGGCGAGACCCCGAGGAACACCTGCCCCATGCCGCCGGCGCCCAGCCGTGCCTCCAGTTCGTACGGTCCGATCCGCCGGGGATCACCGGGATGCAGGGGTTCCATGTGCCACCCGTCGTTGGGCCTGGAAGCGTCCGGGATTTTCTAGCAGACAGAAGTGTTTCTTCGACAGCGCCTCGAACCCGGTGTGACGCACGGCATGACCCCTACCGGTCGCCCGGCTCTCCGTGAGGGTGATTCCGTCGCCCGATCTTCACCGAACCGGGCCTGCGCTCAGGTGCGCTGGAAGCCTTCCCTGGTGCGCAGGCCGTAGCCGAAGGCGCGGTCGAAGGAGATGTGGGCCAGCCAGCCGCAGAGGCCGGCGAACAGGGGAGGCCAGGTCATCGGCGTGAACGGGTAGACCACCATCAGCGCGAGCGGCACGAGGGCCCGGTGCGCGGCGTTGTAGAACGGCACGGCGCGCGGCTGGAGCCGGCCGCGCTCGACGGTGCGGGCGTCCCGCAGCCCGACGAGGAAGGTCAGGTCGGGGGTGATGAAGAAGGCGAGCGCCAGGAGCGCCGCGAGCCACCCGTGGTTGACGCCTTCGAGGACCGCGAAGGCCGTCCAGAAGAGCGCGCCGGCGAACCACGCGGCGCGCCGGAGGGTGCGGATGCCGGAGTCCCGGACGACGGCTGCGTTCACGATGACGGCCCTTCCGAACGTTGGCTAATGACGTTAGCCAACCGTAAGGCTAAGCATGTTAGCTGTCAAGCTACTGGCCGCCGACCGTGGGGCGGTGTGCGGTGATGGCGCGGTAGTTCGTCGCGCGAACTGCCGGGCTACCCTGGGCGGGTGGGCAAAGAAGGCGAAGGCCGGATCGGTGTAGTGGCGGCGCTGGTGCGAGGCGCGTTCCTCGTGAACGCCGTTTATGGCGAGTCGGCGCGGGAGTACGGCATCACGGCGCAGCAGGGGCAATTGCTGTGCGTGCTGATGGCGCGGCCGCGGGGGATGGGGGAGCTGGGCGCGATGCTGGGGCTGGCCAAGTCGAGCCTCACCGGCCTGGTGGACCGCACCGAGCGCAACGGCCTGGTCCGGCGCGAGCCCGAGCCGCGGGACCTGCGCGCGGTGAGGGTCGCGCTGACCGCCGAGGGGAGCCGGCTCGTCGAGGAGTTCTACGCCGAGACCTGCCGGCGGATCGACCGGCTGCCGGAGGGGCTCAGTGACGCCGAGCGCGGTGCGCTCGCCGATCTGCTCGGCCGGGTCGTGCTGGACAACGAGGTCCCGGTGGTGTTCGCGGAGCCCGGCGAAGGGCATGCCGGGGAGCACTGAGACGGTCGACGAGTGTTGAAGTTCGTGTCACGAACTAATATGGTTCGTGACACGAACTGCAACCTGTCGTGGGAGAGTCCAGAATGATGAGTGCTACGGTTCCGGCCGCCGGTGAAGGCGTGCCCCTCTTCGGGTTCGGCGCGCACACGAGCATCGAGGACGTGCCCGGCCTGCTGCGCATGACCCGGCAGGCCGACCGCGACGGCCTCGATCACTTCTCCCTGTCGGACCACCCCTACCTCGGCGATCGCGTGGACGCCTACGCCGCCATCGGGTTCGTGCTCGGACGCACCGAGCGCATCGCGGGCTTCGCCAACGTCACGAACCTGCCGACCCGGCCGGCTCCGCTGCTCGCGCGGGCGGTGACGTCGCTGTCGGCGCTCTCCGGCGGCCGCGTCGTGCTCGGCATGGGGGCCGGCGGGCTGTGGGATCGGATCTCCGACATGGGCGTCCCGCGGCTGTCGCCCGGCGACGCCGTGGACGCCTTCGAGGAGGCGATCGTCCTGGTCAGGAAGCTGGCCGGCGGCGGCCCGCCCGTCACCCACCACGGCCGCCACCACCGGGTGGAGAAGATCGAGCCGGCTCCCGTGGACGCGCCGCCCGTCTGGACCGGGTCGGTCGGCCCGAGGTCCCTCGCCGCGACCGGCCGGGTGGCCGACGGCTGGATCCCCGGCCACGCGGCGGACTGGCTCAGCGAGCGCTACCGCACGTCGCGGCCGGTGATCGACGAGGCCGCGGCCACCGCCGGACGCGACCCGCGCGAGATCCGCACGATCTTCAACCTCCCCGGGCGCGTGACCGACCGGCCCCTGGCGGCCACGCGCGACCGCGACGGGCGCTGGATCGGCGGCTCCCCCGAGCAGTGGGCCGAGGAGCTGACCGGGGCGGTCCTGGAGCACGGCGCGTCCGGCTTCACCCTCTTCTCGCCCAGCGGCGGGACGCAGGACCTCGCCTCCATCGGCCGCTGGGGGCAGGAGATCGCCCCCGCCGTGCGCGAAGCGGTCGCGAAGGAGGGCGGCCCCTCGGCGGAGGCGCGCCGCCAGGGGCCGGTCCGCCGCTAGCATGATCGGATGTCGCAGACGGTGGGGATCGCGTGGTTCGTCCGGCAGCCGAGTGACCTGGGCGAATGCCGGGCCGGAACCGACCTGATCGGCAGGGACGAGGTGCAGGCGTTCCTGGGGAGCATCACCGATGTCGACGCCGCCATGGCGGAGCTCGCCGCCGCGTTCGAGTCCGGCGACGTCTTCCGCGCGGGGATGATGGCCTTCGTCTGCGGGGTGCTGGTCGAGCGGGGCGGCTCGGTGACCGTCCCGGTGGACGCGGTCATGCGGGTGACGGAACGCTACCTGCACCTGGCGAAGGAGTTCGTGGCGCAGGGCGGGGTGAGCGCCGAGGACCAGCTGTTCCAGGTGTCTCCGACCTTGTCCGGGCCCACCACACCCTGCCGTTCGTCCTCCTCGCGGCCATGACGATGCTCAGCCGCGACGAGGGCGCGCGGCGGCGTCTGCGGGCCCGGCCCCAGGTCGCTCCGCTGGCGGAGGAACTGGAGGACCACTACGAGACCCTCTACTACGTCCGCGAGGTGCTCGCCCTCCTGGACGACCGGGAGATCCTGCTCCTCGACCCGCGCGGCCGGCGCGGCTTCGTCCTCGGCCTGACCGGCGTCCAGGACCGGATGTACCACTTCTTCGCGCTCGCGCAGGACGCTCTCGAACGCCACGCGGGCCCCGGGTACCTCGGAGCCGAGCCGACCGACCCCGCGAGCGTGCGGTACGCGCGGAACCAGGGCCTGACCCCGCAGGAGCACCAGGAGGCCCAAGAGCTGATCGACCACCAGCGGATCGGATTCCACTACCCGGGCGCCGGCGCGAAACCGGCCCTGTTCTTCCCCGGTTCCGCGCTCTTCGAGGCGATTCCCGTGGTCGACGGCCTTCCCACCCTGTTCCTGGACGAGAAATCGATCCATGCCCAGTGGTCCCCGACGAACATGTATCCGGTTTTGCACGAGGCGCTGGAATCGCGGGTCAGCCTCCGCGAGCTGGCCCCCGGCGAGGTGGAGGCGCGGCTCGCGGTCTTCGCGGGCTAAGAGCCGAACAGGGTGCGTTCGACGTGCTGGGTGTCGGTGTACTCCCGGACGCAGGTGATCTTGCCGTTCCGCACCGTGAACACGCCGAGGCACCGGTTGTCGTAGGCGCTCCCGCCGCGCGCCGTCCCCCGTGACGTCCACTCCGCCACGACCTGGTCGCCGTCGGCGACCACGTTGGTCAGGGCGACCTCGGGTTCGCCCCCCGGCAGGAAGAGCCGGCCGGCGCCGCCGAGGAAGTCGTCGACGATCGTGTCCCGGCCCTTCCAGGCTCCCGTCAGAGGAAGGTCGCCGGGGTAGATCCAGGTGGCGTCGTCGGCGAAGCTCCCCTTGATCGTTTCTAGGTCGCCGTTCGCGACGGCCTCGACGTAGCGGATGACGACGGACGCGGGGTCGTGGCCGTGACCCAGCCGGGCGGCGAGCCAGTCGAGGGTGCCGGGAAGCCAGGCCCAGCGGCGGTTCTCCAGGAGGTGGTTGCCCTCGGGTATCAGGACGTACTCGCCGTCCGTCGCCCGGCGGGCCAGTTCCGCGCCGTTGGCGACGCCCGGGATGACGTCCAGCCCGCCGTCTAGGACGCGCAGCGGCTGCGGAACCGCGGGAGCGGTCACCCGTCCGGCGAACTCGCGGGCTGCCGCCTCCCCACCCATGCGCAGGACGAACGACTCCGTCACGTACGGCGGAAGCTCGTCCCAGGTGAGGGCGGTGGGCCCGCTGACGGTGACGACGGCGCCGATCCGCGGTTCGTGCAGCGCGGCGACGGAGGCGAGGAAGCCGCCCATGCTGAGCCCGGCCAGTCCGATGCTGGAAGGCAGACCGTCCACCGCGTCGAGGGCCTGCCGCACGATCCGCTGGTAGTCCGCGACCCAGGGGCCGCGGACGGCGAGCTCTCCCTGCCCGGGCCCGTCGATGGCGAGCACGGCGAGGCCGCGGTGCAGGAGCGCCTCGGCGATCGGCATGAACTCGACCTTTCCGGAATTCATGCCCGGCACCAGGACGACCAGAGGGGCGTCCGGGGACGGGCGCCGCAGGACGCCGGTGAAGTCGGGGCCGGTGAGGTGCTCGGCGTCGGGTGCAAGGCGGGCGAGCGAGCGGCGCAGGGCGTCGGCGGACGCGGCGGCGGCCCGCCCGTGCTCGGCGAGGTCGGGATTCGGCAGCACCGTGGCGAAATGGAACCACAGTGCGGCGTCGCGGAACGCCTCGCCCGCCGAGCGCGGCAGCCGCGCCTCCCCGGCGAGGGCGAGGTGCTCCCGCCCGGTTCGCGTGAACGCGTCCGTCCACTCGCGCAGGGAGGCCAGGCCGGCGGTGACCTCGTCGTACTGGTGGGGGTCGACGCCGGCGGCGACGGCGCGCGACCGGTTGGCGGCGGCGAAGGGCGCGACGGGCTCGTCGAAGAAGGCGGTCATCGGTTCTGCTCCAGGGTGAGGACGGCGTTGCCGCGTACGCGGCGCTCGCGGAGATCGGTGAGGACGGCGGCGGTCTCGCTCCAGTCGGCGACGCGACCGAGCTCGGGGTGCAGGCGCCCGGCCGCGGTCAGCCGGACGAGTGTCGCGAGATCCTCCCCGTACGGGGCGCCCGCGTAGTGGAAGTGCCTGATGGATGCGGATTCGGGGCCGTCGAAGAAGGCGAAGAAGTCGAGCGTCACGGGCCGGCGGCTCGCCTGACCGAACCAGATCAGCGTGCCGCCGGGCTTCACGCGCGCCAGCGCGAGCGGCAGGACGTCCCCGCCCGTGGACTCCAGGGCGACGTCGAACGGGCCGACCGCGTCCCGCACATCGTGGACGACCGTGGCGCCCAGCTCGGCGAGCCGCCGCCCGCGATCGGACGTGGCCGTGACGGCGGTGACCTCGGCTCCCGCGGCGGCCGCGAGCTCGACCAGACAGTGCCCGACCCCTCCGGACGCGCCGGTCAGCAGGACCCGCGTCCCCGCCGTGGCGCCGGACGCGCGCAGCAGGCGCAGCGCGGTGAGCCCGGCCAGCGGCAGCGCGGCGGCCGACCGGACGGACACGGAGGCGGGGATCTCGGCGAGCGACGAGGTGGGGACGGCGACGTACTCCGCCCAGCCCGCCGACGGCGGATGCCCCACGACCCGGCTGCAGGCCGGCGGCCCCGACCCGTCGGCGGCCGCCTGGACGACGAGGCCCGCGACGTCCTTGCCGGGCCGCCAGCCGGGCCGGTCGGACTCCAGCTGGAACAGCTCGCCCCGGTTCACCGAGAACGCCGCGACCTTCACCAGCGCCTCGTCCGGCCGGGGCACCGGCTCGCCGGCCTCGCCGAACGCCACCGATCCCGCTTCGGGAAGGAGTGCTCTCATGCCCGGCAGGAAACCGGACGGGCGGCGGACCGGTCCAACAGCCGCCGGGCGAGGTTGACAACCATCGGTTGTCGCCCACGATGGGAGGCATGGACCTCGACCTCGGCCAGGTGCGCGCGTTCGTCGCCGTCGCCGACCACCTGCACTTCGGGCGGGCCGCCGAGGAGCTGTCGATCAGCCAGCAGGCGGTGTCCAAGCGGGTGGCCAGGCTGGAGGCGGCGCTCGGCGTCGCGCTCCTGACCCGCGGGAACGTGGAGCCGACCGAGGCGGGGCGCCGTTTCCTGGAACCGGCGCGGGAGGCGCTGCGGGCCGCGGAGGCCGCGGCCGGCGCGGTCCACGCCGCCGGCCGGCCGCTGCGGATCGACGTCTGGGGCCACCTGTACGGCCCGTCCCGGACGGTCGCCCCGGTGATCGACGCGCGGCCGGAGCTCGACGTCGAACTCGGCATGAGCCGCGACCTTCCCGCCGCGGCGGCGGCACTGCTGCGCGGCGACATCGACGCCGCGTTCGGGCGCGTGCACCCCCCGCTGCCGGACGGGCTGACGCACCGCGTCGTCCGGCTCGAACCCGTGGACGTCCTCGTCGCCGACGGGCATCCGCTCGCCGCCGCGTCCGGCGTCCGCCCGTCCGACCTCGCCGGACGCGACCTGTGGTTCCCCGCGGCAGCCGACCGGCTCGACTTCATCAGCCGCTTCTGCGACGAGTTCGGCGCCCGCGCCGCGTCCGGCGGAGCCAACCTCGGTGTGGAGCACCTCCTGGCAGGCCTGCTCGCCGAACCGGGACGGATCACGCTGTTCCCCGCCGACGCCCGGCTGCCGGGCGTGCCGGGCGTGCGGGCGATTCCCCTCGTCGACCCCGTCCCGCTCTACGCCTGGTCGCTGATGTGGCCGCGGCAGGCGCCGCACCCGATGATCCCCGCGCTGGTCAGGGGGTTCGCCGAGCACGGGCGGCGGCACCGCTGGCTGGAGTACGACCCGGCCCGCGACTGGCTGCCCGGCGAACCGGGCCCCGCGGACTGACCCGGGTCAGGGTTTGCGGGCCAGCCCGCCGTACATGGACACCTGGCCGTCGTCGATCGCGCGGGCCCTCTCGTCCGGGCGCCAGCGGTGGACGGGGGCCACGCCCGGGGCGAGGAGTTCCAGGCCGTCGAAGAAGGCCGCCACCTGCGCCCTGGTACGGCCCTTGGACCTGATCCCGCGCGCGTTGTACTTCTTCACGGCGTCCCCGACCTCTTCGGGCGCGCTGTCGATGGTGATCGTGGAGAGCGCGAGGAAACTGCCCGGCGCGAGGGGCTCCAGGAGCCGCCGGACGACGTCGTGCGCCCGTTCGTCGTCGTGGACGAAGTGCAGGACGGCGATCAGGCACAGCGCCACCGGCTCGCCGAAGTCGAACGTGGCCCGGACCTCGGGCGAGGACAGGATGGCATCCGGGTCGGCCAGGTCAGCGTGGATGTAGCGGGAGCGTCCCTGCGGGGTGCCGGTCAGCAGGGCGCGGGCGTGCGCCAGCACCATCGGGTCGTTGTCGACGTACACGACGCGGCCGGACGGGTCGACCTCCTGGACGACCTCGTGCAGGTTCGGGGACGTCGGCAGCCCGGTCCCGACGTCCAGGAACTGCCGGACACCGCACTCGGCGGCCAGGTGGCGGGCGACCCGGACCATGAAGTCGCGGTTGGCCCGCACGGAGGTGCGCATGTACGGGGCGACCCTGACGACCTCTTCGGCGGCGTCCCGGTCGGCGGCGTAGTTGTCCTTCCCGCCGAGCAGGTAGTCGTAGACCCGGGCCGAGTGGGCGACGTCCGTTCTCAGGTCGGCGGACGTCGGTTCACGGACGGTCTTGTCCGGCACGTTGGGCCCCCGGTGGCTCGGCGTGCTGGCATGCACCAGCATTAGTAAGTCTTGTTATCTAATCGGATGTCCTTCCCGGCGTCGACGCTATCGGCCGGATTCGCGGAGGCGGGCGTAGATGTCTCCCGACCGCCCGCGCGGCCGGATCCTCTCCAGCCGCCGCCGCAGTTCGGCCGCGTCGAGCCAGCGGGGGCTGGCCAGCCGCATCGTCTCGATGGGGGAGTAGTTGTAGGCGTAGTCGCCCAGCCGGTCCACGAGGTCCAGCGCCTCCAGGGCGGCGTCGTGCGCGGACGGCACGTACTCGAACGACAGGGCCGGCAGCGGCCGGGACAGCCCCGCCAGCACGTCCGCCTCGAAGCCCTCGACGTCGATCTTGCAGAAGGCCGGCACGCCGTGCACGGCGATGAGCTCGTCCAGCGTGGTCACCTCGACGCCGACCGAGCGGTCCCAGCGGACGCGGGCGAAGCCGCGGTCCGTCGTCACCGCCTTGATCCAGCCGGGCGACATCGAGGACACCGTCGGCGTCGCGGTCGACAGGGCCAGGCGCGCCCTGCCGGGCTCGGCGCCGGCCGCGCCCGGGACGAGGGCCACGCCGCGGTCGCGGCCGAAGAACAGGCGCAGGACGCGCAGGCAGTCGGGCTGCGGCTCCACCGCGACGACGCGCGCCCCCAGCCCCCGCCACACGCGCACCCGCCCGCCCACGTGCGCGCCGATGTCGAACCCCACGTCGCCGGGCCCGAGGAACTGCCCGTAGAGGCGCGACGCGCGCCGGTGCCGGCCCGGAACTCCGTGGTACATGACCAGTGAGCGAGCGATCCCGTAGGCGCGCAGCAGCATCCGCCGACCTTACCGCGCCGGGCCCGGCGACCGGCGGAACTCCGCACGTGGCGCGGGGGGCACGTGCGGCCGGCCCGGCGGCGTCCGGGCCGGCCGCACGTCAGGACGGCGGCAGGCCGAGGGCGCGGGCGATCAGCATGCGCTGCACCTCCGAGGTGCCCTCGCCCACCTCCAGGATCTTCGCGTCGCGGTAGAAGCGGCCGACGGCGTACTCGTTCATGAAGCCGTAGCCGCCGAAGACCTGCGTGGCGTCGCGGGCGTTGTCCATGGCGGCGTTGGAGGCGACCAGCTTGGCGATGGCGGCCTCCTTCTTGAACGGCTCGCCCGCCAGCATCCGCGCGGCCGCCGCGTAGTAGGCGAGCCGGGCGGTGTGCGCCCGGGTCTCCATGTCGGCGATCTTGAACTGGATGGCCTGGTAGCGGCCGATCTCCCTGCCGAACGCCTCCCGCTCGCGGACGTAGCGCAGGCACTCGTCCACGCAGCCCTGGGCGAGGCCGACCGACAGCGCGGCGATCGCGATGCGCCCCTCGTCCAGGATCCGCAGGAACTGGGCGTACCCCCGGCCGCGCTCGCCGACGAGGTTCCCGGCCGGGACGCGGACGTCGTCGAACGACAGCTCCCGCGTGTCGGACGCCGACCAGCCGACCTTGGAGTACTTGCGCCCGACCGTGAAGCCCGGCGTCCCGTTCGGGACGATGATCGTGGAGATCTCGCCCTCGCCGGTGAACGCGGTCACGGTCACGAACGCGGTGATGTCGGTGCCGGAGTTGGTGATGAACGACTTGGACCCGTTGATCACCCAGGAGTCGCCGTCCAGCCGGGCCGTGGTGCGCATGCCGCCGGGGACGTCCGACCCGCCGCCCGGCTCGGTCAGCCCGAAGCCGGCCAGCCGCTCGCCGGAGGTGAGCTGCGGCAGCCACCGCTCCTTCTGCTCCGCGGACCCGAACCGGTAGATCGGCATCGCGCCCAGCGACACCCCGGCCTCCAGGGTGATCGCGACGGACGAGTCGACGCGCGCCAGCTCCTCCAGGGCCAGGCAGAGCGTGAAGTAGTCGCCGCCCATGCCGCCGTGCTCCTCGGGGAACGGCAGCCCGAACAGCCCCATCTTCCCCATCGCGGCGACGATCTCGTAGGGGAACTCGCCGCGCTCGTACAGGTCCCCGATCACCGGGGCGACGCTCTCGCGGGCGAACCGCTCGACCGTGCGCCGCAGCTCCTCCTGCTCCTCGCCCAGCGTGAAGTCGATCATTGGCTACTCCGATTCAGGTGACAGGGCTTGCACTACGCGGGACGGGCTGGGACGGCCCAGGCGGCCCGCCATCCAGCGGCTCGTGGCCACCAGCCCGGCGAGATCGACGCCCGTCTCGACGCCGAGGCCGTCCAGCATCCAGACGAGGTCCTCGGTGGGCAGGTTGCCGGTGGCGCTCTCGGCGTACGGGCAGCCGCCGAGGCCGCCCGCCGAGGCGTCCACGACGGTGACGCCCGCGCGGAGCGCGGCGAGGGTGTTGGCCAGTGCCTGCCCGTAGGTGTCGTGGAAGTGGACGGCGAGCCGGTCGGTGCCGATGCCGGCCTCGCCCAGCGCCTCGATGAGCGCGGTGACCTGGCCGGGCGTGCCGACGCCGATGGTGTCGCCGAGGCTGAGCTGGGAGCAGCCCATGTCCATCATCCGGGACGCGACGGACACGACCTGCTCGACGGGGACGTCGCCCTCCCACGGGTCGCCGCACACCATCGACACGTAGGCGCGCACCCAGAGGCCCTCGGCGCGCGCCCGCTCCACGACCGGGGCGAACATCGCGAGGGACTCGTCCACGGTGCGGTTGAGGTTGCGGCGGGCGAACGTCTCGGTGGCGCTGCCGAAGATCGCGATCTCGGTGACGCCGTTGGCGAGGGCCCGGTCCAGGCCCCGCTCGTTCGGCACCAGGACGGGATACCGCAGGTGAGGGGAGCGCGGCAGGATGTCGAGCAGCTGCTCGGCGTCGGCCAGCTGCGGCACCCACTTCGGGTGGACGAAGCTGGTCGTCTCGATCGTGCGCAGCCCCGCGTCCGCCAGCCGGGTCACGAACTCCGCCTTGACCTCGGCGGGGACGACCGCCTTCTCGTTCTGCAGCCCGTCCCGCGGCCCGACCTCGTAGATCGTGACCCGCTCGGGCAGGCCGGAGAGGGGAACCACCGCCACCGTCACGCCTCCTCGATCACGGCCAGCACCGCGTCGAGGGCGACCTGCGCGCCCGCGCGGACCGGCAGCTTCGCCACGACGCCGGCGAGCGGCGCGGTGACCGTGTGCTCCATCTTCATCGCCTCGACGACCACGAGCGGCTGCCCGGCCTCGACGCGGTCGCCCTCGGCCGCCTTGACCGCCAGGACCGTCCCGGGCATCGGGCTGCGCAGCACCCCGTCGCCCGCGGCGCCGGCGTCGGCTCCGCCCTCGGCGCGGACGTGCTCGCCCAGCGCCCACGCGTGCCCGTCGCGGCCGAGCCACAGCGTGCTCCCGTCCCGGGCGCTCGCGAACGAGGTCGTCCTCCCACCGTAGGTCAGCGTGAACGGCCTGGTGAGGGACGCGGCGACCGGCGGCTCGCCGCCGACGGCGACGCGCGCGGACGCCGCCCTGCCCTGCACGCGGACCTCCACCGGGTCGCCGCCGGACGGGGTGATGATCCACGGGGCCCAGGCGTGGGCGCCGGGCCTCCATCCGTCCGGGACGTCCCACGGGTCGTCGCCGGACTCCAGGTCGAGCATCCGCTCCAGCGCGGCGGCGGCGAGGACCTCGGGTGGGACGGCCGTTCCCGCGACCAGGTCGTCCAGGGCGCGCTCGACCAGGCCGGTGTCGAGGTCGCCGGAGACGACCGAGGGGTGCCGCAGCAGCGCGCGCAGGAACGCGACGTTCGTCGGGACGCCGAGCAGCGTGTAGGACGCGAGCGCGCGATCGAGCTTGTGCAGCGCCTCGGCGCGGTCGGCGCCGTGGACGATGACCTTGGCGAGCATGGGGTCGTAGGAGCCGCCGACCTCCGTCCCGACGTCCAGCCCGGAGTCGACCCGCGCGGCCTCGGGCTCGGCGAGGGCGAGCACCCGCCCGCCCGTGGGCAGGAAGCCGCGCGCCGGGTCCTCGGCGTAGACGCGGGCCTCGATCGAGTGCCCGTCGAGGCACACGTCGTCCTGCGTGAACGGCAGCGGCTCTCCCGCGGCCACCCGGAACTGGAGCTCGACCAGGTCGAGCCCCGTGACGAGCTCGGTGACGGGGTGCTCGACCTGGAGCCGGGTGTTCATCTCCATGAAGAAGAACTCGTCGGGGCGGTCGGCCGAGACGATGTACTCGACCGTCCCGGCGCCCACGTACCCGACGGCCTGCGCGGCGGCGACGGCGGCGGCGCCCATCCGCTCGCGCGCGGCGGCGTCCAGCAGCGGGGACGGCGCCTCCTCGACGATCTTCTGGTGCCGGCGCTGGAGGCTGCACTCGCGCTCGCCGAGGTGTACGGCGCCGCCGCGGGCGTCGGCGAAGACCTGGATCTCGATGTGCCGCGGGTTCTCGACGAACCGCTCGGCGAGCAGCGTGTCGTCGCCGAACGAGCCGCGCGCCTCCCGCCGGGCGGACGCGATCGCCTCCGGCAGGTCCGCGGCGTCCCGGACGAGCCGCATGCCCTTCCCGCCGCCGCCCGCGGACGGCTTGAGCAGCACCGGCAGCCCGACCTCCAGCGCCGCGGCCTCCAGTTCGGCGTCGGACAGGCCGGGCTCGTCCCGCCCGGGGACCACGGGGACGCCGGCCGCCGCGACGGTCCGCTTCGCGCGGATCTTGTCGCCCATCGCGTCGATCGCGCCGGGCGGCGGTCCGATGAACACCAGCCCCGCCTCGCCGCACGCCTTCGCGAACGCCGTGTTCTCGGCGAGGAACCCGTACCCGGGGTGCACCGCCGACGCGCCGGCGTCGCGGGCGGCCGCGATGACGGCCTCGATGTCCAGGTACGAGGGGATGAGCAGTGCCTCGTCCGCCTCCCGTACGTGGCGCGCCAGGGCGTCGGCCCCGGTGTGGACGGCCACGGACCGGATGCCGAGCCGCCGCAGCGTGCGGAACACGCGGACGGCGATCTCCCCGCGGTTGGCGACCAGGACGCTGTCGAACATCAACACCCTCACATCCGGAAGACGCCGTAGCCGACCGGCTCCAGCGGTGCGTTGGCCGCGACCGACAGCCCGAGCCCGAGCACGCGCCGGGTGTCGAGCGGGTCGATCACCCCGTCGTCCCACAGCCGCGCCGTGGAGTAGTACGGGTTGCCCTGTGCCTCGTACTGCTCGCGGATCGGCGCCTTGAACCCTTCCTCGTCCTCGGCGGGCCACTCCTCGCCGCGCGCCTCCATCTGGTCGCGGCGGACGGTGGCGAGGACGCTCGCCGCCTGCTCGCCGCCCATGACCGAGACGCGGGCGTTCGGCCACATCCACAGGAAGCGCGGCGAGTACGCCCGGCCGCACATCGCGTAGTTGCCGGCGCCGAACGAGCCGCCGATCACGACGGTGAACTTCGGGACGCGGGCGCACGCGACGGCGGTCACCATCTTCGCGCCGTGCTTGGCGATGCCGCCCGCCTCGTACTCGCGCCCGACCATGAACCCGGTGATGTTCTGCAGGAACACCAGCGGGACGCTGCGCCGGTCGCACAGCTCGATGAAGTGCGCGCCCTTCTGCGCCGACTCGCCGAACAGGATGCCGTTGTTGGCGACGATCCCGACCGGGTGCCCGTGAATGCGCGCGAACCCGGTGACGAGCGTCGCGCCGTACTCCTTCTTGAACTCCTGGAAGCGGCTGCCGTCGACGATGCGGGCGATGACCTCGCGCACGTCGTAGGGGGTGCGCGAGTCCGGCGGGACGATCCCGTACAGCTCGGACGGGTCGGCGGCCGGCTCCTCGGGCGGCGCGACCTCCCACGGGCGCGGCTCGCGCGGACCCAGCGTGGCGACGATGTCGCGGACGATCCGCAGCGCGTGCGCGTCGTCCTCGGCGAGGTGGTCGGTCACGCCGGACGTGCGCGAGTGCAGCTCGCCGCCGCCGAGCTCCTCCGCCGTCACGACCTCGCCGGTGGCGGCCTTCACCAGCGGCGGCCCGCCGAGGAAGATCGTTCCCTGGCCGCGGACGATGACGGCCTCGTCGCTCATCGCCGGGACGTAGGCGCCGCCCGCCGTGCAGGAGCCCAGCACCGCCGCGATCTGCGGGATGCCGCGGCCGGACATGGTGGCCTGGTTGTAGAAGATGCGGCCGAAGTGCTCGCGGTCGGGGAACACCTCGTCCTGGCGCGGCAGGAACGCGCCGCCGGAGTCGACCAGGTAGAGGCAGGGGAGGCGGTTCTGCAGCGCCACCTCCTGCGCCCGCAGGTGCTTCTTCACCGTGACCGGGTAGTACGTGCCGCCCTTGACGGTGGCGTCGTTGGCGACGATGACGCATTCGCGGCCGGAGACCCGCCCGACGCCGGTGATGATCCCCGCGCCCGGCGCCTCGTCTCCGTACATGCCGTTCGCGGCCAGCGGCGACAGCTCCAGGAAGGGCGAGCCGGGGTCCAGCAGCGTGTCGACCCGGTCGCGGGGCAGCAGCTTGCCGCGCGCCACGTGCCGCTCGCGGGCGCGCTCGGGTCCGCCGCGGCCCGCCCGGTCGACGCGGTCGCGCAGCTGCGCGACGAGCGCCTCGTTGTGCGCGGCGCTCGCCTTGAACGCCTCGCCGCCGGCGTCGGCGTGCGAGCCGATCTCGGGTCCGCTCATGACCCCCCTTCCCGGTTAACGCTCATTAACAATGCTGATGTTAACGGTCGTTAACAACTCTAGTCTAGACTGGGCGCATGACGTCGCATCCGGCCGAGGCGCCGCCGGGCCCGCCCAACCCGCGCCGGGCCGAGATCCTCGGCGCCGCCGCCGAGCTGTTCGCGCGCCGCGGCTACCACGGGGCGTCCATCGGCGACCTCGGCCGGGCCGTCGGGCTCACCGGCCCCGCCCTCTACCGCCACTTCAGCGGCAAGGAGGCCGTCCTCGCCGAGATGCTCCTCGACATCAGCGAGCGGCTCCTCGCCGAAGGCCTGCGGCGCGCCGCCGAACCCGACCCGGGGCGCGCCGTCGACGCGCTGCTGAGCTGGCACATCGCGTTCGCCCTCGACAACCCCGCGCTGATCACCGTGCACGAGCGGGAACTCGACAACGTCCCCGAGCCGCAGCGCCACCGCATCCGCCGCCTCCAGCGCGCCTACGTCGAGGAGTGGGTCGCCGTCCTGCGCCGCCTCAGCCCGCGGCTTCCGGACGAGCGCATCCGCGCCGCCGTCCACGCCTGCTTCGGCCTGCTCAACTCCACCCCGCGCAGCGCAGCGCAGGGCCTCGACCGCGCCGCGATGGCCGACCTCCTGCACGGCATGGCCCGCACGGCCCTCGCCGCCGCCGCGGACTCTCTCCTACCGGAGAGCGCCTCTCCGGACGGCCGGGCGGGGACGGCGCCTGCCGCCGACCGGGGCTAGCAGGAGGCCGTCTGGCCGTCCAGCGAGCGGCGCACCGCGCGGGCGAACGTCCGCTCACCGACGGGCTTGTTGTTGATCATCTTCACGACGCAGCCGCGGAACGTGCGGCTGAACGTGCTGTAGTGAGCCGTCACCGGCCGCGGTGACGCGCCGGGCAGCGCGGTCACGATCGCCCGGCCGAGCTCCTGGAGTTGTTCGTGGTCGAGGACATGCGTCTCATCCAGGCCGGTCATGCTCCTGTCGAGTTCCGAGCATTTGGCGATCGGCCAGTTCTCGGGCACCTTCTGGCCGGGCCGCAGGCCGAGCGCCGAATAGCGGGCGGGGGCGAGCCCACCACACGCGAAGAGCTCTTTCTGGTTCTTCACTTCGGTGAGGAACTTGACCAGCCTCTCGGCATCCGCGGCGTGGGGGGACCGCTTCGCGACGGCGAGGTTCTGCCCGCCGAGAACGGTGCGGCCGGGCAGGGCGCTCACCTCGAACCTCAGACCTCCGTCCTTCTGCATCTGCGGCTCGGCGGCGAGCGTCGAGAACGCGTAGGGCCAGTTGCGCATCAGGCGCGCAGTGGAGGAGCGGGCCTTCTGCGAATTGGAGGCGAACGCGTCGATGCTCTCTCGCTCGTGATACTTCCGTGCCTCGAGATCGGGCTTGGCCCTCGTAGCGAATTCCTCCAGCGCCTGGTAGACGTTCTCACGGAGGTACTTCTCACCCCGACCGCCCTCTCCCGTGAAATCGGCGCCTCCGCTGTTCCACACCCTTTCGAGTGCGTTCACGGTCAGGCCTTCGTAGTCGGCGAGTTGCATGATGACAGGGGAGTCGATGAGACGAGCCCATGAGTCGGGCTGTTCCGTTTTCGTCGGCATGTCGGTGCGGCGGTAGAGCAGCCCGACGTCCACGTTGAACGGGACGGCGTAGAGATCGCCGTGCCACCAACCGGTCCGGAGCGCGTTGGGGAAGAAGTCCTCCGGGTCCTCGGGATCGTCGAGGGGACGCAGGTACCCGCTCTCGGCGAACTGCGCGGTCCACGTGTTGTCCATGATCAGTACGTCGTAGGCGCAGCCGCCGGACTCCTCCATGGCCTTGATCTGGCTGTGCTGCAGGTCCGTGGAGTCCGACACCTCGACGAGCGTGGCGTGCCGATGCTCCTCGTTCCACTGCGAGATGAGCCTGCGTCGCTCGTAGTTGAGGCTGATGTCCGTGCCGCCCACGACGAACAGTTCGCTGTGCTCGCACTTCGAGGACAGCGGGGTGTAGGAGGAGGCCGGGTAGAGGAGTCCGGCGGCCCCGGTGAGCAGCGCGACCACCGCCCCGCCGGTGAAGAAGATCCAGGACCGGCCGTGCGGCCGGACGGGGAAGCGCGGCCAGGAGGTCATCCTCATGCTCCCCTCATGCTCGCCCGCCCCATCTGAGGTCCGACAGGATTCTCGCGGCCTGGGTCGCCTCCGGCGCGTCGTCGAGCTCCACGCAGGTCCCCGCGCGGTCCGGAAGCGAGGCGACGATCTCGCGGACGGGGGTGTCCCCGCAGGTGGCCGGTCCCGTGAGTACCACGGTCAGCCGCAGGCGCCCGTCCGGAGCGTGCCGGCGGAAGAAGTCGGACAGGCGTGCCGTGCGGGAGTCGAGCCCCGGGGTGCTCTTCGGCCCTTGCCCGTCGGTGAGCAGGACGATCACCTGCTTTCCCCGGGCGAGATCGGTCGCCCGGGCGATGTCGTCGAGCGCCGTGTCCCTGCCGGTCGCCGACATCGCCTGGAGGTTCCTCATGATCGTTTCCTTGTTCGCGGAAGCGGCGTTCTGCTCGACGCGGAAGCCGCCGAGCCCGATCGAGGGGGACGTGGCCGAGAACTGGAGGTCCACACGATCGGTCGACTGGAGCTGGGACACCAGGTTCTGCAGGACGGCCGCTCCGCGACCGAGCCGCGAGCCGCCGTTCCCGCCGGAGGCGCTGCCCATCGACGTGGACGCGTCCACCATGAGATGGATCGAGCTCTTGGGGCGCGCGTTCTTGATCCGATCCAGGATCTCCTGAAATCCCGTCCGTCCGGGGTAGGGCACTTTCTTTGGCAACTTACTGTATTCCAGGAAAGTCTGAATGTTTGGCAGCGTGTCGTTTTCCTTGTCCTCCGCGGATGCCGAGGGCGCCTTGCCGGAACGGTCCCGGAACCCGCGCATGGTCAGGGGATTGTCCTTCAGCCAGCGCCGGAACTCGTTGACGGCGGCGTTCCGCTCCTCCGAGTCCTGCCCCTGCCAGCGGACCTTGACGAAGGGGTAGTCGAGCAGTGGCAGGTCACTTGCGTAGTGCGGATACAGCTGCCATTTCTTGTACTTCGGATCCCGGTCGAGGAGGTCGACCCGGTGGCAACGGTCGTCATCGCCGAGCGTGAAGCCCATGTCGTAGTCGAAGAGCACCTGTTCGGGAGCGATCACCGCGACGTCGTCCGGAGGCCCGTCGCCGGACGCGGCCATCTGGAGCCGGAAGCGGCACAGCAGCGACACCGCGTCCGGGGTGACGAGGTCCGCGGGCTCGGCGAACCGTTCGGCCTCCGCGGCCTCAGCGTCCCCTGCGCTTCTCGGGCCGTACAGCACGGGCGTCACCGCCAAGGCGGCTCCCGAGGTCTCCGGGACGGGGCGGGCGATATTGCGGAGCCGAACGCCGGCATCCGAAATGGTTTTCAGCAGATCCTCGGTCGAGGAATTGATGGGATCCGTACGCGAGTCGGCAACGGGCGCGTTGGCCTTGGGGAACAGCGCGAGTACCAGCGGTGACGTTCCGAGCGAACCGCAGAGTTCCAGGCTGTGGGTATCGTCATCGGGATGCTTCGCCGTGGGCGGACAGGACTGGGTCAGGCGTCCACTCTCGGAGACGGCGGCGTGCGAGACGTACTCGTACTCGGCGGTTGACGACGGGATCCAGATATCGGGCTGCGGGCCGAAGAGCTGCTCGTTCTCCGCCGACACGCTGCTCCGCCACAAGCGGGCGAATCCATCGGAGAGCGCGACCGGGCCCGGCTCCGGGACGACGGTCACGCTGTACTTGCGGCAGCCCCGTTTCCCCGTGTCGCGCTCGAAATCCTGGGCCGCCCCGCGCAGCGCCGTAAGCGAGTCCTGGCCGGTCAGCATGCGCAGTTCCAGCGGCTGGCCGCACGGCCGCGCGCCGTCCCACAGGTTGTACGCGCCATAGCCCGCGAGAAGGACCAGGGCCATCGTTGCCGCCCCGGCCAGCGTCCACGCGGTCGCGGGCGCGGTCAGGCGCAGCGCCTTCCACGTCCACTCCAGAACGCCGTGCATCGTGCCGGGAAAGACCACGAACAGCAGGACGGTCGCGAGCATCACCGTGGCCATTGTCGCGAGTGCGTTCCACCAGGAGAACGCGTCGAAGACTCTCAGGCCGCCGCTGATGACGAGGGTGCAGCAGAAGTCGATCAGCAGACCCTGGAGTATCCGCTCGGGCCACTCCTGCGGCTCGTCCCGGCGTCCGGAATTCCGGGACCCGTCACCGTCGTACGGTCCGCTCATTCATGCCCCATCGCCGCGCAGGTATCGACTTGTCGGCCCCCCGGCAAACGCGACCTCATGATACGTAGCCCGATGCGGGGCGTCATGGAATGTGACTGACCGGGGTCGGCCGATCTTGGTGGACCGCCGCCGGGGCGGACGCCGCCGTCGGCCCCGGCGGCCTTGACTGGGCCGGCGGAGGATCGGTCATATGGAACCGAAGACCATTCGGTCGTCGGGCCCGGACCAGAGGAGAGCCGTATGGGCGTCGAGGGTGTCGGCTTCTACGAGATCGCGCGCCACGACCCGGACCGTCCCGCCGTGCTGGCCCCCGGCGTGCCGATGTCCTACGGCGAACTGCACGCCGAGGCGAACCGGCTGTCCAACGCCCTGGCCGGGCTCGGGCTGGGTCCGGGCGACACTCTTGCCACCGTCCTCGGCAACCGGCCCGAGTTCCTCACCGTCCTGCTCGCCGCGCTCCAGTCGGGCCTGTACCTGGTTCCGGTGAGCCGCCACCTGACCGCGCCGGAAATCGGCTACATCCTGGGCGACAGCGGCGCGAAGGCCGTCATCACCGAGAGCGCGCTGGCCGAGGCGGTGGCCGGCGCGGCCGGCGAGGCGGGCGTCCCGGCCGAGGGACGGGTGAGCGTCGACACCGGCGACGGGTACCGGTCGATGGCCGCGCTCTGCGCGACCGGCAGCGCGGAACCGCCCGCCCGGCGGCGCATGGGTTCGGTGATGCTCTACACCTCCGGGACGACGGGACGGCCGAAGGGCGTCCGGCGGCCCCTGCTCGACATCGCGCCCGAGGTGCTGATGGACATCATGCGGCGGACGCTGGCGCGGCACCTCGGGCTGGAGCCCGGCGACGAGGTGCACCTCGCCGTCGGGCCGCTCTACCACTCCGCGCCCTGCGTCCACGCGATGATGGCGCTGAACCTCGGCCACGCCGTCGTCGTCGCCCCGCGCTTCCACCCCGAGCACACCCTGGAACTGATCCAGCGGCACGGCGTCACCAACACGTTCATGGTGCCGACGATGTTCCACCGGATGCTGGCCCTGCCGGCCGGCGTCCGGGCCCGGTACGACCTGTCGACTCTGCGGCAGGTGTACCACAGCGCCGCTCCCGTACCCGTAGAGACGAAGCAGAAGATGATGGAGTGGTGGGGGCCCGTCCTCTACGAGTACTACGGCTCCACCGAGAGCGGCCCGGTCGTCGTCGCGACCCCGCACGAGTGGCTCGCCCGTCCGGGGACGGTCGGGCGAGCGGTCGACGGTGTGCAGATCAAGATCCTCGATCCCGAGGGGGCCGAGCTGCCGCCGGGGGAGACCGGCCTCATCTACGCGGCCGGGCAGCCCGGCTTCGAGTACCACGGCGACCCGGCCAAGACCGCCGCCGCCATGCGGGACGCCTACTACACCCCCGGCGACCTCGGCCGCCTCGACGAGGACGGCTGGCTCTACATGAGCGACCGCCGCACCGACCTCATCATCTCCGGCGGAGTCAACGTCTACCCCGCCGAGATCGAGGCCGTCCTGCTCCAGCATCCGGCGGTCGGCGACGTCGCCGTCATCGGCGTCCCGGACGACGACTGGGGGCAGCGCGTCGTCGCGCTCGTCGAACCCGCCGGGGACGCCGAGCCGGGTGAGCGGCTCGCCGCCGAACTGCTCGCGCACTGCGGGCCGCGGCTGGCGAAGCTGAAGCACCCCCGCCGCCTGGAGTTCCGCGAATCGTTGCCGCGCACGCCGTCCGGCAAACTCAGCCGCCGCCGCGTGCGGGAGGCCTACCTGCGCGAACACGGGGACTGAGCCGCCGGGACGGCCGGGGCGCAACTCGTCGCCGAGACCGTCGAACGCCTCCGGGCCGCCGTGCGTACAACGGCACATGGAAGACCAGAAGGTCGCCCCGTTCGACAACGTCGCCCCGACCCCCGCCGCCCCGACGCAGACCGACCTTCCCGTCATCACCGACCCCGCCTCCTACGCCGAGCGAGAAGATCCGGCGGGCCCGCGCGGGTCTTCCGCCGCGCTGCCCGACGCCCCGCCGGCCGGCGCGGCGGGGCCGCCGGCCACCGAAGACGACCGTGCCGGGATCGCATGCCTCGGTGACCCGGTCGCGGTCTGGCCGTGCGCCGGCTGCGGACGGCCCGTGCCGCAGCCGGTGCGCGGCGCCCGCACCGTCCGCTACTGCCAGGACGGCGACGGCGCGTGCGAGCGGGCCGCGCGCGAGAGCCGGGAGCGCGGGCTGGAGTCGCCCGGCCTCACCGGCCAGGTCGCCTGGACGTGGGAGATGGTCGACCGGCTGGAGGGCCTCGCCGACCGGCTCGCCGGGTCGCTGATCGCCGAGCTGAGCGTCGCGGGCGTCGAGCGGCGGATCGCCGAGGCCCGCGCCGAGGCCGCCGGGCTCGTCGCGCTCGCGCAGCGGGAGCGCGACGCGTCCCAGCGGCAGGCTGAGGTGGCGTGGCGCGAGACGGCCACCGCCCGCGCCCGCGCCGAGGCCGCCGAGCAGGAGGCGGCGTCCGCCCGCGCCGAGGCCGAGCGGCTCGCGGCCGAACGGGACGCCGCGCGGCGGGAGCGCCAGGAGGCCAGGGACGACGCCGACGGCGCGGGCGCCGCCCGCCTCGCCGCCGAGCGCGAACGCGACCGCGTGGCCGCCAGGGAGGGTGAACTGCTCGCCTCCCTGGAGAGCGCCCGCGCCGAACTCGTCACCCTGCACGGGCGGCTGTCGGAGGCCGAGACCCTCGTCGAGGGGCAGCGCGTCGAGGCCGCCGCCGCGACCCGCGCCGCCGAGGACCTGCGCTCCGCCGTCCGCGACGCCGAGGCCAAACGGGGGCAGGCCGTCGCCGACCGCGACCAGATCCAGGCGCGGGCCCGCGAGCTGGAGCAGCACAACTGGCAGCTCGGCCGCGCCACCGAGGAGCTGCGCGCCGCGGTGCGGGCGCTGACCGCCGAGCGGGACGCCGCCCGCGCCGAGGCCGATCGCGCACGCCGCCGCGTCGACGCGCTCACCGCCCTGTCGGAGGGGCGCGCGGACGGCCCGGCCGGGCCGCGCCCGGTCGTCGACCGGGAACCGCCGACCGGGCTGCACTCCCTGCCGCCGATGAACGGGTCCCTGCTGGACGGCGGCGACCCGCTCGCCACCGACCCCCTGCGCCGCAACGGATACGGACACGGGGGGCACAACGGGCATCGTCTTCCTCACGCCGGCTGACCGTCATGCCGGCCGCGCGACCCACAGGGAGGAGGTGAGGCCCGACCCCCCAACTGCACTGGCCCTGAGACCGGCCGCCGTACCGCACCGGGGTGGTACGGCGGCCGGCCCTAGCCGCGCGCCTCCAGCCGGGCGGCGTAGTCCAGGGCCCCGGCGTTGACGGCGGCGTGCACGGTCCGGGCGATCCGCGCGCCCCAGGTGGAGCGGGGCCCGGCGAAGACCTCCGGCGCTCCGCCGGTCGCGGCCGCGACGCAGATCGCGTCGGACGCCGTGCCCGTGCACGGGAAGCCCGCTTCGAGCAGCGCCTGCGTCTTGGCCTCGGTGGCGGTGACGACCGCGTTCACCAGTGCCGCGTCGCTCATCGCGACGGGGACGGCGACCACGATGTTGATCGTCCCCGGCCTGTAGGCCCGCGTCCCGTCCCCCTCAAGCGGGGCCAGTTCGGCGTCGGGCGTCCCGGCGGGGGAGGCCGCCCAGGTCGGGACGCGCAGCCCGACCGTCGCCGACACGCTCACGCCCTCGCCTTCCCGCCGCACCGTGCGCGCCACCGAGGCCGCCGTGAGCATCCCGACGCCGGGGCCCTCCAGGCCTTCCGCCGCCGCGAGTTCGGCGAGGTGCGCGACCGGGTCGGTGCGCGCGTAGGCACCGGGCACCTGGGCGTTCAGCACCCAGCGGGCCGGGCCGATCCCGCCGCCCAGCATCGCCGAGGAGATCATCCGATGGCCGGGGCCGGCCCGCCACACCGTCGAGGCGAGCCGCCTGCCGTCCTCCACCCGCCACACCGTCTCGAGGTTCACGGACGCTCCAGCGACAGGATCGGCCGGCCGCCCGGCCCGGGGGTGACGCTCACACGGGCGTCGAAGTGCTCCTCGACGGCGTCGCGGGTGAGGACCAGGCCGGGCGGGCCGGACGCGGCCACCCGCCCGCCGGAGATCAGCACGAGCCCGTCGGCGTACTGCCCGGCGAGCGTCAGGTCGTGGATCGTGGTCACCACGGTCAGCCCGTCCGACAGCCGCAGCCGGTCGATCAGCTCCATCACCTGCTGCTGGTGACCGATGTCGAGCGCGGTCGTCGGCTCGTCCAGCAGCAGCACCGAGGTCTGCTGCGCGAGCGCGCGGGCCAGCACCACCCGCTGCCGCTCACCGCCGGAGAGGTGGTCCAGGGGGCGGTCCGCGAAGGGCGTGAGGCCCAGCCGGTCGAGGACCTCTCCGGTGATGGCCCGGTCGCGGGCGCTCTCCCGGCCCAGATGCGGCACGTAGGGGGAGCGCCCGAGCAGCGTGTAGTCGTACACCGTCATGCCCACCGGAAGGTTCGGGCTCTGCGGGGCGTAGGCGACGAGCCGGGCACGCTGCCTCGGCTTGAGCGACTGCAGGTCCGCGCCCGCGAGGGTGATCTCGCCGCGGGACGGCACCAGGCCGAGGACCGCGCGCAGCAGCGTCGACTTGCCCGCGCCGTTCGGCCCGATGACGGCCGTCCACGAGCCCGCCGGGACCTCCACCGACACGCCCTCCAGCACCTGCCGCCCGCCGAGCGAGACGTCCAGGCCCCGCACCGAGACGGTCACGTGTCCACCTGCCGGCGGGACGCGCGCAGCACCACGACGAAGAACGGCCCGCCGACGAACGCCGTCACCACGCCGAGCGGGAGCTCCCCGGGCCTGATCACGGTCCGCGCCACGAGATCGGCCACCTCCAGGAACGCCGCGCCGCCCAGCAGCGACAGCGGCAGCACGATCCGGTACGACCCGCCTGCCAGCCGCCGCACCACGTGCGGGACCACGATGCCGACGAACGCGATCAGCCCGCTCACCGCGACCGCCGACGCCGTCGCCAGCGACGCCGCCACCAGCACCGTCAGCCGGACCCGCGACGCCGACAGGCCGAGCGAGGCCGCCTCCTCGTCGCCGACGCTCAGCACGTCCAGCAGCCGGCCGTGGGCGAGGAGCACCACGGTGGACACCAGCGCGTACGGGAAGACGAGCGCCAGCTGGTGCCAGTCGGCCGACCCGACCCCGCCGAGGATCCACGAGTAGATCCGCTGCAGTTCCTCCGCCCTCATCTGCTGGATCAGCGTCTGCACCGCGGCGAGGAACGACGACACAGCGACGCCGGCCAGCACCAGCGTCGCCGTCCCGTTCCCGCGTCCCGCCGCGGCGCTGCCGAGCAGGTACGCCAGGGCGACCCCGCCGATCGCGCCGACGAACGCCGCGAGCGGCACCGCGTACCCGGGGTCGCCCGGCACCAGCGCGATGACCATCGTCGCCCCGACACCCGCCCCCGCCGCCGCGCCCAGCAGGTACGGGTCGGCGAGCGGGTTGCGGAACACGCCCTGGTACCCGGCGCCCGCGACGGCGAGCATCCCGCCGACCAGCGCCGCCATCAGCGCTCGCGGCACCCGCAGCTGGAACAGCACGTTCTCGTCGATGACGCCGAGACCACTGTCGACGTGCACGAACGGGATCCTGTCGGCCAGCGCCTTCAGGACCCCGCCGACGGGCAGCCCGGCCGACCCCACCAGCACCCCCGCCAGCAGCGTCGCGCCGAGCAGCCCGACCGCAACGGCCAGCGGCAGCGGCCGCAGCCTGGCCTGGCCCCGCAGGCCGTGCGGCGCGCCGGCACCGTCCAGAGCGGCGACGCCTGCGAGACGCGTCCGTGCCTTGGCGCGGCCGCCGGAGGTCTCGGCCGCCTGCCCGGAGACGTCCTCGGAGTC
The DNA here is from genome assembly GCF_040649435.1 of Actinomadura sp. NPDC048955. Lineage (NCBI taxonomy): Bacteria > Bacillati > Actinomycetota > Actinomycetes > Streptosporangiales > Thermomonosporaceae > Actinomadura > Actinomadura sp. NPDC048955. The sequence continues at coordinate 63,272 of NZ_JBEZJI010000016.1, forward strand.
CGCGCGGGCGACCCGGAGATTCGCGCTCTCGCCGTCGCCCGGCTCCCGACCGGAGACGTCCTCGGGACCTGTGCGGACGTCCGGGGACGTCCCGGCCGCGTCCTCAGGATCGGCCGGGACGTCCCCGGTGTGCGGTCGGCGCCTGCTCACGGGCGGGCGCCCTCGGCGGCAGCGGTCACTGAACCTTCTGGACCGCGTCGCCGATCGCCTTGACGAACTCCGTCAGGCGCGGCCCCCAGCGGGAGGCGATGTCGTCGTCCAGCTCCACCACGCCGTCGTGCCCGACCGCGTCCAGGTCCGACCAGCCGGGGCGCTTGGTGAGGGCGGCGGCGTTCTGCCCGCAGCACTTGGTGTCGGCCAGGAAGATCAGGTCCGGGTCCTGCTTGAGCAGGTACTCGCGGGACAGCTGCGGGTAGCCGCCGGACGCCTTGTCCGCCTTGTCGGCGATGTTCTGGAGGCCGAAGAGCCCGTACACCTGGCCCACGAAGGTCTGGGAGGTCACCGAATGGAGCTGGTTGTCCAGCTCGTGGTAGTACGTGAGGCCCTTGGCCTTGGACGACGCGGCGACCGTCTTCTGGATGTCCGCGCGCATGCCGTCGGTGACCTTCCTGGCCTCGGCCTCGTGCCCGGTCGCCTTCCCGAGGTCGCCGATCTCGTCGTAGGCCTCGTCCAGGTTCTTCGCCGCCGGCTCCAGCAGGACCGGGACCTTCACCTTCTCCAGCGACTTGACGATGCCGTCCATGTCGTCGGACAACACGACGAGGTCCGGCTTGTGGGCGATGATCGCCTCGGCGTTCGGCTTGAAGCCCGACAGCTTCGTGCGCGGGGTGCCGGCCGGATAGTTGGAGTAGTCGTCCACCGCGACCACCTGCGGCCCGGCGCCGATGGCGAACAGCGTCTCGGTGTGGGTGGGGGAGAGGGAGACGATGCGCTTCGGCTTGGCCGGGACGTTCACGGCCCCGTTGGCGGCCTGGACGGTGACGGCCTTCCCGTCCGGCGTGCCGCCGGACTTGCCGTCGTCGCCGCCGCATGCGGCGGCGAGCGTGACGACGCCGATCGCCATCACCGCGCCCAAGGTGCGTACGGGTCTCACAGGAGCCTCCTGGCTGGTGCAGGGAAGCCGCGGCCCGTCATGACGGATCGCCCTTCCACGAGGTCGACAATCGTCGGCGCGCGAGGAGGCGACCTGGCTCGGCCACTTCGAGAGGGGCACCACAGTTGCGGGACAGCGCCGGATTTTCCACCGGACTTCGCTCCTGGCGCGCAGCATCGCAACGGTATCAGCCACCGTATGCTGATCTGTCGGGTTGTGCGGAGTGAGTACTCACTTCGGTGTTGACGGAGTGAGTACTCACTCCGTACCGTGGCGGGCATGGAGGACAAGAGCCGCCGGCGCGCCCCCGGAATGAGCCCGGAGCAGCGCCGCGAGATGATCATCCGGACGGCCCTGCCGCTCGTCGCCGAGCACGGCATGGCCGTCACCACCGCGCAGATCGCCCGCTCCGCCGGCATCGGCGAGGCGACGATCTTCCGGGTGTTCGCCGACAAGGACGAACTGCTCGACGCCTGCGTCGCCGAGGCCCTGCGGACCGACCACGTCCTCGCCGAGATCGGCGCCATCCCGCTCGACCAGCCGCTGCCCGCGCGGCTCGCCGAGGCCGCCGCCGCGATCGACGCCTACCTCGCCCGCATGGGCCTGGTGATCGGCGCGCTGCACGCCACCGGGCGCCGCGAGCGCCGCGAACCCGGCGCCGGCGAGCCCGGCCCCGACCGCGCCGCCGCCATGACCCGCACCCGCGAGGCGCTCGCCGAGCTGTTCGAACCCGAACGGGACCGGCTGCGCCTGCCCGTCGAGCAGATCGCGGGCCTGTTCATGGGCTTCGTGTTCAGCCGCGCCCGGCCCGCCGCCGGCCCCGAGACGCAGCCCCTCTCCGTCGAGGAGTACCTGGACGTCTTCCTGCACGGCGCGCTCAAGGAAGGAACCGCCGCATGACGATCACCCTGAACCACACCATCGTGACGGCCGCCGACAACGACGAGGCCGCCCGCTTCTTCGCCGCCGTCATGGGCCTTGAGTACACCGGCCCGCACCCGCACGCGCGGCACTTCGTCCCGATCCGCGTGAACGACGGCCTCACTCTCGACTTCATGACCGTCGCCTACCCGCAGGGCCACCACCTGGCCTTCGACGTGGACGCCGTCACCTTCGACACGGTCGTGGACCGCCTCGACGCGCGCGAGATCCCCTACGGCGACGAACCCGCCCACGCCGACAACGGCCGCGTCGACGAGAACCACCCGCTCGGCGGCCGCGGCCTCTACTTCTCCGACGCCAGCGGCAACCTCTACGAGCTCATTTCGCCGTGACCGTCTTCAGGAACTCCCGGGTGCGCCGGTCGCCCGGCACGTACTCGGCGGCGACGAAATCGGTGACGCCCGCCTCGGACAGCTCCTCCAGCTTCGCCGCGACCGCGTCCTCGTCCCCGACGACGGCCATGTCCTTCGGCCCCTCCACGCCTTCCCGGTCCATCATCGCCCGGTAGGACGGCAGCACCCCGTACACCTCGAACGTCTCCCCGGCCTGCTCCCGCGCGCGCTCCACGTCACCGGTGACGCACACGGGCAGGACGCACACGACCCGCGGCGCGCCGCGTCCGGCCGCCTCGGCCGCCGCCGTGATGGTCGGCACGATGTGCTCGCGGACGGTGACGGGGCCGGTCATCCACAGCACCGTCCCGTCCGCCCGCTCCGCCGCCAGCTTCAGCATCTTCGGGCCGAGCGCCGCCAGCACCAGCGGAACCCGCCCCTCGTTCGGCACGCTCAGCCCGATGTGGCCTCGCAGCGTCTCGCCCGTGAAGGCGGCGTTCTCCCCGTTGAGCAGCGGCGCCAGCACCGACAGGTACTCGTCCATGTGCCGCAGCGGCCTGCCGAAGTCGTACCCGTACATGTCCTCGATGACGATCTTGTGGGACAGCCCGACGCCGAGCGTGAACCGCCCCCGCAGCGCCAGCGCGGTCGTCCTCGCCTGCTGCGCCAGTACGGCCGGATGCCGCGGATACGTCGGCACGACCGCCGTCCCCAGCTCGATCCCGGGCACGCCGCTCCCCGCCACGGCCAGCGCGGTCAGCGCGTCCACCCCGAAGATCTGCGACATCCACGCCGAGGAGAACCCGTCGTCCGCCGCGCGCCGCACGTCGTCGGCCAGCTTGCCCAGCGCCTCCGCGCCGCCCCGCTCGTTGAGCAGAACCCCAACCCGCACAAGGACCTCCCAGAGAGCCTTACATGACCTTCCTACCTAAGCGCCCCGCCCCCGACGGCCACAATGCGGACACCCGGCAGGCCCGGCACCGCGGGAGATGCCGGGCCTACCACGGGCGCTCAGGAGCGGGCGGGAAGGCGGTCGGCGACTTGCCTGAAGGACGGTGGTCTTCTAGGGAGCATCGGGTTTGTCGCCGTGGGGTGCGTGTTGTCGGGCCAGCTTTCTGTCATTGTCGGCCCATCGGCGGTGCCGTGCCGCTGACTGGAGGTGCAGCTCGGCCTCCTCGGGATGGACCGTGGCCATCTCCTCCAGGAGCAGCGCTGCGCGGTCGTGGGCTCGCGCCGAAGAGACCATCGCCTGCTGCGCGTACTCCCCGGCCTCACGCCTGCACGCCGAGGCCGCCGCAGAGGCTTCGGGAACGTCCGGCAGCCGCGCTGTCGCTCCGCCCTCGCCAGCGCGCCGCGTACGGCGTGCCTTCACCTGCAGCGTGCGCTCTTCGCTGTCCATACCAGCCAATCCGACGCCAAAGCCCGTCGACCAACCAGCCCACCAGACACGTTCGATTTCTACCCAGCACCCTGTCCTTTCAGCCCACTCCGGCGGACACATACCTAAACCGTCATTTCCCTATGGGTGGCCATGGGGTCGCTGATGCACGGGACCACGCGCTGGGCGTGATGCGGGCTGGGGCGGCCGTAAGGAGGATGTTGACGTCCGTCGCCCTCGTGACCGTGGCGGGGGCCGGAGAGAAGCCGAGTTTGGTGTGGAACGTCAGTGCTGGCCCAGGTAGAAGCGGCTCCCTTGGTCGTCGGTGCATTCGGAGGTGATCCCGTAGGGCTGCCGGGCAGGGGCGGTCGCGGTGCCGCCGGCCTCCCGGACGCGGGCGACGGCGGGCTCGATGTCGTCGACCGTGTACATGGGGATCACCACGGGACGGTCGGCGCCGCCGTACATTCCGGTCATGGGGCGGACTTCCGTTCCGCCGAGGCGGACGCTCCAGCCGCCCGGTGTGTGGCCCGGCGCGAACTCCCAGTTCAGCACTTCGCCGTAGAAGGAACGCGCGCGGGCGATGTCGGGCACGCCGATGGTGAGGTAGGAGATCTCACCGTGGTGAGCGGTGAGGCCGGGCTCTTCCGCCTGCCCGCTCTCGACGGGGCCGACCGCCTCCGCAGGCTGGTAGACCGAGAAGCGCAGATCCTGGTCGTCGGTGCACGCGGCGCTGAGGCCGAAAGGCTCGTCGGTCGGCTCCTGGGCGTCGCCGCCGGCATCGCGGATACGCCGGACCGCTTCGTGGACGTCCTCGACCGCGAAGGCCAGATGAACGGTTCGGTGCTCCTGCCCGCCGAAGAGACCGATCTGCTGTTCGGGCAGTCCTTCAACGCGACGACCGGCCGCCACGCCTTCGGGAACCGTGTGCCAGCCGAGGACAGAGCCATAGAAGGCGGCGGCGCGGTCCACATCCGGAACCTGGACCGAGGTGTATCCGACATCGCCGTGCCGTAGCCGTGGATGTGCGGGCACCAGCGGGCTCGAAATGACCCAGCGGTGGCCGAACGGGTCCATGACGACGCCATTGCGCCCGTAGGGGTGATCTGCCACGGGACGGTGGGCCACGGCACCCATCTCGACGGCGTGGGAGAAGACGATGTCCACGTCGGGGACCTTCAGGTAGAGCGACTGGCTGGGGCCGCCACGTGCCTTCGGGCCGAGCAGACCGTTCTCCGGCCATTCGTCGGCGAGCATCAGGACGGAGTCGCCGAGGACGAGTTCGGCGTGGCCGATACGTCCGTCTTCCATCACCATCGGTTCGCCCCGGAGTTCAGCACCGAACGCATCCGCGTACCAGCGCAGGGCGCGCCGTCCGTCGTCGACGCACAGGTAGGGGGTGAGTGACCGTACCTCGGCCTGCGTCTCCTGGATGGTGGCCGTCGCCATGATGTCTCCTCTGGGTTGCAGCAGCGCATGCCGCAGGCGTTCACGCAGCCGCGCCGCGAAGGCGGGGTCGGGATCGACCGGGACGACCGGTGTGCGGAGAGCCTCCAGCGGATCAGTCATCGTGGCCCTCCTTTCCGCCGGGTTGCCGGGGGACCCGATTCCCTGATGGACAGTGGTCTGTGTAGGCCTGGCGAAAGGCCTTGCGCGCCCGTGTCAGCAGTGCCTCGGTGGCGTGGAGCGTCCGGCCGAGGTGCTCGGCGACCTGCGGGACGGGCAGCCCGTCGAGGTAGCGCAGCGTCAGAGCCGCCCGATGGTGAGGTGCCAGCGTGCCGAGGACGTCTCGGGCGACGAGCGCGTCCAGGCGTTCGTCCCACGGGTCCGCCGCGGGGTCTGAGACGCCCCCGTCCAGGGCCTGAAGGCCGCGCTGCTCCCGGGCCGCCCGCCTCCAGTGGTCGGCCAGTTTGTGCCGCGCCACGCCGACGAGCCACGCGACCGACAGCGCCGGGGGCGGCTCCTTGCGTACCGCCTCCACGGCGGCCAGGAAGGTCTCGGCCGTGAGGTCCTCCGCCAGGGCGCGCCGGCCGCACCTGGGCAGCAGGTAGCCGTAGACCTCGGGCAAGGCCGTGTCATAGAGAGCGAGCAGGGCCGGCCCCGGGTCGGGCTCCAGCTTTCCCGGGTGGTTCATACCCCTCCATCGTTCGGCGGGCCGCTTCTCCAACGGGCCGGGGCAAAGTTTTTTCGAGCCGCCGCAGCCGATGCGCGATCATTGAAGCGTGGGGAATCCCGAACCGCTCACCCTCTACACCACCGATGGTGTCCGGATCGACGCAGGTCACACGCCCTTCGGTGGCGAGGTCTGCTTCATCTTGGCGCACGGATTCACCTGCTCGTGGCGCCTGCCCGCGCTTCGCCGCATCGCCGCGGCCCTCGGCCGCCACGGCGGTGTCATCGCGCTCGACTTCCGCGGCCACGGCCGGTCCGGCGGTCACTCAACGGTGGGTGACCGGGAGGTGCTCGACGTCGACGCGGCGGTCGCGGCAGCCCGCCGACGGGGATACGAGAGAATTGTCCTTACGGGGTTCTCCATGGGCGGCGCCATAGTCGTCAGGCACGCTGCGCTGTACGGCGGGGTGGACGCGGTGGTCTCGGTCAGCGCGCCCGCGCGCTGGTACTACCGCGGAACGGTGCCGATGCGGCGCGTGCACTGGGCGATCGAACGGCGCGCGGGCCGAATGGCGGTCCGCATGGCACGCGGCACACGGATCGCGCCCAAAGGCTGGGACCCGGTTCCAGAGGCACCGCACGAGGTCGCCGGACGGATCGCGCCGGTGCCGCTGCTGGTCGTCCATGGGGCCGCGGATCCGTTCTTCCCCGTCGAGCACGGCCACCAGCTCTATGAGGCGGCGTCCGACCCGAGGGAACTGTGGATAGAACCGGCCTTCGGCCACGCCGAGGTGGCGGCCACTCCCGACTTGATCAACCGCCTGGCCGCGTGGGCGACGAAGGCGGTCTCCGCAACGCCGGCCCCCTCGGCGCCCGATGCGGAACCGCCAGACCACCGAACTCGCGACTAGCTCACTGACCTGCGAAAACTCGGAGTTATCCACATTCTTGCGGTCGCCTTCCTGGAACCGCCGGGCAAGGCATCCTCGATCCCATGGACGGATTCACCCTCACCTGGAAGCGAACAGGCGCCGACTCGATCATCCCCATCGGCCCGGACGCATATCTCGTCCCCGTCAAGGGAGCCGGTCTCGCCGCGCGTGCCGCGGCGTTGAGCAGCCTCCTTCCCCAGGAGGTCGTCATCGCGCGGCGCACGGCCGCATGGATATGGGGCCTGGACGTATTACCTCCGGGGGTGAACGAGCTCGACTGGGACGTCGAACTCATCGCCTCCCGAACCTCCGAGACTCCGCCGGCCCCGTCTCCGATCACGCCCGACAGTGTCGAACTGCCACCCGAACACGTAGTGAGGGAATCCGATGTACGCCTCACATGCCCGGCCCGCACCGCACTCGACTGCGCCCGCTGGCTCCCTCGCTACGAGGCGGTCGCGGCCCTGGACCAGTTCCTGCGGCGAGACGTGGACGTCGGGGAACTCACCGCGATGGCCCGGACGCTGCGTGGATACCGCGGCAACAATCGGCTGCGTCAGATCCTCCGACTCGGTGACCGTGGCGCGGCCTCCCCCGGCGAGAGTTGGGTTCGCGTCGCCGTCGTGGATACGGGCTTCCCGCTCCCTGAAACACAGATCCCCGTGCAGGGCCCGCAAGGCCACTCGCTGTACATCGACCTCGGCTACCGCGAGTTCCGCGTCGGCCTCGAATACGACGGCGAACGCCACCACACCGGCCGAGAGGCCAGGAACCACGACGCACGCCGCCGAGACTGGCTCGCCAAGGAGATGGGCTGGGACGTCATCCCCGTCACCAAGAACTTCTTGACCCGCCCGGCCCCTTACCTGGGCGCTCTCCTGACAGCGCTGCTCCAGCGCGGCTGGCAACCCGGCAACGCCACGATGGAACATATAGCCGCCCGCCTAGCACGCCTAGAACGCCGACCACATTGAACGCCAAGAGCTGCCGGCGTGCCCGCGAGAGGAGGTGCCATGCGCGAGCCAGCCGAAGAGTGATCGCGGGCGGTCGGCGGTCCCAGAACGCGCGAATCGAGCAGCCGGACCGCACCGCCCCGAACGCACCCAATCCACCCCGGCCAACGGGCTCGGCCCCCTCCGGCGGCCCCGGCCCCCTCCGGCGGGCGTTCAAGACAGCTCCGGCACCCCCACCTCGTCCAGCGCCGCCTCCACCTCCAGACGTTCGCTCCTACAGCACCGTCGCCAAGATCCGCCCCGCCTTGTCCGGCTCCGGTACGGCTGCCTCGTTCAGCGCCGCCTTGTCCTTCAGACGTTGGCTCTTGCAGCACCGCTGCCAGGATTCGCCCTGCCTTGTCCGGCTCCGGCACGCACCCCCAGGTACGCCGGCCTCCGGCCGTGGCCGACTTGCCCTGGCGGTACGGGGGCGGGCCGCTGCGGGGCGCGTTGGAGGAGGAGGCAGCGTCGGTGGCGCTGGGGAGTTCGCGGTGTTCGGGGGGTCTTGTGGGACATGGGGTTGTGGCTGCGGGGCTGGGTGCTGCACGAGCGCTGCCGGACAACGCCCCGACGTCCTGCTAGCCGGGCGGCCATCCGGACTCACGACCTCCGAGTTGCCCTGCCGGATGCTGGACGCCAGGGCGAGTCACGGGAACGAGCTGTTCGGCCAACGGCGCCGAGCCTGGCGACGAGCCGTGCTGGTCGGGTTCGCGCTGCCTGGCGACGACGGCGAGCTCTACCCGGTGGGCGTGTGCGCGGGCGCGACCAGTCCCAGCATGGCCCTCGGCGACCGCGTCGGGGGCATCGGACGATGCCGTTGCGGGGCAGGGGCGTGCTCCATCAGATCCGCTGCTTGGGCGACTCGGTGCCGTTGGGCTCGACGGGGCTCAGTTGTCGAGGAGATTGGCCAGGCGCTTGGGGGCGACAAGCCTGTAACTGTCCTCGATCAGCTCGGCCATCTCGTCCCAGTCGTGGTCGACGTCGAGTCGTGCGCCGACCCACCCCTTAACGCCCACGTACTTCGGGACGAAGAAGCGCTCGGGAGCCTCTGCGACCAGGGCATCCTGCACACCGGGCCCGGCCTTGAACGTCAAAGACAGGCCGTCCTCGGAGGTCATTGCGAACAGCTTGTCGCGAACACGGAAGGAGGGTGCCGTGTGGCCGCCGAAAGGCTTCTCCGTCGCCTCTGGAAACGACATGCATATTTCTCGTATCCGAACCAGAGAATCCAAGTCGCTCATCGCCGGTTCCTCTTCTGTAGCAGGGTCGCAAGAAAATTATTCGATGAGGGAGGTGTGAGGCCGCAACACGCAGAATTCGTTGCCCTCGGGATCCGCAAGCACGACCCACGACACGTCGGTGGACTGGCCGATGTCGGCGCGACGGGCGCCCAGGGCGAGTATGCGCTGCACCTCGGCCTCTTGGTCGTCCGGGTCGAGGTCTATGTGCAGCCGGTTCTTCGTGGTCTTCGTGCCGTCGTCACGGAGGAAGCACAACCCGGGATAGACGTGAGGGTCCGCGCCGACGATGACTTCGTCGTCCGAGCGGTAGAGGACCGGCTGATCGAGGACGGCCGCCCAGAACTCGGCGAGCGCGGACGGCTCCCGAGAGTCGATGACCAGATGATAGAAGCGCGATGCCATGCGCAGAGGCTAGCCGCAGGGCCTGACACCGCGAGGGGAGGGCAGCGCGGTCGCGCCCCTCCGAGAGCGCATGCCAATGCGCGGTCCCGGTGTCACCGCTGCATGGCGGGTGGGAGGGGTGGCGGGTTGAGTTGTGCACGATCCGGGGTGGTGACTGCTGGTTCTTGGTCGACTTCGTGTCATGCGTGCCCGAGTTGCCCGCCGCTGGGGATGTGTTCGCTCGGCTTCATGTTGCTTGGGGTTTGGTGGGTGGGGATGGGCGCGGCCCTGGGAAGCGGGGGGGCCGCGTCCATCCCGGGCTCGGTGACGGAGCCTGCTGCTTGTCAGCGGCTACCGCGTTGACGGTGGAGGTGCGGGGGGCTTGGGCACGGAGCTCTCGGTCATGCGGGGGACTCGAATTTTTGCGGGTTGGTTGGCGTGGGAGGGGGTGTTTCTTCCGCTCTGCGGAAGGCGGCTAGCGCGGAGATGGGGGCGCGGGCGCTGATTTCGGTGTGTGGCTGCAGGTAGACGGCGGCCAGGGGCGGCAGGAGGCCGAGGAGTCAGAGGCGTTCGGGTGCGTCTGGCGCCTCGGCGCGACGGCGGTGACCACCCCATGACCCCGGCGCCTGTCCCCCGCCGAGGAAGCGGGCGGGCCGATGGCGCCGGGGAGGGACACAGTGCGTCAGGTCAGGCTTGCGTGCTGGCGCAGGGGCGCTTCGCCGGGGTGGTGGGTTGGCTGATGGCGTCGGGGAGGGGCGCGGTGCGCTAGGTCAGGCTTGCGTGCTGGCGCAGGGGCGCTTCGCCGGGGTGGCGGGTCGGTCGATGGCGTCGGGGAGGGGCGCGGTGCGTCAGGTCAGGCTTGCGTGCTGGTGCAGCGGCGCTTCGCCGCCTGCGGCCTTGCCTTGTTCGCCGGGCGCGACTACGTCCTGCCCGGCTGCGTCCGCGCCGTCGTGGCGGGGCTGGAGGGGCGGGGCCCTGTTGTGTGGATGTGGGGCGTTAATGGGTGGGGTGTAGAGCCTGGCGGAGGGCGGTTGTGCGGTCGGCGGCCATGCGTTTCGTTATGGGGGCTTCCGTGATCATCGTGGAGCCGTGGAAGGTGCCGGGGTAGTGGTGCAGTTCGGTCGGGACGCCTGCCTGGATCAGTCGTTGTGCGTAGGTCAGGCCTTCGTCGCGCAGCGGGTCGAACTCGCAGGTCGTGATGTAGGCGGGCGGTAGGCCGGAGAGGTCGTCGGCGCGGGCGGGGGCCGCGTACGGGGAGACGGCGCCGGTGCCGCGCACGCCCTTGCCCAGGTAGTAGTCCCAGCTCAGTTCGGCGTTGGGGCGGTGCCAGATCGGTGTGTCGGTGAAGGCGCGCATGGACGGGGTGTCGAGCCGGTCGTCGAGTTCGGGGACGCCGAGGAGTTGGAAGCACAGTGGGGGGCCGCCCCGGTCGCGGGCGAGGAGGGCGACGGCCGCGGAGAGGCCGCCGCCCGCGCTTTCGCCGCCCACGGCCAGCCGGTCCGGGTCGATTCCGAGGGCGGCGGCGTTCGCCGCCGTCCAGATGAGGGCGGCGTAACAGTCATCGAGTCCGGCTGGGAAGGGGTGTTCGGGGGCGAGCCGGTACTCGACGGACACCACCACGGCGTTCACTTCGGCTGCGATGGTGGTCGCGTCGTCCGACGACATGTCGACGCTGCCCAGGACGAAGCCGCCCGGATGGAAGTAGACGAGTCCTGGGAGGGTGCCCGCCCGGTTGGCCGGTGCGTAGATGCGGAGGGGGACGTCCGGGGGTCCGGGAATGGTGAGGTCGCGGGTCTCGACCGGGGCGGGAGGGACGTATTTCGGCAGGCCGTCGAACAAGTCCTTCTCGTCGCGGCGGGTCTGCTCGATGTCGGCGATCGACAGCCGCGGGACCTGCGGGATCCAGGGGAGGAGTGCCGGGTCGTAGGCGTAGGGCACCTCGGGGCTCCTTTCTGCTGTGGGATCAGTGTCGGACGATTCCCTCCGCCTGCCCAGCCGATGCCCACCGCCGCCGGCTGTGGAGACGGTGTCAAGGGCGGTGCGGATGCGTCGGAGGGTGCGGTCTCACCGAATCCGTTATTGCCAGACTGATCATCCGTAGGCAGCCTCTGAGGTATGGGAGACGCGAACCCCACCGTCCTTGCCCGGGCTCCCGCCGCCGCGCGCGGCGACGGGAGGCGGCGATGAGCTTCTCCGAGTACCTCTCCGAACGCTGGCCCACGATCGCCCGGATGATGGGCGAGCACGCCGAGGTCGTCCTGATCGCCGTCGCGATCGCGGCGGTGGTCGGGGTCGGGCTCGGCGTCGCGGTCGAGGGGCGGCCGAGGGCGAGAGGGCTGGCCCTCGGCGTCACCGGCACCATGCTGACCGTCCCGTCGCTGGCGCTGTTCGGGCTGCTCATCCCGCTGTTCGGGCTGGGGCTGACCCCGACGATCACCGCGCTGGCGCTGTACGCGGTGTTCCCGATCCTGCGCAACACCATCACCGGGCTGGACGGCGTGCCGAGCGCGGTGGAGGAGGCGGCGCGGGGGATGGGGATGAGCCCGCTGAGCCGGATGCTGCGGGTCAGGCTGCCGCTGGCCTGGCCGGTCGTGCTCACCGGCGTCCGGGTCGCCACGATCATGACGGTGGCGATCGCGGCGATCGCCGCGGCCGTGGCCGGGCCCGGGCTGGGCGAGCTGATCTTCGGGGGGCTGTCGCGCATCGGCGGCGCCAACGCGCTGAACGACACCCTCGCCGGCACGCTCGGCGTCGCCGTTCTGGCGCTCGTCCTGGACGCGCTGTTCGTCCTGCTGTCCAGGCTCACCACCTCCAGGGGGCTGCGATGACCGAACCCGCCGCGACCGAGACCGCGCAGGCCGCCCCGGCCGGACGGGAGATGATCCGGCTGGAGGGCGTCACCAAGCGGTATCCGGGGCAGGACGCCCCCGCCGTCGGCGACCTCACGCTCAGCGTCCGGGACGGGGAGATCGTCGTGCTGCTGGGCCCGTCCGGCTGCGGCAAGACGACCACGCTGCGACTGATCAACCGGCTGATCGAGCCGACCTCGGGCCGCATCCTGCTCGACGGGGAGGACGTCACCCGGGTCGACCCCGACCGGCTGCGCCGCCGCATCGGCTACGTGATCCAGCAGGTCGGGCTGTTCCCGCACATGACGATCGCCGCGAACGTCGGGCTCATCCCGCGGACGCTCGGCTGGGACGGCAGACGCGTCCGCGCCCGCGTCGACGAGCTGCTCGACATGGTCGGCCTCGACCCGGGCACGTACCGCGGCCGGTACCCGAAGGAGCTGTCCGGCGGGCAGCAGCAGCGCGTCGGCGTCGCCCGCGCCTTGGCGGCCGATCCGCCCGCGATGCTGATGGACGAGCCGTTCGGCGCGCTCGACCCGATCACGCGGGAGCGGCTGCAGGACGCGTTCCTGGAGCTCCAGGCCCGGATCGGCAAGACGATCGTGCTGGTCACCCACGACCTCACCGAGGCGCTGAAGCTCGGCGACCGGATCGCGATCCTCGGGGAGGGGGCGAGGCTCGTGCAGTACGACACCCCCGCGGCGATCCTGGCCGAGCCGGCCGACGGGTTCGTCGCGGAGTTCGTCGGGGCGGGCGCGGCGATGCGGCGGCTGCGGCTGGTCGAGGTCGGCTCGATCGAGTTGCTGCCCGCCGGGGAAGGCCCCCCGGCGGCGACCGTCCGCGCGGAGCAGTCCCTGTACGAGGCCCTCGACGCGATGCTGCGCGCCGGGGCGGAGACCGCCACCGTCCTGGACGAGGACGGGCGGCCCGCGGGCGCGGTCTCGTGGTCGGCGATCGTCCGGCGGACCCCGGAGCCGCGGCCATGACCGTCACGGCGGTGCCGGAGCGGACGAGGCCGGGCGACGAGACCGCCGGACGCTCCCTTGCCGGGCTCCTCGTCACGCCCGTCTTCCTCGTCGCCGTGTCGGCGGCGCTCTACCTGTACGTGCGCGGCCTGGATCTCGACGCGATCGAGCGACGCTCCCTCAACCGGTCCGAGATCACCCACCAGTTCCTCCAGCACATCAGGCTGGTCGCGGTGTCCACGGCGCTCGTCCTCGCGATCGCCATCCCGCTCGGCGTGCTGCTGACCCGGCCCCGGCTGAACCGGCTGTCGGCGCCGTTCCTCGCGCTCGCCAACGTGGGCCAGGCCGTCCCCTCCATCGGGGTCCTCGTCCTGCTCGCCGTCACGGTCGGCATCGGCTTCCAGAAGGCGGTGGTCGCGCTCATCCTCGTCTCCGCGCTGCCGGTGCTGCGCAACACGATGGTCGGCCTGCAGGGCGTCGACCGGTCGCTGATCGAGGCGGGCCGCGGCATCGGCCTGTCCAGGGCGGCGGTCCTGTTCCGCGTCGAGCTGCCGCTCGCCGTCCCGGTGATCCTCGCCAGCGTCCGGGTCGCGGTGATCCTCAACGTGGGCAGCGCGACGCTCGCCGCGTTCACCAACGCGGGCGGGCTCGGCGATCTCATCAACACCGGCATCTCCCTCAACCGGACCCCGATCCTGCTCACCGGAAGCGTCCTGACCGCCGTGCTCGCGATGGCCGCCGACTGGCTGATCGGCATCGTCGAGTCCGTTCTGCGCCCTCGCGGCCTCTGAACCCCTTGAGGAGAGTTACCATGCGCAAGCTCCCCGTCGCCGCGTCCCTCGCCGCCGTCGCCCTGACCGCCGGATGCTTCAGCTCGGCCGGCACCGACGCCAAGGCGGGGAGCCTGGCCGAGGGCAACTCGCTGAAGGGCGTCACGCTCACCGTCGGGTCCAAGGAGTTCACCGAGCAGCTCGTCCTCTGCCAGGTCACCGCTCTCGCGCTGCGCTCGGCGGGCGCGACCGTCAAGGAGAAGTGCGGGCTCCAGGGCAGCAACACCACGCGGGCCGCGCTGACGTCCGGCAGCATCGACCTCTACTGGGAGTACACCGGAACCGCCTGGATCAACTACCTCAAGCAGACCGAGCCGATCGGCGATCCGGCCAGGCAGTACGCGGCCGTCGCGCAGCAGGACCTCGCGAAGAACAAGGTGAAGTGGCTGGCCGCCGCGCCCGCCAACAACACCTACGCCCTCGCGGTGAAGACGACGACCATGCGGCAGCTCGGGATCGCGGACCTGTCGGGCTACGCGAGGCTGGCGAAGAGCGACCCGGCGAAGGCGTCCACGTGCGTGGCGAGCGAGTTCGCCGGACGCAGTGACGGGTGGCCCGGCCTGCAGAAGGCCTACGGGTTCAGCCTGCCGAAGTCGGACGTGGCGACACTTGCCGAGGGCGCCATCTACGACGCCATCGGCAAGGGCAAGCCGTGCGCCTTCGGCGAGGTCGCCACCACCGACGGGCGCATCAAGGCGCTCGGCCTTACCCCGGTACCGGACGACAAGAAGTTCTTCCCCGTCTACAACCCCGCCCTCACCGTCCGGGAGTCCGTCCACAGGGACGACCCCGCCATCGAGAAGATCGCTAACCCGATCGCCGCGGCGCTCACCGACGCGGTCCTCCAGGAGCTCAACGGCGAGGTCGACATCAAGGGAAAGGAGCCCGCGGAGGTCGCCGAGACCTGGCTGAAGTCCAAGGGCTTCATCGGCGGGTAGCAGCGGCGACCCGGCGTCACACCATGTACTGGTCGTGGCGCCGGTACAGGTCCGTCCACTCCTCGTCGCTGAGCCGCCGCCCGGTCGCGGCGATCTCGGCGAGCTCCTCGAAGTAGGCCTCGCGGGGAGCGCCCGGCGTGAAGAGCAGGAGCATCGCCGCCGGTTCGCCCGACTCGTTGCGGAACCCGTGCACGCCGCCTTCGGGGACGAAGAGGAAGTCGCCGGCCGAGGTGTCCTTCCACCCCGTCCCGTCGTGCAGCCGGACCGTCCCGGACAGGATGTAGAACGACTCGGTGATCGTCCTGTGGAAGTGCGGCATCGGGCCGGACGGCTTCGGCCCCATCTCCCAGCGGTAGAGGCCGAAGGCGCCGTCGGTCGAGCCGCCGGTGCCGAGGTAGTGAACCCGCGTCCCGCGGTGGACGTGGTCGCTGTCGGCGGCGCCGATGAGGAGGTCGGGCGCCGCGCCGGCGGGACGGAACGTCCCGCTGCTCTCGCCGCCGTCCCCGAAGTAGCGGGCGTCGGGATAGGTCATGGCTACACCACCAGGTTCAGCAGAAGGACGAACACGAGGCCGCAGACCGAGATCGCGGTCTCCATCAAGGACCATGTCCTGATGTTCTGCCCCACGCTGAGCCCGAAGTACTCCTTGACCAGCCAGAAGCCGGCGTCGTTGACGTGGGAGAAGAACAGCGAGCCGGCCCCGATCGCGAGGACGAGCAGCGACGTCTGGCTGCTGTCGAGTGTTGTGGCCAGCGGCGCGAGGATCCCGGCCGCGGTGACCGTGGCGACGGTCGCCGAGCCGGTGGCGAGCCGGATGAGGACGGCGACCAGCCACGCCAGGAACAGCACCGACAGGTCGCTGTCCTTGACCCAGTCGGCGACGAGGTCGCCGATCCCGGTGTCGACGAGCGTCTGCTTGAAGCCGCCGCCGGCGGCCACGATCAGCAGGGGGCCGGCGATGGGCGGCAGCGATCCGGCCAGCGAGGAGGCGATCGCGTCCCGGTCCATGCCGGAGCCGCGGCCGAAGGTGAACATGGCGACGACGACCGCGATGATCAGCGCCACCAGCGGGGTGCCGAGATTGTCCAGGACGGTGCGCACCCGGCCGCCCTCGTCCAGGGCGATGTCGGCGACGGCCCTGCCCAGCATCAGCACGACCGGGAGCAGCACGGTGCACAGGGTGACGGCGAAGGACGGGCGGCGCCGCGACTTCAGGTCCACGGCGTCGTCCTCGGCGTCCCGCTCGTCCGCGCCGGTGACGTAGAGCTCCGGCGCCGGGACGTCCACCCAGCGGGACGCGAACCGGGCGAACACCGGGCCGGACAGCGCGATGGTGGGGAGCGCGACGACGATGCCGAGGGCGAGCGTGAGGCCGAGGTCGGCCTTGAGGTTGTCGATCGCGACGAGCGGCCCCGGGTGCGGCGGGACGAGCCCGTGCATCGCCGACAGGCCCGCCAGCGCGGGGATCCCCACCGCGATGATCGACATCTGCGCGCGGCGCGCCACCAGCAGGATGACCGGCACCAGCAGGACGAGCCCGATCTCGAAGAACATCGGCAGCCCGATCAGCGCGCCGGCGAGGGCCATCGCCCACGGCAGGAACCGGCGCCCGGTGCGCCCGATGATCGTGTCGACGATCTGGTCGGCGCCCCCGGAGTCGGCCAGGAGCTTGCCGAACATCGCGCCGAACGCGATCAGCGCGCCGACCCCGGCGGCGGTGTCGCCGAACCCCTTGACGAAGGCGTCGACGGTGTCGGCGACCGGCAGGCCCGCGCCGATCCCGACCAGCAGCGAGCCGAGGGTCAGGCTGAGGAACGGGTGCACCTTGAAGTAGGTGATCAGTACGACGATCAGGGCGATGCCGGCGAGCGCGGCCGGGACGAGCCTCCCGCTCGACGCCGCCGGCGCCGCGGCCAGCACGATCGGGTGCATGCGTCATCCTCCTGGGAGCCGGAGCGAACGATGATGGTCGCCCGAGTGTGGCGCCTATAACCTGCCGTTAACAAGGGATAGCGCCGTAAAATCATATCTTTGTCGGAAGTTGTCTAGCTTCGTGTGATGATTAGCGCATGGTGGAGACGCCCTCGGCGGGCCTGCACGGCAGCGTCCTCGACCGCCTCGGCATGCTGATCACGTCCGGCGCGCTGCCCGCGGGCGAGGTGCTGCGGATCGAGGAGTTGGAGTCGCGGTTCGCGGTGTCCCGGTCGGTGATCCGGGAGGCGATCCGCGTCCTGGAGTCCATGGGCATGGTCAGGAGCCGCCGCCGGGTCGGCGTGACGGTCGCCGCCCGGTCGGGCTGGAACCTCTTCGACCCGCAGATCATCGGCTGGCGGCTGGAGGGCGACGGCCGGGCGGAGCAGCTGCGCTCCCTCGGCGAGCTGCGCCGCGGGCTGGAGCCGGTGGCCGCCGCGCTCGCCGCCCGGCACGCGACACCGGACCAGTGCGGCGTGCTGACCGGCGCGGTCATGGAGATGGCGGTGCACGGCAGGTCCGGCGACCTTGAGGCCTACCTGGCCGCGGACATCCGCTTCCACCGGACGCTCCTGGAGGCGTCCGGCAACGAGATGATGGGCGCGCTGAGCGGCGTGGTCGCCGCCGTCCTGGCCGGGCGCACCCACCACGACCTGATGCCCGCGCACCCCGAACCGGCCGCGATCCGCTGGCACGCCGAAGTGGCGCAGGCGGTGCAGGCCGGCGACGCCGACGACGCCGAACGCGCCATGCGCGACATCGTCGAGGAGGCGACCCGGGCGATGCTGGAGCCCGGCTGACCGATCAGAACAGGGTCGGCGGCTCCGCCGGGACGGGCTCCGGCAGCGGCTCCACCCCGGGGACGCGGGCCCTCACCTCGTCGTGGAAGCGCCGGGCGAGCTCGGGCGCGTCGGCGTTGTCCGGCGTGTGGACGAACACGGTCGGCGAGCGTCCCTCGGCCAGCCATCCGGCGACGCGGCCGACCCAGAACCGCCAGCCCTCGACGGTGCGCTCGGTGTCGTCCCGTCCGAGATAGCGGACGATCGGACGGTCCGTGAGCGCCGTCGCCCTGCGCGGCACCCGCGGCTTCTTCGTCCAGGCGTCCCGCTCGGCGTCGCTGGTGGGACGGTCCTGGAAGAACGCGGTCGTGTCGAACGGCACCCACTCGGCACCGGCGCGGGACAGGAGCCGCTCGAGGTCGCGCACGGATCCCGCGTCCTCGAAGAACGCGCGGTGCCGCACTTCGACGGCGTACCTGTGCGCCGAGGGCAGCCCGCGCAGGAACGCGGCCAGCGAGCCGAGGTCGCCGGGGCCGAAGGAGCCGGGGAGCTGTACCCACAGCGCGTGCGCCCGCGACCGGAGCGGCTCGATCGCGTGCAGGAACGCCCGCAGTTCCTCCTCGCCCCCGGCGAGCCGCCGCTCGTGCGTGATCGTCTTCGGCAGCTTGACCACGAAACGGAAACCGGGGCCGGTCTGCTCCGCCCACGACTCCACGGTGCTTCGCGCGGGCGTCGCGTAGAAGGTGGTGTTGCCCTCCACCGCGTTGCACCAGCTCGCGTAGGCGCGCAGCCGTTCGCCCGGAGGCAGCGACGGCGGGACGAAACGCCCCTGCCACCGCGCGTGAGCCCACATCGCGCACCCCACGTGAAGCCGCATGCCCCGACGCTACCGGTGATCTGGAACGGCCGTGCCCCTCACCGGTGCGGGCCTCCGGGGGCGCACGCCGGAGTTCCGGCGGCCGAGGGTCCCCCAAGAGCCTCGGCCGCCGGCCGGCGAACCGTCGCGGATCGCCGGCGGACGGGATCCGGGCCGCCGCGGAATCGCGGGAGCCGCGCTCACTCCACCCGCCCCCGAAGGGCGAGAGCCCCCCGCGAGACGACCTTCCCCCGTCCGGCTGTAGATCATCCTGTCGGCCGGCCGGGGCGCGCGCATCGGTAGATGAACCGATCCGCGTACCGATCCGCGGTCCGATCGGCTTTGGGAAAGTCATAGCGGTACGTATTGGTGTGACTACAATCCAGAAGACCCTCTGGAGCCGGAGACCCCGGCGGTAGCTGACTGGAGACGCCGTGCCGCTGACCGCGACGCTGGAACGACAGACGGGGCGACTGCCCGCGGAACTCACCAGCTTCATCGGCAGACAGGCGGAACTGGAGCAGGCGCGGCGGCTGATCGACGGTCACCGGCTGGTCACCCTGACCGGGGCGGGCGGGGTGGGCAAGACCCGGCTCGCGGTCCGGGCGGCCGGGCTGGCGCGCGCCGCCTTCCGCGACGGCGTGTTCTTCGTCTGCCTCTCGGACCTGACCGAGCCGTCCCTGCTCGCGCAGGCGATCTGCGAAGCGCTGGGAGTGGGGGAGCGGGGCGACCGGCCCGCCGCCGCCTGCCTCGCCGACCATCTCGACGACCTGCGGGTCCTGCTCGTCCTCGACACGTGCGAGCACATGGTCGACGAGTGCGCGGCGCTGAGCGAGGCACTGCTGCGGTCGGCGCCGGAGCTGCGGGTCCTGGCGACCAGCCGGCAGCCGCTGGACGTCATGGGCGAGTACACGTTCACGGTTCCACCACTGGGCGGGCCGCGAGCCCCCCGCGACACCGTCGCGGACGGCCGGGAGTGCGACTCGGTCACGCTGTTCGCCGAGCGCGCGGCGGCGACCGTCCAGGGATGGACGCTCACCCGCGCGAACCGCGACACGGTGGTGCGCTTGTGCGATCGCCTCGACGGCATCCCGCTGGCGATCGAGCTCGCCGCCGTGCAACTGCGCACGTTCTCGCTCGACCAGGTGCTCGCCCGCCTCGGAACCCATCTGTTCCGGGCCGGCGGGCGGCGCACGGGCCTGCAACGCCATCAGACGCTCCGCGCGACGGTCGACTGGAGCCACGCGCTCTGCTCGCCTGAGGAACGGCTCCTGTGGGCGCGGCTGTCTGTGTTCGCGGCCGACTTCGACCTGGCCGCGGCCGAGAACATCTGCTCCGGGGACGGCCTGGACGCCGAGCACGTCGCCGAAGTGCTGACGGGGCTGCTGGAGAAGTCCATCGTGCAGCGCGCCGACCGCGGCGCCCGGGTTCGCTACCGGATGCTCGACACGCTGCGGGAGTACGGCGCAGAACGCCTCGCCGCGCGGCACGGCGGCGAGGCGGGCCGGCTGCGGTCCCGCTGCTTCGAGTGGTACGCCGGTCGGCTGGAACGTGCCCGCAAGGAACTCGCCGGCCCCGAGCAGGTCCAGTGGCTGGAATGGTTCGACTGCGAACGCGCCAACGTCCGCGACGTGCTGGGCAGGGTGCTCCCGACGGCCCAGCCCGACACGGTCCGGGGCGCGATGGAGACTCTCGGGCGGTTCTGGGTGCTGAAGGGCGTGCTGGGCGAGGGCCGCCATTGGATGGACCGGCTGCTCGAAACCCGCGACACGACGGGTCCCGGCTGGTCAGGGATGCTCACGATGGCCGCCCTGGCGAGCACGATGCAGAACGACCTCGCCGGAGGCGGCGCGCTGCTGGAGCGGGCATTGGCCCAGGCCCAGGCGGAGGGCGATCGGGCGGCGGTCGCGGACGTCCGCTTCTGCCAGGGCGTCGCCGCCCTGTTCGCAGGCGACTTCGACCTGTCGCTGGAAGGGCTCGACAGGGCGGACGAGCTCTACCGGGAGACCGGGTGCGACGACGTGCTCAGCCTGCTCGTCGAGGTCTTCCGCGCCGCGGTGCACCTGTTCGAGAACGACTTCTCCGCCGCCGTCGAGCACGCCGACCGGGCCGTCCGGTTGGGCGAGGAGCGCGAGGAGTTCTGGGTCCGCTCCTACGGGATGCTGGTGGGCGGGCTCAGCCTGTGGCTCGCCGGCGACCTGGACGGGGCGGTGCGGAGGCTCCGCCGGGCACTGCGGACGAAACGCGACCTCGGCGACCGGCTGGGCATCACCCTGGGCCTCGAAGCGCTCGCCGGCTGCCTGTGCAGCGGAGGCGACCACGTCCGGGCCGCCCGGCTGCTCGGCGCCGCGGACCGGATGCGCGAGTCCACGCGGACGTCCTGGTTCGGCCCCTACCACGCCGTCCTCCGGGACCTGCACATCGACAAGACCGTGGAGGCCCTGGGCGAGGCGCGGTACCGCGCGGCGTTCGAGGAGGGCGAGCGGCTGCCCCTGGCCCTCGCGATCATGGAGGCGCTGGAGGAGCCCGCGCCCGCCGTGTCCGCGGCCGCGGACGGGATGGACGGCGACGGCGCGTCCCCGCTCACCGAGCGCGAGCGGCAGGTCGCGGAGCTCGTGGCCGAGGGACTGTCCAACCGCGGCATCGCCGAGCGCCTGACGATCGCGAAACGCACCGCCGACTCGCATGTCGAGCACATCCTCGCCAAGCTCGGCTTCTCCTCCCGCGCCCAGATCGCCGTGTGGATCAGCGAGCGGGACCGGTGACCCCGTAGGATCCGGCACGTGAGCGAGGAGGAGACCCGGGTGGCGCCGCCGGCCGCGTCCCGTCCCGGCATCACCCCCGCGGAATTCGAGGAGTTCGTCGCCGAACGGCTCCTCGGATCGGCCGCCCCGCACGTGAGCGGGCTGAGCGTCACCTTGCACGAGAAGGTGGCCGGCTCCGACGGGACCTACGACCTCGACGCGACCGTCCGCTACCGGTTCGCGGGCATGGACTTCCTGGTCGTGGTCGAGGCCAAGCACCACCGGAATCCGATCAAGCGGGAGCTGGTGCAGGTGCTGCACCAGAAGGTCCAGAGCGTCGGCGCGCACAAGGGCGTCATGGTGTCCACCGCCGCGTACCAGAGCGGTGCGGTGGCGTTCGCGCGGGCGCATGGCATCGCCCTCGTGACGGTCACCGACGCCCGGTTCCTCTTCGAGACGAGGGACGCCACGCCGGTCGAGGGGGACGCCGGTCCCGGTCCGTCCTCTCTCATCGTCCACTGCCATGGCCTTCCCGGCCGGCGGCCGGGCACGTCGCGGACCCTGCTCATGGTGCCGGACGACGACGACTACCCCCGGCAGGCGGCGGAGACCCTGCTGGGCTGCCCCTCCGAAGGGTGCGCGCCGGAGCACGGACGGCTCGGTCAGGCACCGACGTGGACGTGCGACGCCCACACCGAGGGATAGTCCGGCCACCGGTCCCGCATCTGGCGGGTCGCGGCGTGGACCGCGCCGGCGACGTCTCCGCCGCCGGTGACGGCCGTGTAGACGAGGTCGGCGATGTCGACGGCGTGCCGGTCCCCGATCGGCCACAGGGTGCCGATCACGTGCCGGTAGCCGGCGAGCTGGAACGCCGACGCCAGGTGGATCGCCTCGTCCGCGAGGCGCGCCCCCGGCCGGGCGGTCGAGCAGGCCGACAGGAAGGCGAGTTCGGCGCCGTCCATGCGGAGCCCGGCGAGGTCCGCCACCGTCAGCGGCCGGGTCCGGTGGTCGGCCAGGAGCAGATGGCTGGACGACGGGTCGGCCAGGTCGCTGTGCCCGTGGCAGGCGAAATGCGCCCACCGGGCCTTCGGCAGCGCCGCGAGCACCGCCTCGTGGGTGGCGGACGAGCCGGTGAGGACGTCCACCGGGCCCGGGAAGCGCCGGCCGACCAGCGCCGCCTCGGCCTCCGCCCCCGGCAGGTCGGACCGGGCGCCGGGCGTCCGGGGCATCGCCACGGCGACCGCCCGGCCGTCGCCCGGCCGCACCGCGTCCGCCGCGCCGCGCCGCGCGTGGGCCAGGGCACGGACGGTCGGGGTCGTCGAGCACACGACCCGGTCGATCACCGTTTCCGGAGCGGCGCCGGCCATGGTGTCGTGGTATCCCGCCGCATGCACCGGGAGGAACGACAGCAGCCCTGACAGGCACCACCACAGCCGGGGCCAGGGTTCGCCGTCCCGGGGCGGCCCGCCGGCACCGGCGTGATCGAGCACCGGGCCGGCCACCGCGTCCCACAGCCATTCGAGCGTCCGCGAGATCCGGCGCTGCCCGGCCGCCCACGATCGGGCCTGCCGCGCGCCGGTCTCCTCGACCGCCGCCAGGAACGCGCCGACCTCCGCCGTCACCGCGGCGGGGGTGAGCGCGGGCAGCGGCACGACCGTGGCGCCGGCACCGGCGCGCAGGACCAGCGCGTGCGACCCGAAGTCCGACACGTTGACGATCACGACGTGGCCGCCGGGCGGTACGAGGTCGCGGACGGCGGGCGGACGCAGGAAGCGGTCGAAGCCGGGCAGTTCCCTGATCTCGGCGACGAGCCGGTCGAACTCCGCGGCCGCAGCGCGGCGCTCCACCGACGCCTGGGGCGCCGGGGCGGCGCCACTGCCGGGGACTCCCGCCGCGGGCGCGGGACGGTCGAGTTCCGCGCAGAGGGCGGTGAACCGCGCGGCCCGATCCGGGTGCCGTCCGGAGAGCGCGGTGAGGTCGGTGCGGGTGTCGAGCGCCTGGCCGAGCAGCAGCCCGCGTCCCTGCTCGAACAGTTCGACGCCGTACTCGGCCTGTCCGGCGCGCACGCAGCAGGCGGCGGCGTCCGATCCGATGCCGCCCATATCGCTGAGGAGGATCTCCTGGCCGCGGCGGTCGAGGCCGCGCGGGACCGTGCGTCCCATCAGGTCCACGACCGTCGCGTAGCCGGACACGGCGTCCTCCCACCGTCCGGCCCTGGCGGCGAGCCTCGCCCAGCGGGCGGCCGCGACCGCGCGGACGCGGGGCGGGGCGGCTTCGGCGCCCGCTCCTTCCCGGCACGCGGCGAGCGCCTCGTCCAGGTCGAGGACGGCGCCCGCGCGGGCGAACCGGGCGCCGAGCGCCTGGCCCAGATTGGCCAGGTGGCCGGCGCGGTCGGGATGGTCGGGGGCGACGGCGGCGACCGCGGCGCGGGCGGCGCCGATCGCCGCGTCCACGTCCGCGGCCTCGCCGGTGTGCTCGAACCGCCGGTGCAGCACGATCGCGCGGTTCGACAGGACCGAGGCGCGGCGCGGGTGGCCGTCGGGGACGGCCGCCGCGGCGGCCTGGACGGTCTCGGCCGCCTCGTCGATGTCGGCCCGCTCTCCGCCGACCGAGAACCGGGCGTGCAGGGCCGTGCCGAGGTTGGACAGGCGAGCCCCCCGGCCGGCATGCCCCGCCGGGGTGGCGAGCACCGCCTTCCGGCAGGCGTCGACGGCCTCGTCGATGTCCTCGCGGCGCCGCACGGAGTCGAACCGGCTCTGCAGCGCGCCGCCCAGGTTCGCCAGCATCGTCCCGCGGTCGGGGCTCGCGTCCGGGGCGGCCGCCACCGCCATCCGGAGCGCGTCGACCGCCTCGTCCAGGTCCGTCTGGGAGCCGCAGCCGCGGAACCGGGAGAACGAGGCCGCCCCCAGGTTGCCGAGGTAGGCCGCGAGGTGCGGATGCCCGGGCGGCGCGGCGGCCACCCCGGCGCGCCCGGCCTCCACCGCGGCGTCGATGTCGGCCTCCTCCCCGGTGCGCTCGAACCGCACGCGGAGGATGTCGCACAGGTTCGACAGGCGCGAGGGGCGGTCGGGATCGTCCGCCGGAGTGGCCGCCTCGGCCTGCCGGGCGAGCGTGACCGCCTCGTCCAGTTCCCTCCGGCCGCCGGTGCGCCGGTGCAGCTCGCACAGCGCGTTGGCGAGGTTGGACCGGCGACCGGGCAGGCCGGGATCGCCGGCGGGGGTCGCCGCCACCGCGGCCCGTCCCGCCTCGACCGCGTCGGCCAGGTCTTCTTCACCGCCGGTCTGGACGGACCGGATCCGCAGGACGTCGCTGAGCTCGGACAGGTGGGCGGGACGCCCGGGGTCGTGCGGCTCGGCGACGGCGGCCGCCTCCCGATGGGCCTCGACCGCCTCGTCCAGATCCGCCGGGTCCCCGGCGCGGTCGAACCGGGCCAGCAGCGCCCGGCCGAGCTGGGCCAGCTGCGCGGCGTGCGCGGGGTGGTCGGGCGCGGTCGTGGTCACCGCGTCCCGCGCCAGGCCGATCAGCTCGTCCACCTCGGTCACCCGGTGGACCAGCGCCTCCTTCGTCCGTAAGGCGAGGTCGAGGTTGGACGCCATGGCGGCCCGGTCGGGGTGGTCGGGCCAGCCGGTGACCGCGGCCCGCCCGGCCTCGATCGCGGCGTCGAGGTCCGGCTCGCCGCCGAGGTACTCGAACCGGGTCAGCAGGGCGTTGCCGAGGTTGGACAGGTAGAGGGCGCCGTCGGGCTCGCCCGGTCCGGCGCTCTCGGCCGCCGCCAGGCCGGACGCGATCGACTCCTCCAGGTCCGGCGGCGCCCCCGTCCGCTCGAACCGGGTCAGCAGCGCACTGCTGAGGTTGGTCCGGCAGCGGCCGTACTCGGCGTGGCCCGGCCCGGTGGCGCCGGCCGCCAGCCGGAACAGCTCGACGGCCCGGTCCAGGTCGCCGGCGTCCTGCGAGGCGAGCGTGTCGCGGTAGAGCATGCGGCCGAGGCGGGCCAGCAGCCCGCCGCCGTCCGGGGCGGCCGGAGGCTCGCCGTCGAACAACTCGCCGATCAGCGAGGGGACCCCGGCCGGAACCAGCCGGTACACCGGATTGAGCAGGTCCAGGGCGACGGAGAGGTCCGGCTCGCCCTCGGCCGAACCGCGGGCGGCGAAGCGCAGCCAGAACAGCCATCCGGCGGCCTGCGCGACCTCGACGTCGTCCAGCGGGTCCCGGACCGAGCAGATCAGATCCACCGCGTCGGCGACGGCTCGGGGGGTCAGGACCAGGGTCGCGTCATGCCCCGCGTTGAACCGGTCGACCCGATCACGCACCTGTGCGAGCAGACGCGTTCGCACCACCGACGCTCCAACCATGTCGACAGCCGGGAGAGCAGCAGTGAGGAACCATATCCGTTCCGGCGGTGGGAGGTTCCCGCGCTCTTCGCCTTCCCGGTCGGGTGCGGATCAGGGGAGGGCGGCGGCCAGGCGGGTGCGCAGGGCTGGCATGCGCTCGGAGGCGGCGGCGAGGGTCGTGGGCACCTCCCACTCGGCCAGGATCTCCAGCAGGATCGCGAGCTGCCGGAGGTCTTCCTCGGCCAGGAGTTCGTCGGCGTGCGCCACGGTGAGGGCGGGACGGTCGAGGTCGCGCAGGCAGTCCAGGAACGCGTCCCAGTTGTGCCCGAAGTAGTCCGGGAAGCCGAGGGCCCGCGCCGCCGCGCGGAAGAAGGCGGCGCGGGTCCGGCACGCGTGCCCGTCGACGGCCGCCCGCACCGGATCGCTGGTCAGCGTCAACCAGGGAGGCAGCGAGATCATCGGACGGGTCCCGTCTCTAGGAGAGCTTGTAGAAGTTGGAGTAGTGGTCCGGCGAGAAGTAGACGGTGCCGGTGCTGCTGTGCACGATCCGGTAGGCGTCGCGCGAGGAGCCCTTCGTCCGCGAGTAGACGTCGTACTCGTGGTAGGTCGCGCTCGCCGGGAGCTGGCCGTCGTAGTTGTGGTAGACGCCGCCGGTGTAGTTGTACAGACCGTCCGGCCAGGAGTACCAGCCTGAGCTGGACGGCCATCCCTTCCCGGCCCACACCGAGGCGGCGTACCGGCCGTCGGAGCAGCGTGAGATCGTGCAGGAGCCGTAGACCGTCGCGCCGGCCGGGACGGTGGCGGTGACGCCCGTCGCGCACGTCGCGGCCACCAGGGTGACGGCGGCTCGTTTCGTCCAGGACGGCCGGGAGCGCTGCTTGAGCACAGGTACCTCCTACGAACGAGTGCGTCCCGAAGGGGACGATTTCCCCCGGACCCGGACCGCGCCGGAATCGGGGGCGACCAGCCGCCATGATGACCTCGCGTCAAGGCTTAGTCGATACAGAGCCGACAAGTTTCTATGAACAGCTCCCGACCGTTCATCTCGGCAATTTCGTCAGGAATTAGCGCAACTCCTGGATACGGATCAGATTGCCCGCGGGATCCCGGAACGCGCAGTCGCGCATCCCGTACGGCTGCTCGATCGGCTCCTGGACGACCTCGGCCCCCGCGGCCTGCACCCGGTCGAAGGTGTCGTCGAGGTCGGGGGAGGCGAGCAGGATCCAGCCGTAGGTCCCCTTGGCCATCATCTCGGCGATGGTGCGGCGCTCGTCGTCGGTGATGCCGGGATCGGTGGCCGGCGGCGCCAGCAGGATCGAGGTGTCGGGCTGCTTGGGCGGACCGACCGTGATCCAGCGCATCCTGCCGCCGCCGACGTCGTTGCGGACCTCGAAGCCGAGCGTGTCGCGGTAGAAGGCCAGCGACGCGTCCGGGTCGTCGTGCGGGAGGAAGCTCGTGTGAATGGTGATGTCCATGCCGATCACGCTAGCCCCGGCTTCTTCATCCGCGCTTCTCGATTCCTGACCGGTCTCGCCACGGGCCGCAAGGGCATCGCAATCGCGGCGGCACGGCGACCGTCTCTCAGGGCGGCGGGCCTTCCGTCCGGTCCCGGCGAACGTGACGGTCGAGGAAGCCGCCGATCGCACCGGCCACGGATTCGGGTGCCTCCTCGGCCATGTGGTGGCCGGAGTCGATGGGACGGCCGCGGACGTCGTCGGCCCAGGCCCGCCAGATCCGCACCGGATCGCCGTAGAGCTCCTCCAGGTCGTCCCGGGCGGACCACAGCACCAGCGTCGGGCACCGGACACGGCGGCCGGCGCGGCGGTCGTCCTCGTCGTGCCTCCGGTCGATGCCGAGACCGGCCCGGTACTCCTCCAGCATGCCGTGCACGGTCGCCGGGTCGTGGATCGCCTCGCGGAAGTCGGTCCATGCCTCGGGGGCCATGTGCTCGTCGGACGCGAGGTACCAGGCGTCGGGGTCGGCGCTGATGATCCGTTCTGCCGGTTTGTCCGTCTGCCCGAAGAACCACCAGTGCCACCACCGCGCGGCGAAACGGGCGTCGCAGCGCTCCAGGTGCTCGACCACCGGCAACCCGTCCATCGGGACCAGCGCGGTGACGGCGGCCGGGTGGTCCATCGCCGTCCGGAACGCCACGAGGGCACCGCGGTCGTGGCCCGCGACGGCGAACGACTCGTGGCCGAGCGCCCGCATCAGGGCCACCATGTCCCCGGCCATCGCGCGCTTGGAGTACGGCGAGTGGTCGGCGTCGGTCGGCGGCTTGGACGACTTCCCGTACCCGCGCAGGTCCGGGCACACCACACTGAACCGGTCGGCGAGGAGCGGCGCGACCCTGTGCCAGGTGGCGTGCGTCCGGGGATGACCGTGCAGCAGGAGGACGGGCGGCCCCGCCCCGCCGTGCCGCACCCTCAGCGTGACCTCGCCGACGCCCACCCGGTCCAGCGTGAAGCCGTCGAAGAACACGCGGTCAGCGGCGGGTGGGGAGGCGGACGACGGTGACGAAGAAGTCGTCGATCTGCCGGATGGCCTTGATGAACTGGTCGAAGTCGACGGGCTTGGTGACGTAGGCGTTGGCGTGCAGCTTGTAGCTGCGCAGGATGTCCTCCTCCGCCGACGACGTGGTCAGCACCACCACCGGGATGGAGGCCAGCTCCGGATCGGACTTGATCTCTTCGAGGACCTCGCGGCCGTCGCGCTTGGGCAGGTTGAGGTCGAGCAGGACCAGGTCGGGGCGGGGCGCGCCGACGTGCTCCCCCCGCTTGTACAGGAAGTCCAGGGCCTCCGCGCCGTCGCGGACGACCTGCAGGGTGTTGCCGACCTTGTTGTGCTCGAAGGCCTCGCGGGTCATCAGCTCGTCACCGGGGTCGTCTTCGACCAGCAGGACGGTGATGGGCTGCACGGCGGTGCTGGTCACGAACTGGCTCCTTGGAGGTCGGTGGTCGAGGAGGGAACGTCTCCGCCGGCCGCTTCGGCGGCGGACGCGCCGGAGCCGTCCGGTGCCCCGCCGGCCGGGGCCTCGTCGGAGGCCTCCGCGCCGTCGGGGGCGGCGGACAGGGCGTCGGCCGCGAGGGTGAAGTGGAAGCGGGAGCCTTCCCCGCGGTCGGGGTCGAGCCAGATCCGGCCGCCGTGGTACTCGACGATCTTCTTGCACAGGGCCAGGCCGATGCCGGTGCCGGCGTAGGCGTCGCGGCTGTGCAGCCGCTGGAAGATGACGAAGATCTTGTCGGCGTACTCGGCGGGGATGCCGATCCCGTTGTCGGTGACGGTCAGGTGCCAGTGCCCGTCCTCCCGCTCGCAGGTGACGCGGACGACCGCGTCCCGGTCGGGGGAGCGGAACTTGACCGCGTTGCCGATCAGGTTCTGCCACAGCATCACCATGAGGGTGGGGTCCGCGGTGAGCTCCGGCAGGTCGTCCGGTCTCTCGACGCGTGCGCCGGCCTCGGTGAGGGCGCCGTCGAGGTTGGCCAGCGCCTGGTCGAGCGGCTCGCCCAGCGAGAGCGTCCGCTGGTGCTGGTGCAGGCGGCCGACCCGGGAGAACGTCAGCAGATCGTTGATCAGCACCTGCATGCGCTTGGCGCCGTCCACCGCGAAGGCGATGTACTGGCGGCCCCGGTCGTCGAGCTGGTCGGAGCAGCGGCGCTCCAGCATCTGGCAGAACGAGGCGACCTTGCGCAGCGGCTCCTGCAGGTCGTGGCTCGCGACGTAGGCGAACTGCTCCAGCTCGGCGTTGGAGCGGCGCAGCTCCACGGTCTGCGCGTCCAGCTCCGCGGTCCGGCTCTGCAGCAGGCGCTCGCGCTCGGTGGACTCCTCCAGCGCCATCGTGATCCGGCCGCGCATCGCCTCCACGGCGAGGGCCACGTCGCGCACGTCGGCGGGGCCGTGCGCGCCGATGACATGGGTGAAGTCGCCGTCGGCGACCCGGCGCGAAGCGGAGCGGAGCATGCGCAGCGGCCGGTCCACGGCGTAGTGCAGCAGCATCGCCAGCAGCGCGGCGGTCACCAGCAGCGCGATGAACAGGGCCGTCAGCGTCCAGTCGCGCATCGTGCGGGTGTGGCGCAGGTCGGCGCGGCTCTCGGCACGGACCTGGCTCAGGTGACGGTTCTGGGTCGCCCAGGTGGCGCGGACCTCGTCGAAGGCGGGTTTGCCCCGCGCCGCGGTGGCGGCCGCCTCGCCGCCGGGCCCCTGCTCGGCGACCTGGTCGATGACGACGCCGCCGTAGTCGCGGCGCCACACGTCGACCGCCCGCTGGATCGCGTCGAGGTCGGCGCGCAGCTCGGGCTCGTCGGCCAGCAGCCGCCGCAGCCGCGCGAGGGACGCCTGCTCGGTGGCCAGCCCGTCGGTGTAGGGCTGCAGGAACTGCCGGTCGCCCGCCAGGGCGTAGCCGCGCACGCCGGTCTCCTGGTTGAGGATGGCCATCTGCATCCGGCTCGCCTCGACCTGCGCCGGTGCGATCCTGTCCACCAGCCGGTCCGAGGCCCGCGCGGTCTCCTCCAGCAGGCCGTGGACCACCACGGCGCCGGTGACGGTGAGCGCGACGATCAGCAGCGCGGCCAGCATGAACCATGTCCGGACGGCCAGTCCCCTCCGTCGCGGGGGCCCGGTCGTCGGCGCCCGTGCGGCGGGATCGGCGGATTCGGCCGGCTCGGCGGATTCGACCGTCTCGGCGTTCCGCACCGGCTGGGGCGGTGTGCTCATGTGGGGGTCCATCCAAGGTGTATGACGGCGACGTCGTCGGCCAGGCCACCGTGCTGGAGCGAGGCCGCCTCGACGTCGGTGATGAGTGTGTCGACGAAGTCGCCGGCGGGGAGCGTGCAGTGGCCTTGGGCGAGCCGGAGGAGGCCGGTCAGGTCCAGGCGCCGGCCCTCGGTGTCGATCTGGCCTTCGAACAGGCCGTCGGTGAACAGGACGAGCGAGGACCCCGGCGGCAGCGGGACGTCGTGCTCGCGCCAGCCGGCGAGCCCCGGCACCATGCCCACGCCCAGCCCGCCCGGCGGCTCGACCAGCTGCACCTCGCCGTTCCCGTGCATCAGGAACCCGGGATGCCCGGCGCGCACCACCCGCGCCACGGGCCGGTCGGGGAACAGGGTCGCCGTGATGAGGGTGACGAACATCTCCGAGCCGCCGTGCTCCCCGGCCAGCAGCTCTTCCAGGAGCTCGACCACCCGCGCTCCGCGCGCTCCGGCCAGCACGAACGACCGCCAGGCCACCCGCAGGCTGACGCCCAGGGCCGCCGAGGCGGGGCCGTGCCCGGCCACGTCCCCGATCACCGCGTGCACCAGGCCGTCGCCGGTCTCCACCACGTCGAAGAAGTCCCCGCCCAGCAGGGAGTGGGCCCGCCCCGGCCGGTACCGCGAGAGGACCCGCAGGCGAGGGTTCGACACCCTCGGGCGCGGCAGCAGGCCGCGCTCCAGCCGGGCGTTCTCCTGGGCCATCATCTGCTGGACCTGCAAGGCCGCGACCGCCTGCTGGACCTGGCGCCGCTGCACCGCGTACCGGATCGCCCGGCCGAGCCGATCCGCCTCCAGTTGGTCCTTGGACAGGTAGTCCTGCGCGCCGGCGGCCACCGCCGCGGTACCCGCCTGCGACTCCGCGAGCCCGGTCAGCACCACCACCGCGGCGCCCGGCGCCCACTCCAGCACCTGCCGGAGCACCGCCATGCCCTGCGACTCGCCCAGATGCAGGTCGAGCAGCACGCAGTCGGGCATGGGATTCGCCGACAGGGGGCCCCGCGCCTCGGGAAGCGAACGCACCCACTGCAGCGACGCCCGCAGCCCGGTGTCGGCGAGCGTGTCCTCCACCAGGAGGGCGTCGGCGGAATCGTCCTCGACCAGCAGCACGCGCAGCGGCCCGAGTTCCGGTCCGCCGTCGGCGGCGCCGGTGATCGCGACCGGGACGCGCGGACCGGGCGGCGTGGAGGAGGTCGCCTCAGGGCCGGTCGTGCCGAGACCGTGCGACATCAGTCCGTCCACCGCCCTTCCCCTCTCCGCCCCGCCGGTGCCGCGCCGATAGTAGTTGCCTTATGGCAAATACGCATACGCGGCTCACCGCTCCGTGACGCATCCGAGTCCTGCGTGACCTGCCAGACCGCGACCGTAACGCACCGGTGGCCGTGGCCCGCCGGCCGGTCCGCCACCGCGCCGGCGGAAGCACCACGGCCGGCCGTGGACTTCCTGGACGACCACGCGCGGATCTGGACCGTCCTCGCATGCGACCCCGACCTGCGGATCCGCGACATCGCCCATGACATCGGCACCACCGGGCGCGCGGCCCAGCTGATCACCACGGATGAGGAGGGAAGGTCGGCCGGGGCCGCCCGGGAGAGGGGCCGTGCTCAGAGCGTCATCATACGAGCATTCGTTACGGAACGAAATTTCCTGGACCGAACGTGACGCATCGCTTTTCGGCGCCTTCCCCCGGGCTCAGCCGTTCCGCAGATCGGCGCCCGGCGGCAGCGGCTGGGCCAGCGCGTCGTCGAGGGTGGGATGGATGGTCAGGCGCTCGTCGACGTGCGTGATCTGCAGGACGCGGCGGACCGCTTCCTGCAGCGGGCCCGCCAGCACGGCGCTGCCGCCGCGTCCCTCGGCCGCCAGGTAGAACCGCATCAGCAGGCTGAGACCCACCGAGTCCAGGTACCGCAGGCCGCTCAGGTCGAGCACCAGGTGCTCGCCGTGCTGGCTGCGCAGCCGGCGCATCCGCTGCTCGGCCTGCTGTGCGGAGTCCAGCGCCAGATCCCCGGTCATCGTGATCACTGTCCGGCCGTCACGCGCGCGACCGGTCACCTCGGCCATGGCGTTGCCTCCACGTCGTTCCGCTTTCTGTGGGTCGGGGTCCTGCGCCGCCGGCGCGCCGGGGACGTCAGGGGGCGTCGGCCGCGGGCGGCGCGGCGTCGGACGGGGCGAGGTGGACGGTGGCGAGCTCCGGGAGCCCGGAGAGGGTCAGCACCGGTTCCAGGAGTTGCGGAGCGATCAGTTCGAGATGGTCGGCATGGGCGAACAGGACGCTCAGCCCCGCGCTATCAAGGTACTGGACCGCGGTGAGGTCCAGGACGAGTTCGCCGCCGTTCTCGCGCGCGGTGCCGAGCGCGTCGGCGAGGGCCCCGCTGTTGCTCATGTCGATCTCGCCGACGGCCGTCACGAGCGCCCTCCCGTCCGGGTGCCGGGCGGTCGTGAGGGTCAGGGGTGTGCTCATGAGCCAATCCTGGTGTGCATGTGGACGGTGGTGCCGTCCGGTCCGGGCGTGATCGTGAGCTTGCTCATCAGCGCGCGCATCAGCGCGGTGCCGCGCCCGCGGTTGAGGTCGGCGCCGCCTCCGGGCGGCTTCCAGCGGCCGGTGTCGGCGATGGTCAGGTGCACCTGGTCGACCAAGGCCTCGGCGCGCAGCCGGACGGTGTGCACGCCGCCGCCGGGCCGGCCGTGCTCGACGGCGTTCGCGCAGGCCTCGCCGGCGGCGACCAGGACGCCCTGCGCGGTGCGGCGGGGGAGCTGGCACTGGGCGAGCCAGCCGCGCAGCGCCTCCCGGAGCGGGGCGAGCTGCGAGGACTCGGCGGGGAAGCTCACGTCCAGCGGCGCGGGGTGCCGGTACAGCATCAGCGCGACGTCGTCGTCGTAACCGTCCGGCGGGGCCATGGTCGTCATGACGTGGGTGGCGAGCTCGTCCACGCCCCGCTCGCCGCCGTCCTGGACGGCGTGGCCGACCCGGTCGATGCCCTCGAGCAGGGAGCGCCGGCGGCGTTCGATGAGCCCGTCCGTGTACAGCAGCACGGTGCCCCTGGCGGGGATGGTGGTCGCGGCGTCCGGCCGGGGCCGCGGGGGGCCGGCGGCGATCGGGACGGACCGGCCGCCTTCGAGCAGCTGGGTGGTGCCGTCCGACCGGGCGAGGATGGCGGGCGGATGCCCGGCGCTGGAGTAGGTGAGGTCGCCGGTCGCCGGGTCGAGGACGCCGCAGAAGACGGTGGAGCACCGGGCTCCGGGGATGCCGGCGGCGAAGCGGTCGAGGGCCGTGAGGGTCCCCGCGGGGCCGGCGTCCTGGAGCAGCAGGGCCCGGCTGGCGCTGCGCAGCTGGCCCATGACGGTGGCCGCCTCCAGCCCGCGGCCGACGCAGTCGCCCACGATGATGCCGATGCGGCCGTCGGGGAGGGCGAAGATGTCGTACCAGTCGCCCCCGACCTCCAGCGGCCGCGCCGCGGGCTCGTACCGGACGGCGAACCCGTTCGGCAGCTCGGACGGGCCGAGGATGGCGCGCTGCAGGGCCAGGGCGGTCTCGCGCTGCTGGTCGATCAGGTTGGCGCGGGACAGGCCCTGGGAGAGGCGCCCGGCGAGCAGGGACAGCAGCAGCCGGTCCTGGTCGGTGAACGGGCGCCGCTCGCTCAGGTCGATCCAGAGGACGAGGGTGCCGCGGGGGTGTTCGAGCGTGATCGCGGTGGCGTGCCCGGCGATGGGGGTGAGGGTCGGGTGCTCGCGCAGCGCGGTCAGCTCCCCGCGGCGGTCCTCCGGCAGGCTCTGCCAGGTCTGCCCCGGTTCGGTGGAGGTCAGCTCGGGCGGTCCGCCGCCGAAGACGGCCGCCAGCACCCGCTCGGCGTGCCAGAGGTCCCGGAGCTCCTCCAGCGCGCCCGCCAGGGTGTCGGGCAGGTTCACGGCCTCGGTGAGGCGCATGCTGAGGGCCGCGAGGGCGCTCTCGCGCTGGATGGCGTAGTGGTCGGCGGTGACGTCGCGGAAGGTGCCGACGATGACCCGCCGCCCGGTCTCGGGGTCGTGGACGTGGTTGAAGGCGACGCTGACCCAGACGCGGTCGCCGTCGCGGTGCCTGACGGGGATGTCGAAGGTGCCGCGTTCCCGCAGGAGCATGCCGTCGAACGCCTCGGCGACCTGCCGGTGCGCTTCGGGGTCGCTCTTCTCGTCCGGCCACCAGGGCGGACGCGGCGGGTAGGGGAGCCCTGCGGCGTCGTAGCCGAGGATGTCGGTGAAGGCGGTGTTGAACTCGACGACGACGCCGTCCTCGTCGCAGACGAAGAACGCCTCCTGCAGGGAGTCGACGAGCGCGGCGCGCCACCGGGCGTGGTGCCCGCGCAGCCGGGCCAGCTCCACGTTCGCCCGCACGCGGGCCAGGAACTCGGCGGCGGCGAAGGGCTTGAGCAGGTAGTCGTCGGCGCCCGCCCGCAGGCCCTCGATCGAGGCCTCCTGCCCGGCGCGGGCCGACAGCAGCAGGACCGGCAGGGCGGCGGTGCGCTGGTCGCCGCGCAGCGCGGCGACCAGCTCCAGCCCGTCCACGTGCGGCATCATCACGTCGCTGACCACCATGTCGACCGCGGTCTCGCGGACCGTCTCCAGGGCGGCCCGGCCGTCGGCGACCGTGTCGACCTCGTAGCCGGCGCCGCGCAGCAGCCGGGAGAGGTACTCGCGCATGTCGGCGTTGTCGTCGGCGACGAGCACCCGCGCCGCCGCCTCGGGCGCGGGCGCCGCGACCGGTTCGGCCGGCGTCGGGTCGGTCGAGTTCGGGTCCCCGCCGGGATGCTCGGCGGGCAGCCAGCGCAGCGCCTCCTGGACGTAGGGGTCGGCGGTGACCGACGCCGCCGTGGAGGGGCGCGCCGGGGCGACGGCGCCGGCGGGCAGGTGGTCGGCCCCGAACGGCAGCCGGACGGTGAAGCGCGTGCCCTCGCCCTCGCTGCTCGCCGCGGCGATGGTCCCGCCGTGCAGGCCGACGAGCTCCTTGACCAGGGCCAGGCCGATGCCGCTGCCCTCGTTGGACCGGGCGCGGGTGTTCTCGACGCGGTGGAACCGCTCGAACAGGCGCGGCACCTCGTCCGCGGCCACCCCGACCCCGGTGTCGGCCACCGTCACCTGCGCCAGGCCGTCCTCGACCTCCACCCGGACGTGGATCGCCCCGTCGAAGGTGAACTTCAGCGCGTTGCTGAGCAGGTTCAGGATCACCTTCTCCCACATGTCGCGGTCGACGTACACCGGCTGGGGGAGCGGGTCGCACTCGACGACGAAGGCCAGGCCGGCCCTGTCCACGGCGGAGCGGAAGACGCTGGCCAGCTCGGCGGTGACCTCGGGCAGGTCGACCGGCTCGAAGCGCGCCTGCATCCGCCCGGCCTCGATGCGGGAGAAGTCCAGCAGGGAGTTGACGAGCCTGCCGAGGCGCAGCCCGTTGCGGTGGATCACGTCCAGTTCCCGGTGCACCTGCTCGCCGGCGCCCTCCAGCCGCGCGCGCAGCTCCTGCACCGGGCCCATGATCAGAGTGAGCGGGGTGCGGAACTCGTGGCTGATGTTGGAGAAGAACGTCGTCTTGGCGCGGTCGAGCTCGGCGAGCTCCTCGGCGCGCCGCCGCTGCGCCTGGTAGCCGCGGGCACTGCCGATGCCCGCCGCGACGTGCCCGGCGGCCAGTTCCACGAAGCCGCGGTAGGCCTCGTCGAGCCTGCGGTACGGGTTCAGCGCGGCCACCAGGAACCCGTAGGGCGCACGGCCCTGCCGCAGCAGCGGCACCACCAGCGCCTGGTCGGGGGGCTGGGGCCAGTCTCCGGAGGGAGGGACCCCGAACTGAGGATCGTCGAGCTGCATCAGGACGGATTCTCCCCGCGCGAGCGCCGCCGCGGGCCAGATTCCGTCGGGTTCGTCCGCCGCCAGCTCCGCGGGGGCCGCCGGATGGTCGCGGGGGACGCCGGTCGCCCCCGCGAGCCGTGCCGTGCCGCCGTCCTCGAACAGGTAGGTCAGCGTGAAGGGGAGGTCCTTGCGGTTGCGGTCGAGCTGCCCGCCGGCGAAGGCGAGCGTCTCCTCCTCCGTCCGGATCATGCTCGGATCGGATCCCAGGTCCCGCAGCGTCGTCATGCGCCGCTCGCCGATGACCCGCTCGGTGTCCTCGTTGACCACGCACAGCATGCCGACCACGTCGCCGGCGTCGTCGCGCAGCGGGCTGTAGGAGAAGGTGTGGTAGGTCTCCTCGGGGTACCCGGACCGTTCGAGGAACAGCAGCAGCCCCTCGTCCCACGTCGCCTCGCCCGTGCTGAGCACGGTCTCGATCCTGGGGGAGACGTCGTTCCAGGCTTCGGCCCACACCTCGCTCGCGGGCCGGCCGAGGGCCCACGGGTACTTGCGGCCGAGCGTGTCGCGGCGGTAGGAGGCGTTGCAGAAGAACGTCAGCTCCGGGCCCCAGGCCATCCACATCGAGAACCGGGACGAGAGCAGGATGTCGACGGCCGTCCGCAGGTTCTGCGGCCAGGCGTGCGGGGGGCCGAGCGGCGTCGCCGCCCAGTCGACGGCGGCGAGATCGGGGCCGATCTCCCGGTCGGCGGCGAAGACGCCCGCCTCCGCCCGCGGCTCGCGTCCGGCCTTCTCAGAACGCCCGGCGTCCTCCGAAAGCGCCACCGCACCCCTCTTCCACTCTGGCGATCACCCACCGCATCCGGCGGACGCCCGCACACGCCCGCACCCCGCATGGCCAAGCCTTTACCCCGGAAAACCCGGAGGCAACAACCGTTTCCACGGCATCTGGGCGGCCGTCGCGCCGTGCGGCCGCGGCGTGGCACCCCTCTCCGGCTCCGCCGTCCATCCTGGTCAATGGCCGAGGTGATAAGTAGACCAAACAGGGTAAAGCCTTCCTTCTGGCGGGACTGCCGCCGCCCGGTCCCGACCAGAGGAGGTGACGGTGACGGAGCCTGCCCGCCACCTCGAATCCGTGCCCGCACCCGCCGCCGAACGGGAGCGGCTCGCGGCCGTCCGCCGCTACCGGATACTCGACACCCCACCCGACGGCACGTTCGACACCATCGCGTCCCTGGCCGCTCGCTGCTGCGACGCGCCGATCGCCACCGTGGCCATCGTGGACAGGGACCGTATCTGGTTCAAGGCGGCCCATGGTCTGCACGGCGTGTCACAGATCGACCGCGATCCCGGGCTGTGCGCCTCCGCCATCCTCCATGACACCCCCTACGTCGTCACGGACGCGCTCACCGACCCGAGGACGGCCGCCAACCCCCTCGTCCACGGCGAGCTGGGCGTGCGCTTCTACGCGGCCGCCCCCATCACCACCGCGGACGGCCACCGCCTCGGCACCGTCAACGTGCTGGACACCCGTCCCCGCGACGCGTCCGAGGCGCAGCTGGACATCCTGGGCGACCTGGCCGCTCTGGTCGCCCAGGAGCTGGAGCGGCGACTGTCGTCGATCTGCACCATCACCGCCGAGCGGACCATGCGCACCGGGGCCGAGCGCCTGGTGCGCACCCTCCAGCGCACCCTGCTGCCGCCCGCCCTGCCGAAGGTGCCGGGCCTCGACGCCGCCGCCGCGTACCATCCGGTCTCCCAGGACGAGGTCGGCGGCGACTTCTACGACCTGTTCCCCCTGAACGACGGCCGCTGGGCTTTCTTCCTCGGCGACGTGTGCGGCAAGGGCGCCGAGGCCGCCGCCCTGACCTCCCTGACCCGCTACACCCTGCGCGCCGCCGCCATCTACGAGCCCGACCCGTGCGCCGCGCTAGGCAACCTCGACGCCGTCCTCAAGGGGGAGTACCAGGGCGACCCGCGCTTCTGCACCGCGCTGTTCGGGGTCCTCGCCCCCGAGCCGGACGGTTCCTTCGCCGTCACGCTGGCCGGGGGCGGCCATCCGCCCGCCCTGGTGGTCCGCGCGGACGGGACGGTCGAATCCGTCGACACACCCGGCGGGCAGCTCATCGGGATACTGCCCGACCCGGTCTTCGGGCAGGCGGAGGTCCGCCTCGCCCCCGGCGACGCCCTCCTGCTGTACACCGACGGCCTCACCGAGGCCCGCACCCCGGACGGCGCGATGCTCGGCGACGAGGGCCTCACCGCCCATCTGACCAGCGCGCCCTATGAGGGAGCGGATAATCTGCTGGCGAACGTCCATAAACTGCTCACGGAACTGGGCGCGGGAGTCAGCGACGACACGGCTCTGCTGGCTCTGTCCGTGCCTCGCCGTGCCGAATCGTCCGGACAGGAGCCACTTCGGTGACCGACCACACCTTCACCGTCAGCCTCCCGTCCGAGGGGGCCGAGGTCCCCGTCCTGCGCGTCGCGGGAGACCTCGACTACCACACGGCCCCGCGCCTGCGGGAGGCCCTCGAAGCCCTGCCGCTGGCCTCGGGCGGCGGCGCCGTGCTCGACGTGACGGAGCTGAACTACTGCGACTCCACCGGCATCACCGTGCTGATCGCCGGCTACCGCAGGGCGCAGGCGGCCCAGAGCAGGATCGTGCTCGCCGGGCTGAACCCCGACCTCACCCGGGTCTTCGAGATCACCGGACTCGACCAGG
Source organism: Actinomadura sp. NPDC048955 (assembly GCF_040649435.1). NCBI lineage: Bacteria > Bacillati > Actinomycetota > Actinomycetes > Streptosporangiales > Thermomonosporaceae > Actinomadura > Actinomadura sp. NPDC048955. The sequence continues at coordinate 102,216 of NZ_JBEZJI010000016.1, forward strand.
TCTTCGCCTTCCACCCCACCGCCGACGAGGCCGTCAAGTCCCTGGGCGAGCGGTGAGGCGACCGCGCCGAGACCGCGGGGCGAGGCCGCCGGGCGGGGTCAGCCGCGCCGCGGAGTGACGAGGCCGGACTCGTACGCGAACACGACGAGCTGGGCGCGGTCCCTGACGTGCAGCTTGGCCAGCACCCTGCTGACGTGCGTCTTCGCGGTGGCCGGGCTGATCACCATGTGGGCGGCGATCTCGTCGTTGGACAGGCCGCGGGCCACCAGCACGAGGACCTCCCGCTCCCGCCTGGTGAGCATGTCGAGCCCCTCGGGGGCGGGGTCGGGACGGCGCGCGACGTACTCGCCGATCAGGCGCCGGGTGATCGCGGGGGACAGCAGCGCGTCGCCGCGGGCCGCGACCCGCACGCCCCGCACCAGGTCCTCGGGCTCGGTGTCCTTGACCATGAACCCGCAGGCGCCGGCGCGCAGCGCGTTGAAGACGTACTCGTCGAGGCCGTAGTTGGTGAGGATCACGACGTGGACGCCGCTCAGCCGGGGGTCGGCCGCGATCAGCCGGGTCGCCTCGATGCCGTCCATCACCGGCATCTGGACGTCGACGAGCGCGACGTCGGGCCGGTGCTCGGCGGCGAGCGCGACGCCCAGCTCGCCGTTCGCGGCCTCGGCCACCACCTCGATGTCGTCCTCGATCTCCAGCAGGGCCCGGAAGCCGCCGCGGATGAGCGCCTGGTCGTCCACGAGCAGTACGCGGATCACGAGGGTTCCCCCAGGGGAAGTTCGGCGCGCACGGTGAAGCCCCCTTCGGGCCGGGGCCCGGCCCGCAGCCGGCCGCCGAGCGCGGTGACGCGCTCGCGCATGCCGAGCAGGCCGGTGCCGGGCACGGGCGGCGCGTCCGGGTCGGCCTGGCCGTCGTCGTCGACCTGCACGACCAGTTCACCGCCCGCGTAGTCGACCCGCACCGCCGCGGCCGCGCCGCCCGCGTGCCGGGAGACGTTGGTGAGCGCCTCCTGGACGATCCGGTACGCGGCACGGTCCACTTCCGCGGGCAGGTCGCACCGCGTACCGGAGATCGTCACCGTGGCCGGCAGCCCGATCGAGCGGGCCCGCTCCACCAGGTCGTCGAGCCGGTCGAGGCCGCTGGCGGGGGACTCGCCGCCGGAGCGGTCGTCGTCGCGCAGCACCTCCAGCGTGGCGCGCAGCTCGCGCATGGCGTCGCCGCTGGCCTCCTGGATGGCCAGCAGGGCGGGCGGGACGTCCTCGCCGCGTCTGCGCGCCAGGTGGACGGCCACCCCCGCCTGGACCTTGATGATCGAGATGCTGTGCGTGAGGGAGTCGTGCAGCTCCCTGGCGATGCGCAGGCGCTCCTCGCCGGCGCGGCGCAGGGCCGCCTCCTCGCGGGTGCGCTCGGCCTCGGCGGCCCGCCGCTCGGCCTCCTCGAGGTAGGCCTGCCGGTGCCGGGTCACCGTCGCCGTCACGCCGGCCGCCACGAACCATCCGACCAGCAGCGAGAGGCTCTGCAGGTCGCGCAGGGAGCCGTCCGCGCTGGGCAGCCGCACCATCAGGCCGGCGCCGAGGAAGGCCGCGCCCACCAGCGCGGTGGCGAGCCGGTGGCCCGCCCTGAACGCGGCGAACACGGCCACGATGACGGGGAAGGCGGCCGCCGGGCCCGGCCGGACGTGCGCGGCGAGCGCCAGCATGCAGCCCGCGCTGACGACCAGGGCCGCCAGGGGCGCCCGCCGCCAGGCGACGAGCGCGAGCGAGCCGGCCAGGGCGGCGGCGAGGTCGAGCGCGCCCGCGTGCGGGGTGATGGCCACGACGACCGACAGGAAGAGGGCCATCGCCACGGCGAGCAGGCCGTCCTGGGCGAGCGGCCGCCACCGGTTCATGGAGCTCATCCGTGCAGATTAGGACCGTTTTCCCCGAGATTCCTCGGCGGCATGGCGGAGAAATCACTACATCCTGCGGTGTAGTGCCACTGATCGTACGCCGCGGGCGTCAGCGCGAAAGGCCATCTCCCGAGCGATGTGCGCTGACCTGCTCGAACATCACCATTTCAGGCATGCAAACGATCGAGGAGAAGGCCGGGGCCCGCCCCGGGATGACACTGGCGGTGGTGGCCGTCGTGCAGTTCATGGTGTCGCTGGACCTGTCGGTGGTGAACGTGGGCCTCCCGCGGATCGCCTCCGGCCTCGGGTTCGGCGCGGTCGGCGTGACCTGGGTGATCCACGCCTACGCGCTCTCCTTCGGGGGGCTGCTCCTGCTGGGCGGCAAGGCCGCCGACCGGTACGGCCGCAAACCCGTCCTCCTGCTCGGGCTCGGTCTGTTCGGCCTGGCCTCCCTCGCCGGCGGCCTGGCTCAGGAACCCGGCCATCTCGTCGCCGCCCGCGCCGCCCAGGGCGTCGGCGCGGCGGCGCTGGCACCGGCCGCGCTGGCGCTGCTGACCGCGACGTTCCCCTCGGGCCGGGCGCGGGTCCGGGCCTTCGGGATCTGGAGCGCGACGAACGCCGCCGGAGGCGCGCTCGGCGTCCTCATCGGCGGCGTGCTCACCGAGTACGCCGGCTGGCGCTGGGTGATGCTGGTGAACGTGCCGATGGCCGCCGGCGCGCTGGCACTGGCCTGGCGCGGAGTCGCCGCCGGACCGCCCCCGGACCGCGGCGGCCGCCCGGACGTCCTCGGCGCCGTCCTGGCCACCGCGGGCATGAGCCTGCTGGTGTTCGGGATCGTGCGCACGGACCGGCACGGGTGGACCTCGCCCGTCACCCTGACGACCCTGGCCGTCGCCGCCCTGCTGCTGGCCGCGTTCCTCCACCTGGAGCGGACCACCGCCCGCGACCCGCTGATCAGACTCGGCCTGTTCGCCAACCGCTCGGTCGCCGGCGCCAACGCCTTCAACCTCCTGGTCGGCGCCGCGATGGCCTCGTCCTTCTACTTCATGTCCCTCTACCTGCAACGCGTGCTCGGGCACGGAGCGGCGCTGACCGGGACCATGTTCCTGCCGTTCGCGCTGGGGGTCGTCGCCGGATCGTTCCTGGCCGTCAAGCTCGGCTACCGGCTGGCCCCCCGGACCCTGCTGGTCGCCGGCGGGCTGCTGGCGGCGGCGGGGTTCGCCTGGTTCGGCCTGATCAGTTCGGACGGCGCCTTCGGCACCGACGTGCTGGGGCCCTCGATCGTCGCGAGCGTGGGCTTCGGGCTCTGCCTGGCGCCGGTCGTGTCCATCGCCACCGCCGGGGTCGCGGCGCGGGAGACCGGCACCGCCTCGGCGCTGCTCAACAGCTCGCGCCAGATCGGCGCCTCCCTCGGGCTGGCCGCCCTCGGCACCGCCGCGCAGCACCGCAGCGGCGACGTCCCTACTCCTCAGGCCCTCAACAGCGGGTACGCGCTCGGCCTCACCCTCGGCGCCGCGCTCCTGGCCGCCGCCGCCCTGGTCGCCTTCACCGTGCTGCCCCGGACCGCCCCGCCGTCGCCGGCCGGGCAGATCGACGACCGCGACCCGCTGACCGTTTCCGGTTGACCGGACCGGCGAGACCCTCGCCGCCGAGCAGCCCACCCCAGAAAGGACGTCCCGGCATGACCGTCGCCCCGATCGATCTCTTCTCCTGCTTCCTCCACCTCCGCCAAGGCGGCGGGATCGAGGCCGCCCCGCGCGCCCTCGACGACGAGCGCGACGGATGGCGGCTGACGGCCTTCCACGCGAAGACCGACGCCGACGTCCACGCCGACCACTGGGAGGTCCACCCCGAGGCCGAGGAGGTCGTGTCCTGCCTCATCGGGAAGCTGCGCCTCTACCTCCGTCCCGAGGAGCCGGGCCTGCAGGAGGAGGAGATCAGGCTGACGGCCGGAACCGCCGCCATCATCCCGCGCGGACGATGGCACCGCATGGAGCTGGACACGCCCAGCAGCATCATGGCCCTCACCCTGCCCCGCGGCAGCCGCCTGGAGAAGCGGACCGCCGGCCGTCCCCGCGGCCCGGAACCTACCGCCGTCCACCGCGCCGCCCTACGGTGATGAACCTGGTCCAGGGTGGGAAGGAAGCATCGCGATGGGCACGTACGTCGTCGTCGGAGCCGGGCTCATGGGCGCCGCGACCGCCTGGCAGCTGGCAAGGCGCGGGCACGAGGTGACGGTGCTGGAGCGTCGCGCGCCGGCCAACGCCGAAGGCAGTTCCCACGGATCCGCGCGGATCCTCCGGTACGGCTACGCCGACCCCTTCTACGCCCAGATGGTCGTCGACGCGCGGCGCGAATGGCGGGAGCTGGAGCGCCTGTCCAGCGAGCGGCTGTTCACCCGCACGGGTTCCCTGGACGCCGGAGCGGCCCGGGATCCGGCGGCCCTGGCCGAGGTGTTCGCGAAGGTCGGCGTCGATCACGAGCTGCTGACCGGCGCCGAGGCGGCCGCGCGCTGGCCGCGGTTCCGCTTCGGGGAAGGCGACGTGCTGTGGCATCCGGCCGCCGGCGTGGTCGACGCGGAGGCCTCGGTGGCGGCCATGCTGCGGCTGGCGCGGGCCGAGGGCGCCCGGGTCGAGACCGGCCGTCCCGTGTCGTCGGTCGAGCGGGCGGGCGGCGGCCACCGGATCGTGGGCCCGGACGGGCGGGCGGAGGAAGCCGAAAAGGTCGTCGTCGCCGCCGGTGGCTGGCTGCCCGACCTGCTCGGCGGCCTCCCGCTGCCGGACTCGTTCCTGGCCGCGTTCCCGCCGCTCCAGGTGATGCAGGAGAACGCCTACCACTTCCCCTATCGCGACGCTCCGGAGGAACCCTGGCCGACGTTCATCCACAAAGAGTCGGACGCGCTGGTCTACGGCCTTCCCGGCGGCCGTGACGCAGACCTCCCCGACGGCCGGAGCGGCCAGAAGGTGGCCGAGTTCAACGGCGGGCGGCCGATCCGGAGCGCGGCCGCGCAGACCGGCGCGATCGACCCGGCCAACCGCGAACGGATCGTCGCCTACGTCCGGCGGGCCCTGCCCGGCGTCGTCCCCGAGCCGTACGCGGAGACGACCTGCCTGTTCACCAACACCCCCACCGAGGACTTCGTGGTCGACGGCGCGGACGGGATCACGGTCGTCTCGCCGTGCTCGGGGCACGGCGCGAAGTTCGCGCCGCTCCTCGGCCGCATCATCGCCGAGGCGGCGTCGGGGGAGCGCCCGGCCCCGGACCGGTTCCGGGTGCGGGCCGGCCGCGCGGCCCCGCCTTCGCGCTGACCCGCGGCCGCCGCCCCGGTACGGGTGAAGATCGCCTAGCCTGCCCGGGTGACGAACATGCCTGAGGATCTCGCGCTGCCCGCCGCTCTCACCGAGGTGGCCGCGATCGGCTTCGAATGGGAATGGGACGACGAGACCGACGAGGCGCGCGGCTGCGACTTCGAAATGTACGACCACTTCGAGGACCCCGCGAAGACGGCGTGGTGGTTCCGCCTCTGGACCGGCAACCCGGACGCGGACGGCGGCGTGTTCCGGTTCTTCGGCTCGACCGGGGCGGGCGACTACGCCGGTTTCTGGCTGGTGCGGCCCGGCGCGCCGGTCACCGGCCAGCCCGTGGTCTACCTCGGTTCCGAGGGCGACCGCGGCGTGATCGCGCGCGATCTCGGCGACCTGCTGTGGCTGTTCGCCGCCGGCCTCGGGCCCGGGGAGGCGTTCGAGGACCCCGAGTCCCCCGAGGAGCCGAACGACGCCTTCCGCGCGATCGCCGAGCGCCACGCCCCCGGCCGCCGTTCGCCTGCCGAGATCGTGGCCGCCGCGCGGGCGGAGTTCCCGCACTTTCCGGACCTCATCGCCGCGCTGTGCCGCTGACCCCGTAGGCGCCGGGCGGTTCGGGACCTTCGTCCCCCGGACCGGGACCTCCCTCCCTACCCGTCCCTCGCCGGGGGCGGGGATCGTCGATGTGCGCGACGGCCATGCCGCACGGCTGGGCACGACGGGGCCGGCGTGCCGCCACGAACGGGAGGGAACATGAGCGGCACTGGGACGGGTGTGGCCGATCCGGCGCTCCTGGAGGACCGGCTGCGCCGGCACCACCGGCGCTGCCTGCCCGCGCTGAGCAGGCTCAGGCTGGTGGCGAGGAGCGGCCTCGGAACGGGCGTCGACGTGCGCGCCGCCACCGCCGAGGTCATGGCCGAGCTGCGCGCCGCCGAGGCGATCCTGCTCGACACCCTGTCCGGGAGCGTGCGCCGCGAGGCGCTCGCCCACTTCCTGGCGTGCCGCGTCAACCGGCTCACGATCGTCGCCGAGCACGCCGCCGCGACGGCGTCCGCCGGAGACCTGCCCGCCCTGCGGCGCCTGCTCTACCAGTTCCACGCGCTGGCCGAGGCCATGTGGAAGGTGCAGCTGGGCCTGCGGACCCCTGACCTTGGTCCCTGAGGGGCGCGGACGTTCCTCCCTACGCCGCCGAGGCGCGAAAGCCGACCGTGGTCCTAGGACATGCCCGGTGACCATCAGGTCGCCGGACGCTCGGCTGAGGGAGGACGAGATGGACGGCCGAGACACGCCGGTCCACGTGGAGGGACGGCTGGAGGAGCCTCTGTCGCGGTGGCTGTGGCTGGTGAAGTGGCTGCTGCTGATCCCGCACTACATCGTGCTGTTCTTCCTCGGGATCGCCTTCACCGTGCTCACGGTGGTCGCGTTCTTCGCGATCCTGGTCACCGGCCGCTACCCGCGGCCGATCTTCGAGTTCGACGTCGGGGTGCTGCGCTGGGCGTGGCGGGTGGCGTTCTACGGCTACGGCGCCCTGGGCACCGACCGGTACCCGCCGTTCACGCTCGGAGACGTCCCGGACTACCCGGCCCGGCTGCGGATCGACTACCCCGAGCGCCTGTCGCGGGGGCTGGTGCTGGTGAAGTGGTGGCTGCTGGCGATCCCGCACTACCTGGTGGTCTCGCTGTTCACCGGCGGCGGCATGGGCGGGGAGAACTGGAACTCCCCGGGCGTCGTCGGGCTGCTGGTGCTCATCGCCGCGATCGCGCTGCTGTTCACCGGGGGCTACCTGCGGGGCGTCTTCGCGTTCGTGATGGGGATGGACCGGTGGGTCCTGCGGGTGGCCGGCTACGCCTTCCTGATGACCGACCGCTACCCGCCGTTCCGGCTGGACATGGGCGGCGCCGAGCCCGGTGCCGAACCGGTGCCCGCGGCGCCGGACGCGCCGGGACGTTAGGCCCGCGCCCTGGGACGTTAGGCCCTGCCGCCGCCGTCGCCCCCGTTCGACCCTGGTAGCGAACCTGAGGACGACGAGGGAGGCTCGCCATGCGGGCGCTGGTGTACCACGGACCCGGCCGGAAGTCCTGGGAGGACGTGCCCAAGCCCGAGATCGTCGCGGACGGCGACGCGGTGGTGCGGGTGGACGCGGTGACCATCTGCGGCACGGACCTGCACATCCTCAAGGGAGACGTCCCGGCGGTGACCGAAGGGCGGATCCTCGGGCACGAGGCGGTCGGCACGGTCGAGGCCGTCGGTTCCGGCGTGCGGACGGTCGCGCCGGGCGACCAGGTGCTGGTGTCGTGCATCACCGCGTGCGGCACGTGCCGGTTCTGCCGCGAGTCCCGGTACGGGCAGTGCCTGGGCGGCGGCGGCTGGATCCTCGGCCACAAGATCGACGGGACGCAGGCCGAGTACGTCCGGGTGCCGTTCGCCGACACCTCGGTGCACCCGCTGCCGTCCGGCGTGCCCGCGCAGGACGTGCTGATGCTGGCCGACATCCTGCCGACCGGCTACGAGGTCGGCGTGCTCAACGGAGCCGTCCGTCCCGGCGACGTCGTGGCGGTGGTGGGCGCCGGCCCGATCGGGCTCGCGGCGATCATGGGGGCGCGGCTGTTCAGCCCGAGCCACGTCGTCGCGATCGACCTGGCCGACAGCCGGCTGGAGGCGGCCAAGCAGTTCGGCGCCGACGCCACCGTCAACAACTCCCGGCAGGACGCCCTGGCGGCGGTGCGCGACATGACCGGCGGCCTCGGCGCCGACGTGGCCATCGAGGCCGTCGGCGTCCCCGAGGCCTTCGAGCTGACGGTCGCGCTGGCCCGCCCCGGCGGCCGGATCGCCAACATCGGCGTGCACGGCGCCCCGGCCGCGCTGCACCTGGAAGAGCAGTGGATCCGGGACATCACCATCACCACGGGACTGGTGGACACCTTCTCCACGCCCACCCTGCTCAGGCTCGTCGCCGGGCACCAGCTCGACGCCGGGCGGTTCGTCACCCACCACTTCGCGCTGGAGGAGTTCCCGAGGGCCTACGAGGTGTTCGCCGACGCCGGCCGCACCGGCGCCCTCAAAGTCGTCCTGACCCGCTGAACCCGAACCGAGGAGAGGCCATGCCGACCCAGATCATCGTGGGCGTCGACGGCTCCGCGCACGCCTGGCGGGCCCTCGACTGGGCCGCCGACTACGCCGTCCGGCACCGCAGGCCGCTGGAACTGGTGCACGCCTCCCGCGCGCTGGTGGACGACGGGGCGATCCCGAAGGACGCGCTGCGCCGGCTGGTCGCCGAGCGGGAGGACCTGCTCGCCGAGGCGCGGCAGTACGCGCTGAAGGTGAATCCCGACCTCGACGTCGCGACGCGGCTGGTCCGGACGGACCCGGGCGGCGCGCTGGTGGAGGGCAGCGAGCACGCCGCGCTCGTCGCCGTGGGGTCGCGCGGCATGGGCGGGTTCGAGGGCCTGCTGTTCGGGTCGGTCGGGCTGTACACCGCCGCGCACGCCCGGTGCCCGGTGCTGGTGGTGCCGCGCGAGGCGCCCTACCCCGCCGAGGCCCCGGCACGGATCGTGGTGGGGATCGAGGACCGCCCCGGCGAGATCGCCATGGCCGGCTGGGCCTTCGAGGAGGCCGCCTCGCGCGGCGCCGGGATCCTGGCGCTGCACGCCGTGGGCGGGGAGTTCGGGTCCCCCCGCCGGCGGGTGATGGAGGACCTGGAGCTGTCGGAGGCCCTGGCGGGCCTGCGCGAGCACCACCCGGACGTCCGGGTGGAGCAGCTCGTCTCCGACCGGGCGGCGGGCCAGGCCCTCGTCGAGGCGTCGCGGTCGGCCGCCCTGGTGGTGGTGGGCGCCGCCCGCCGGACGGGCCGGATCGGCATGGCGCTGGGCCGGGTCAACCACGCGGTCCTGCACCACGCGCACTGCCCCGTGGTCGTCGTGCCCATCGACAGGTGACCGGCGCCGCCCCGGCGGGACGTCCACCGGGGGAAGCGAAGAGGAGTTGACCATGTCCGATCCGATCATCGTCGGAGCCGACGGCTCCGTCCCGTCCGAGCGGGCCGTCGCCTGGGCCGCCGACGAGGCCGCCCGCCGCGGCCGCCCCCTGAAGATCCTGCACGCGGTGGAGCGGTGGGGGTTCGACATCCCGCTCAACACCGCACCCGGCGAGGTGGTCTCGCTGAGGCGGGAGGGCGAGGAGGTGCTGATGGCCGCGGAACGCGTCGCGCACGCCCGGCGGCCGGAGGTGCCGGTGAGCCTGGAGCTGGCGTCCGCGCGCACCGTCCGGGCGCTGGCCGAGCACTCCGAGGAGGCGTTCGAGGTGGTGGTGGGCAGCCGCGGTCTCGGCGGGTTCGCGGGCCTGGTCCTCGGCTCGGTCGGGCTGGGCGCGGTCCGGCACTCCGCCTGCCCCGTCGTGGTGGTGCGCGGCGAACCGGCCGCCGAGCGCCGCGAGATCGCCGTGGGCATCGGCCTCGGCGACGACGACTCCGCCGTTCTGGAGTACGCGTTCCGGGCCGCCGCCGCACGCGAGGCCAGGCTCCGCGTCGTGCACGCCTGGCCGTTCCCTGCGGCCCTGGACGAGCCCGGAGCGGGCCTCGACATCCGCCGCGTCGAGGAGCGGGCCCGGTGGCGCGTCATCGAGGCGCACGCGCCGATGCGCAAGAGCTTCCCGGGAGTGGAGGTCGTGGAGGACCTCGTGCAGGACAACCCCGCCGCCGCGCTCGTCGCCGCGTCCCGCGACGTCGATCTGGTGGTCGCCGGCTCGCATCCCCGCGAGGGCCTGACCGTGCCGCGCAGCCGCGCGGTGATGCACGGCCTCCTGCACCACGCGCACTGCCCGGTCGCCGCCGTTCCCGCCGTGACCGCCCCCGCACCGTGAGCGCGACACCGGACATGGTCGCCTGGACATGACCGCCGCATTCGAAAGGCCCGGCAGCCGCCGGGCCTTTCAGCGATGAGAGGGCGGGCGCCGGTCCGAGCGGTGCGCCCCGGCCGTTCAGGCCGCGGTCTCGCGGTCGCCGGCCATGACGACCCCGACGCGTTGGCCGCTGATCCGCCCGCAGGAGACCAGGATGAACTCGGCGCCCGTTCCCGCCGTCCAGGGCCGGAGGGCCTCGCGGGCGCGGTCCCCGGGATCGCGGACGACCCGCGCCCGTCCGACGACGGTGACCGACCACCCGATGCGGTCGGCGGCGTCCAGGTCGTCGGCCTGGAAGGCCACGATCGCGCCGCGGGTCGCGGCGACCAGCCCGGAACCGCGCGACACCGGGATGACGACGTCCTCGCCGTCGACGACGAAACCGACCGGAGCCACGGCGGGCAGCGCCTGCCGGGTGAAGACGATCCGGCCGACGGCGGCGGTGCCCATCAGGCGCAGGCACTCCGCTCGCGTGAGGCCCGCCGCCTCGTCCGCGCTCCTCATGGCTTCCTCCCTCATGACTCCATGCTCCGCGCCGCCCGCGGCGGGCGGGAGGGGCCCTAGGTCACCGCGCCGGTCGCCGTCCGTCCCCTTCCGGCCGGGCCCTTCGAACGGCCCGGCTCAGCCGCCGGCCGGCGGCGGCCTGCCGGCGAGCAGGGGACTCTCCCAGGACGCGCCGGGCTGGATCTCGATGTCCTCGGCGCCGTAGGAGATGCGGATGGGGGAGGCCGCGCCGGGGCGCAGCGCGACGCGGACCAGGTCCTGGCGGCAGGTCAGGTCGATCCCCCAGTGGCCGCGGTAGCGCAGCCCGAGGCGCAGCTCGCCGATCGCCGAGGGCAGGCGCGGCTCCAGCCGCAGCGCGCCGCCCCGGGTGCGGACCCCGGCGTGGCACCGCTGGACGAGGTCGACGGTGCCGGCCATCGCCCCCAGGTGGATCCCCTCGGCGATGGTGCCGCGCTGGATGCCGGTGATGTCGGTGAACAGCGAGTCGAGGAAGACGTCCCAGGCCTCGTCCCCGTCGGTGTAGGCGAGGAGCCAGGCGTGGACGAGCGAGCTCAGCGTCGACCCGTCGCAGGTGCGCGGCAGGTAGTAGGCGATGGTCCGGGCGGCGATTTCGGGCCCGTGCTTGTATCCGAGGTTCCGCAGGACGGCGTCCAGCTCGCCCGGCGAGAGCACGTAGAAGAGCATGAGCACGTCGGCCTGCTTCGAGGCCTTGTAACGGTTCGGCGAGTCGCCCTCGGCCTCCAGGATCCGGTCCAGCCTGCGGATGTCGCCGTAGCGCTCCCGGTAGCGGGCCCAGTCGAGCTCCTCCAGGTCGCCGTAGCCCTCGAACTGGCTGATCACGCCGGAGTGGAACGGGACGTACATCTTGCGCGCCACGTCCTCGAAGCGGGTGATCTCCTCGCGGGTCAGCGCGAGCCGCTCGCGCAGCTCCCCGCGGCGGTCCTCGGGGAGGACCGCGAGCGCCTCCAGCGCGCGCTCCAGCAGCCAGGCGGCGAGGACGTTGGTGTAGGCGTTGTCGTCCAGGCCGGGCCGGTCCCGTCCCGGGTAGGCGTCGTGGTACTCGTCCGGGCCCATGACGCCGCGGATCCCGTACCGGTCGGTGGAGTGGTCGTAGACCGTCAGGTCGGCGAAGAACCGGGCGACCTCCAGCATGATCTCCGCGCCGTACTCGGCGAGGAACTCGGCGTCGCCGGTCGCCTCGTAGAAGCGCCAGACGTTGAGCGCGATGGTCAGGCCGACGTGGCGCTGCAGGTGCGTGTGGTCGGGCAGCCACCGGCCCGACCGCGGGTTGAGGTGGACGAGCTGGGTCTCCTCGCGGCCGTCGGCGGCGCTCTGCCACGGGTACATGGCGCCGCGGCGCCCGGCGTCCGCCGCCGCGCGCCGGGCGGCGGGCAGCCGCCGCCACCGGTACATCAGCAGCGCGCGGGCGATCTCGGGGAACCGCATGGTCAGGAACGGGAGGATGAACACCTCGTCCCAGAAGACATGGCCGCGGTAGGCCTCCCCGTGCAGGCCGCGTGCGGGGACCCCGACGTCCAGGTCCACGATGTGCTCCGACACGGTCTGCAGCAGGTGGAAGATGTGCAGGTTGAGGACGCGCTGGACCTCGACGTGATCCACGCTCAGCTGGCAGCGCCGCCACAGCCGGTTCCACGCCAGCGTGTGCCGCTCCAGCAGGGCGTCGAAGCCGCCCGCCCCCGCCGCGGCCCCGAGCGCGGCCTCGCCGGCCTCCTCGACGGCGCGGTCGCGGGAGGTGAACACCGCCGCCACCTTCTCGACCGTGACGTGCGCGCCCCGCTCGGCGTCGACGGTGAGGTCCTGGGCGGCCCAGCCGGCCTCGGTGAGCCGGGATGCCTTGGCGGGGACGGACACGCGGGTGCGGGCCGCGACCCCGATGCCGATCTTCGATGAGACGGTCGAGGCGCGCAGCAGGAGCAGCTCCGGGTCGCTCTGCGGCGGCGGCTCCTCGCGGGTGAGGTGGGTTCCGGGCAGGCCGCGGTACCGCTCGACGCCGGCGTTGGCGACCCGTCCGTCCAGCGCGGACCGGATATGTAGGGCGCCGCTCCAGTCCTCGGCGACGATCGTGGTCTCCAGCGCGGCCAGGTGCGGGTCGTCCATGGAGACGATCCGGCGCTGGGCCAGGCGGAACGTCCGCCCGGCCCGGTCGCGCACGCGGACGAGCCGGGTCAGGACGCCGCGCCGCAGGTCGAGTTCCTGCCGGTAGGACAGGAGCCGGTCCTCCCTGAGGGCGGCGTCCGGATCGAACCACTCGCCGTCCTCGGCGCGGAAGGTCAGCGGCAGCCAGTTCGGCATGTTGACGAGGTCGGCGTTGTCGGCGTGCAGCCCGCCGATCTCGGCCTGGAGCCGGTCGTAGCAGCCGGCGACGTAGGTTCCGGGGTAGTGGACGCCGTCGGCCGGCGACTCGGGAGCGGCGCCCCGGGTGGCGACGTAGCCGTTGCCGAGGGTGCACAGCGCCTCCCGCAGCCCCTCCGTCGCGGGATCGTAGCCGTCATAGGCCAGGACCCACCGGCTCATGGCGTCTCCTCACACCGTCGAGGCCTCCGGGGGACGTTCCCTCCACCCACGCTGTCATCGGCCCGCCGCCGTCCGGCAGTACCGGACGACCCGGCGCGGGGGGACCTTCGGCCCCTGCCTCGCGCGTTCCGGCGGGCCGAGACTGTAGTCGGGACCCTGTTGGAGGAAGGGGGCGGGCGGATGGCGGCGCTGACGAGGGCCCAGAGGTCCAACGTCCTGTTCGGCTACGACGGGACCAAGGAGAACGACCCGGCGCTGCGCTGGGCGGTGGAGGAGGCGCGGCTCCGCGGGCTCGACCTGATGCTGTGCTACTGCTGGCACTGGCCCTACCCGAGCGGTCACGTGGACGCCGGCGTGCAGGCGGTGCTCCAGCGGGCGGGCGAGAACCTCCTGCGCAAGGGAGCGCGCCGCGCACGCGCCCTGGGCGCGCAGGGGAAGGTGCGCACGCTGCTGAGGCGGGAGCCCGCCTGCGACACGCTGGTGTACGAGTCCGACGACGCGGAGCTGATCGTGGTCGGCTCGCACGAGCGGCACCGGATGCCCGCGGGCTCGACGGCGACGGAGCTCCCGTCGCGGACCCGCCGTCCCGTGGTGGTCGTCCGCGGCGCGGACGGCGGTCACGGTCTCGTCGTGGCCGGCGTCGACGCGTCGGAGAGCGCGGACGCGACGGTCGGCTTCGCCATCGAGGAGGCCGCGCTGCGCGAGTGCGACCTGCGCGTGGTGCACGGGGCGTGGGAGCCGGGCGCCGTCCCCGAGAGCGACCTGCCCCTGTTCGCCGACAAGGCCAAGCTGTTCCAGGCGCGGGCCGCGATGCTGGAGAAGGTCGTCCATCCCTGGCGGCGGCGTTACCCGAAGGTCCATGTGGACGTCATGCCGCTGCTGGAGCGTCCCCGTGAGGCGCTGCTGGACGCCGCCGGAACCGCCGACCTGCTCGTGGTCGGGGACCGCGGCACCGGAAGCCTGGACCCGCTGCTGCTGGGGGCGACCAGCTCGGCGATGCTGCACCACGCCCCCTGCACGGTCGCCATCGTCCCGGCGCCCCGGTACGCCGCCCAGAACGCCGCGTGAGGAGCGCCCGCCGGATCGGATCAGTCGGGGCCGATGCTGCTCCGCCCGGGATGGGGGGCGGGCGTCGCGCGCGGGAGCACGGGTTCGATCCGGTACAGCGACGGCATGCCTCCGGTCCGCGCCGGGATCTCGCGGTGCACCCCGGCGAGGGCGCAGACCAGGTCCCGTGCGGTGACGAGGCCCGCCAGGGCGCCGTTCTCGTCCGTCACCGCCACGTAGTCCCTGTCCGACTCCAGCATGGCCAGGGCCGCTTCGGCGACGGTGGCCGACGGGCGCACCGTCGCGGGCGGCCGGGACGGCAGGAGGGCCGTGACGGGGCGGCGGGCCTCGCGGGGGACGGCGGCGTTCCAGGACGAGGTGAGGGTCTGGGCGTCCAGGACCCCGAGGAAGCCGCCCTCGACGTCGGTGACCGGCAGGTGGTGGATCTCGGCCCGGCACATCAGCTCCCAGGCCATGATCACGGACTCGTCCGCGGCGATGGTGAGCAGGTCGCGGCTCATCAGCTCGGTGACGGCGCGCTGCTCCAGCGGTGGGCTCGACGTCATGGCTCCTCCTCCGGGCTGGACGGCTTACCTCCGCCTCCAGACTCCTCGCGGGCGCCGGCCGCCGGCAGGGGCGAACGTCCCGCGCCGCCCTGCCGGAGGGCCGGATCAGCGCGCCGCTGGACGTACTTGAGGATCTCGACCACCACGTAGGAGACGGCGGCGATGACGACGATCCGCGCCCAGGCGGCGGCGCCGAGCGGGGCGGAGCGGAACAGGTCGTTCATGAAGGGCGCGTAGGTGTAGAGCGCCTGGATGGCGATCAGGGCCAGGACGCTGGCGCCGACCCAGGGGTTGCGGCGGACGCCGTGCCACAGCAGCGGCCGGTCCAGCGACAGGCAGTTGAAGAGGTAGGTGAGCAGCGTCAGCGCGAAGACGTTGACGACCACCGTCTGCGCGACCGCCGGTGTGGCGCCGTGGGCGCGTTCCCAGTGCTGGAGGCCGAACGCGCCGGCGAGCAGGATCGCCGAGACCGCCAGGATCCGCAGCGTCATCGCGCGGGTGAGCAGCGGCAGGGACGGGTCGCGGGGCGGGCGGCTCATGATGTGCTCGTCCTTCGGCTCGACGGAGAACGGCAGGCCGAGCACGAGCACCGCGGTCATGTTCAGCCAGAGGACCTGCAGCGGCAGGACGGGCAGCGCCGTGCCCGCGACGATCGCGGCGACCAGCACGAGCCCGAGCCCGATGTTGGACGGCAGCGCCCAGACGATGAACTTCACCAGGTTGTCGAAGACGCCGCGCCCCTCCTCGACGGCCTTCTCGATCGAGGCGAAGTCGTCGCCGGTGAGGACCATGTCGGCCGACTCCTTGGCGGCGTCGGTGCCGGTGCGCCCCATGGCGACGCCGATGTCGGCCTGCTTGAGCGCGGGCGCGTCGTTGACCCCGTCCCCGGTCATCGCGATGACGTGCCCGCGGTCCTGCAGGATCTGGACGAGGCGGAGCTTCTGCTCGGGGGAGACGCGGGCGAAGACCGTGGTGGCCTGGACGCGTTCGGCGGAGACGTCGCCCGTGAGCTCGGCGCCCGTCATCACCTCGCCGTCCAGCCCGACGCGGGTGCCGACGGCGCGCGCGGTGGCGGCGTGGTCACCCGTGATCATTTTGACGTGGACGCCCGCGTCGTGGCAGGTCCGGACGGCCCGGGCGGCGTCCTCGCGGGGCGGGTCGAACATGGCCTGCAGGCCGAGGAAGGTCAGCGGGGGCGGCTCGTCCAGACCGGCGCCGCCGGCGTGCCCCCGGGCGAAGGCCAGCACGCGCAGCGCCTGGCCGCCGTAGGCCTCGGCGCGCGCGGTGACCGCCGCGCGGTCGAGCGGGACGGGCGTGCCGTCCGGCCCGGCGGCGGTCTCGCACAGTTCCAGGATCCGCTCGACGGGGCCCTTGACGTAGACGGTGCCGTCCTCGTGCAGGGTGGCCATGTAGCGGCGTTCGGCGGAGAACGGCAGCGTTGCCGTGCGATCCGGCACCGCGTCGACGCCGGCCTTGGCCGCGCTGGTCAGCAGGGCCCCTTCGGTAGGGTCCCCGGTGATCTGCCAGCCGTCCCGCCGGTGCAGCTGCGCGTCGTTGCAGCCGAGGCCGGCCCGGAGCGTCTCCCTGAGCGCGGGGTGGCCGGCGAGGTCGATCTCCCGGCCGTCCCGCCGGATCGTCCCGTCGGGCGCGTAGCCGGCGCCGGTGACGGTGTAGTCGCGCCCTCCGGCGGACACGGCGGTGACGGTCATCTGGTTCTGGGTGAGGGTGCCGGTCTTGTCGGTGCAGATGACGGTGGTGCTGCCGAGCGTCTCGACGGCGGGCAGGTGCCGGACGATGGCTCCGCGGCGGACCATGCGCGAGACGCCGAGCGCGAGGGTGATCGTGACGACCGCGGGCAGCCCCTCGGGGATCGCGCCGACCGCGAGGGCGACCGCGGCCGTGAGCATCTCGGTCGCGCCGCGCCCGCGGAGCACGCCGATGAGGAAGGTCAGCGCGGCCAGCGCCAGGATCGCCACCGTCACGATCTTGCTGAAGTGGGTGATCTTGCGGGTGAGGGGCGTCTGGACCGCGCCGGTGCCCTCCACCAGCCGGTGGATGCCGCCGAGCTCGGTGTCCGCGCCGGTCGCCACCACCAGACCCGCGGCGCTCCCGGCCGTCGCCAGCGTGCCGGAGAAGGCCATGCCGGTGCGGTCGGCGAGGGCCGCCTCGCCCTGCGCCGCGGTGTCCTTGGCGACGGGCACCGACTCGCCGGTGAGCGCCGACTCGTCCACGGCGAACTCGTCGGCCCGCAGCAGCCGCAGGTCGGCCGGGACCTTGTCGCCGGCCTCCAGCCTGACCAGGTCGCCGCGCACCAGCTCGGCCGACGGCACGCGCCGTGCGGCGCCGTCCCGGACGACCAGCGCCGCCGTCCGGGCCATTGCGGCCAGGGCGCCCAGCGCCTTCTCCGCGCGCGACTCCTGGACGAACCCGACGACGGCGTTGACGACCACCACACCGAGGATCACCAGCGCGTCCACGTGCTCGCCGAGCAGCCCGGTCACCGCCGCCGACACCAGCAGCACGTAGATCAAAGGACTGTTGAACTGGAGGAGGAACCGCGCCACCGGGCCGCGCCCGCGTGCGGCGGGCAGCGTGTTGGGCCCGTCCCGCTCCAGCCGCCGCGCCGCCTCGTCGGACGCCAGCCCGTCGGAGGCGTCGCCGCCGAACTCGCGCACCACGTCTTCGGCCGTCCGCCGGTAGGGCGCCGGAGCCGTCGTCATCGTCGCACCTCCTGCCGCCCTCAGCATGGCGGCACGCGGCGACGCGGATCAGGGCCGAAGGTCCCGGCGTCGGCGGACCCACGCCTCTGACCGCCCGCCGCGGGGGTTGTGAGGCTTGGACATCTGGAGGTGGAAGACGATGGACGGACCACATGTCCTGGTCGGGTTCGACGGTTCCCCCGCCGCCGGGCGCGCCCTGCGCTGGGCGGCGCGGGAGGCGTCCCTGCGCGGTGTGCCCCTGCGGGTCTGCCACGCCTGGAACTGGCCCTATCCCGCGGGGCCGCAGGGGGACGAGGCTCTGGAGATCGTCCGCGGTATGGGCGTCATCGCCCTGGAGGACGGGGTCCGGATCGCCCAGGAGACCGCCCCCGGTCTGGACGTGCGGTCGCTGCTGTCCAAGGGAACGCCGCCCGCCGCGCTGCTGGCGGCGTCGCGGGACGCCGAACTGATCGTGGTCGGCGCCCGCGGGGCGGGCGGGTTCGACCGGCTGCCGCTCGGCTCGACCGCCGTCCACGCCCCCGCGCACGCCGACCGCCCCGTCGTCGTGGTGCCCGCCCACGAGCCGGCGCCGTCCGGGAAGCGGATCGTCGTCGGCATCGACGGGTCGCCCGCGAGCCAGGCCGCGCTGAGGTTCGCCCTGTGCGAGGCCGCGCTCTGGCACGCGTCGGTGACGCTGGTGTGCGCGTGGTGGGACCCCGCCACCCTCCCGGGCCCGGACCGGCTGCCGTTCAGCGATCCGCAGGCGCTCAAGGAGCAGGCCAAGGCGCGGTTCGCCGCGGCGGTCGCGCCCGCCCTCGCCGCGCACCCCGAGATCGCCGTCGAGCGGCGCTTCGTCCTGGAGCGGGCGGGGCGCGTCCTCGCCGACGAGGCCCGGGACGCGATGCTGCTCGTGGTCGGCGTCCGCGGGATCGGATCGTCCCCCAAGACCATGCTCGGCGCCGTCACGCGGTTCGTGCTGCACGAGGCGCCGGGTCCGGTCGCGGTCGTCCACGACCGCGACCCGCACGCGAAGGAGCCGTCATGATCCGGGTACTGGTGGCGTTCGCCTCCGAGCGCGGAGGGACCGCCGAGATCGCCGAATGGGTGGGCGCCGCGCTGCGCGATGCGGGCGTGACGGCCGACGTGCGCCCCGCCGGAGAGGTCGAGAGCCTCGACGGGTACGACGCCGTCGTCGTCGGCGGCGCCCTGTACGTCGGGCGCTGGCACCGGGAGGCGCGCCGCTTCGTCCGGCACCACGCGGACGGGCTGGCGCACCGGCCGGTGTGGCTGTTCAGCAGCGGCCCCCTGGACCGGAGCGCGCAGGAGCGCGCGATCGATCCCGTGCCCGGCGTCGCCAAGTTCGCCCGCCGGGTCCACGCCCGGGGGCACGCGACCTTCGGCGGGCGGCTCGCTCCCGACGCCCGGGGCTTCATGGCCGCCAAGGTCGCCCGGACGGCGTCCGGGGACTTCCGCGACCGCGACCGCGTCGGCGCGTGGGCCGCCGGCATCGCCCGCGACCTGCGGAGCGTGACCGTATGAACAGGATCATCGTCGGGGACGACGGTTCGGAGCCGAGCCTGCTCGCGGTCGACTGGGCCGCCGACGAGGCCGCCCGCAGGGGCGCGTCGCTGCACGTCGTGTACGTGGTCACGCCGTGGCTCTTCGACGTGCCCACCGATCCGGGCGCGGCCCGCGTCCGCGAGCAGCTGCTGGACGGCGGGCGGGACATCGTCGAGTCCGCCGTGGCCCGCGCCCGCGACCGCGTTCCGGGCCTGGAGGTGACCGGCGAGCAGACCGGCGGGCAGCCCGCCAAGGTGCTCGTGGAGCGGGCGCGCGACGCGCTGATGGTCGTGACCGGCTCGCGCGGGTCGGGCGGCCTCTCGGGGCTGCTGGTGGGCTCGGTGGCGATGCAGGTCGCGACGCACGCCGCGTGCCCGGTGGTGGTCGCCCGGGCCTCGAACGCGGACCCGCGGGGGGACGTCGTGGTCGGGGTGGACGGTTCCCCGGCGGGCGCGGACGCCGTCGGGTTCGCCTTCGAGGAGGCGTCCGTGCGCCGGGTGCGGCTGCGCGCGCTGACGGCCTGGTCGCATCCGGTCCCCTCGGGCCGGGGTGACATGCAGCCCCTCGTCTACGACCGCGCCGTCGTCGCCGCGGAGGAGGAGCGCGTCCTCGCCGAGTCGCTCGCCGGATGGTGGTCCAAGTACCCCGATGTCGAGGTCGTGTCCGAGGCCGTCAACGGCCGGGCGGCGAAGGTGCTGGCGGGCGCGTCCGTCCACGCGGGCCTGCTGGTCGTCGGCTCCCGGGGGCACGGCGGCTTCGGCGGGCTCCTGCTGGGGTCGGTCGGCCACGCGATGCTGCTGCGGGCCCACTGCCCGGTCGCCATCGTCCGTGGACGGGGATGAGCTCGTCCGTGGACGGGAATGAGCTCGTCCGTGGACGCGAGTGAGCGCAGGCCTGGCCCGGCCGCCCCCCAGGGACCCGGCCGGGCCAGGGCTCAGTCGCGCCCCTGCCTGGACTGGGCGCCGTCGGCCTTGAGCTGCGCGGCCAGTGCGGCGGCCTGGGTGCGGCGGCTCATGCCGAGCTTGGCGAAGATGTTCGAGATGTAGTTCTTGACCGTCTTCTCGGCGAGGAAGAGGCGCTCGCCGATCTGCCGGTTGGTCAGGCCCTCGCCGATGAGTTCCAGGATGTGGCGCTCCTGCTCGGTCAGGCCCTTGAGCGGGTCGCTCTTCTCCTGGCGGGTGCGGAGCCGTTCGAGCATGCGGGCCGTGCTGCGGGGGTCGAGCAGGGACTGGCCGGTGGCGACGGTGCGGACGGCGCCGACGAGGTCCGAGCCGTGGATCTGCTTGAGGACGTAGCCGGCCGCCCCCGCCATCACCGCCTCGAACAGGGCGTCGTCGTCGTCGAAGGAGGTCAGCATCAGGCACGCCAGCTCCGGCAGCTGGGAGCGCAGTTCGCGGCAGACGCTCACGCCGTCACCGTCGGGCAGGCGGACGTCCAGGACGGCCACGTCGGGCCGGACGGCGGGGATCCGCGCCAGCGCCTCGGCCGCCGTGCCGGCCTCGCCGATGACCTCGATGTCGTCCTCGGCGGACAGCAGCGCGGCCACCCCGCGGCGGACGACCTCGTGGTCGTCCATCAGAAAGACCCGGATCGTCCCCGCGTTGCCTGGCGTCTGGGCGGTCATGGTTCTCCTCGGTCCGGTGGTGACGGAATGGACGCTACCCCGGCGCCCGGCCTTTCCCCAGCCAGCGGACGTCCCCCGCGCTGGGGACCAACGTCCCGAACCGGCACGCGTCCCCGTGCCCCTCGGGTGGACCTTCGGCCCTGCCGCGGGTGCGGGGCCGCTGATGGGGTGAAGAGTGGAGGAAGGAGCGATTCATGCAAACCAGGTACAGGACTTCCGCGGACATCGCGGACGACATACGGCGTGCCGTCGAGGACGCGCTGTGGGCGCCGTCGGTGCACAACACCCAGCCGTGGCGGTTCGGCGTGCGCGGCTCGCGCGTCAGCCTCCGCGCCGACCCGGACCGGCGCCTGGGCGTCGCCGACCCGAACGGCCGGGAAATGCTGATCAGCTGCGGGGCCGCGCTGTACAACCTCAAGCTGTCGCTGCGCGCGCAGGGCTACGCCCCCGTCGTGCTGCTGCTGCCCGATCCGGACCGCCCGCACCTGCTCGCCGACGTGAATCTGGAGCCCGATGAGCCGGCGGACCGGCAGACTCTCCGGGAGCACGCGCAGATCCGGCGCCGGCGCAGCCATCGGGGCGCGTTCCGCCCCGAAACCCTCCCCGCCGGGATGCTCACGGCCATGCGCTACGACGTCGAGCGCGAGGGCGCCCGGCTGATCGAGGCCGTCGACCGGAACGTCAAGGGGGCCCTGGCCGCCCTGACCGACGCGGCCGAGCACATCCAGCGCCGCATGCCCGCGTACGCGACGGAGATCGGCCGCTGGGCGCCCTCGCCCAGGACGGCCCGCAAGGACGGCGTTCAGGAAGGCGCCTACCCCAGGCAGACTCCCGAGACCAGCCCGCACTTCCCCGCCCGCGACTTCGCGCGCGGCCAGGGCTGGGGCGCCGAGCCCGCGCACCCGGAGGGGGCGGCGGTGGCGGGAGTGGCGCTGCTCCTGGTCTCCGACGGAGACGGGCCCGCCGACTGGCTGCGCACGGGTCAGGCGCTCCAGCGGGCGCTGCTGAGGGCGGCCGAGAGCGACCTGGCGGCCGCCTTCCACACCCAGGCCCTCGAAGTGCCGGAGCTGCGCGCGTTCATCCGTGCCCAGTTCTGCCGGGACGCCTACCCCCAGATGCTCCTGCGCATCGGGGCACCGGAGGGGGAGAGGCTGGACACCGTCCGCCGGTCCATCGCCGACATCATGGTTGAGGAGCCCTGAGCGAGGCACGGTCGGGGATGCGCCGTCCCGTGATGAGCCGTGGCCGGATGACGATGAACCGGTCGCGCTCACCGGGCGCCCAGCTTCGGAGCGGAAGAGCGGAGAGCCGGTCGATCTCGGCGGGCTCGGTGGCACGGCGGGCCGGCCCCACGGTGACCACCGACCAGCCTCTGCCGGCCTCCGGGTCGATTTCGTCGATCTCGAAGGCGACGATGGTGTCGGAGGCGGCGGTGGCCAGCCGGGAAGCCGGAGACGTCTTCACCACGATGTGCTCGCCGTCGAAGACGAAGTTGACCGGCTGTACGGTGGGCAGTGCCTGGAGCGTGAACACGATCCGGCCGATCGTCGATCGGCGCAGCAGGAAACGGCATTCCTCCTCATCGAGGATCTCCATGCCGCTGTGGTCGAGATGCATAACCTCCAGGGTGGAGCACCGGTGACCAAGGTCATCAGGGACTAAGGTCCCTGACCTGACTTCTCGGCCCCGGGCAGGGTAATACTGGGTCTGTGGCTCATGATTCGGGCGGCGGCCCCGACAAGGCGCGGCTCATCCTGCCGCAGCTGCAGCTGGACGATCTGCTGTCGGAGCTGCAGTCGCGGCTGGAAGCGGCACGATCGACCCGGGACCGCGTGCACGCGCTGCTGGAGGCCGTGGTCTCGATCGGCAGCGAGCTGGACCTCGAGTCGGTGCTGCGGCGGATCACCGAGGCGGCCACCACCCTCGTCGACGCCCGGTACGGCGCCCTCGGCGTCATCGGTGAAGAGGGCGAGCACCTGGTGCAGTTCGTCACCGTGGGGGTCAGCGAGGAGGAGATCGAGGCGATCGGCCACTGGCCGCACGGGCACGGGATCCTGGGCCTGCTGATCCGGGAGCCGCGCTCGCTGCGGCTCCCGGACCTCGGGGACCACCCCGCATCCAGCGGCTTCCCGGCCAACCATCCGCCGATGCGGACGTTCCTGGGCGTCCCGATCCGCGTGCGGGACGAGGTGTTCGGCAACCTCTACCTGACCGAGAAGGCCGGCGGCGGCCAGTTCGAGGAGGAGGACGAGGTCGTGGTGATCGCGCTGGCTACGGCGGCCGGCGTCGCGATCGAGAACGCCCGCCTGTACCAGGAGACGCGCCGGCGCGAGCGGTGGCTGGAGGCGTCGGCCGAGATCTCCACCGCGCTGCTGTCGGGCACCGACCCCCACGAGGTGACGAACCTGGTGGCGCAGCGGGCACAGGAGATCGCCGAGGCCGAACTCGCGACCGTGGCGCTGGTGGACGAGACCAGCCGGCAGTTCGTGGTCGAGGCCGCCCGCGGGGAGGGCGCCGACCGGTTGGAGGGGCTGCGGGTGCCGCTGGAGCACTCGGTGGCCGGGCGGGTGTACACCGACGGAACCGCCCTGCGGCTGGTCGACGGGGAGAAGGCGGCGCGCGAGGCGAAACTGCCCACGCGCATACCGATCGGTCCGCTGCTGGTCGTACCGCTCGGGCTCGGTTCGTCGGCGCGGGGAGTCCTCTCGGTGGTCAACGCGCCCGGCGGGGCGCTGTTCTCGGAGGGGACGCAGCGGCTGCTGGAGGCGTTCGCGGGGCAGGCGGCGGTGGCCCTGGAGCTGGCCGAGCGCCGCAGGGACGCCGAGAGGCTGGCCCTGCTGGAGGACCGCGACCGGATCGCCAAGGACCTGCACGACACCGTCATCCAGCGGCTGTTCGCGACCGCGATGGGGCTGATGGCGGCGATCAAGATCACGCAGAAGCGGGAGGTCGCCGTCCGGGTGCAGCGGGCGGTGGACGACCTGGACGACACCATCCGGCAGATCCGCTCGTCCATCTTCGCGCTGCAGGGCCCCGAGACCGACGAGACGTCGCTGCGCAGCCGGGTGCACGCGCTGGCCGACAGGGCGGCGGAGCACCTCGGGTTCGCGCCCTCGGTGCGGCTGGACGGCCTGCTGGACACCTCGGTCGACGAGGAGACCGGTGAGCAGCTCCTCGCGGTCGTGCGGGAGGCCCTGTCGAACGTCGCCCGGCATGCTCACGCCACCGAGACGTCTCTGAACATCGACGTCGGGGACGACGTCACGGTACGGGTCGAGGACAACGGCGTCGGCATCACCGACGGCGGCCGCCGCAGCGGGCTCCGCAACATGGAGGCCCGGGCGGAGGGGCTGGGCGGCACGTGCACCGCCGGGCGCCGCCCAGAGGGCGGCACGGTGCTGGTCTGGTGCGTCCCGCTCAAGCCCGCCTGACCCTCCGCGGGGACCTGGCCCACAGTGGTCAGGGACCGGTGCGGTGGTGGTCGAGGCGCGCCCATTCGGCGTCCCACAGCCGGTACCGGAGCCGGTCGCAGCGTGCGCGGACGAGCCAGTAGAGGCAGAGCACGGGCAGTCCGGTGGCGAGGGCCATGCCCGTCCCGGCCACCGCGGTGTGGATGACCGTCTGCGCGTGCCGGCGGGGCGGCGTGATCGAGACGCCGTCGGGCCCGGCCCACAGGATGAGGCGCTCCCCGACACCGGCCCCCCGCCACGTCGTGTAGTCGCCGGTCCGCCGCGTCCCGTCGGGGTCGGTCCAGGCGACCGTGACCGTGCGTCGGCCTCCCGGGTCCTGGACCTTCACGATGGTGGCCTCGACGCGGTGCCGGGTGGCGGCCTGCTGCCGCTCGGCCCGCACGCCCGAGCCGTAGGCGGACGCGACGGCATGGGAGAGCAGCGGTGGCGTCGCGCTGAGGAAGACGATGAGCAGCAGCAGCCCGAGCCGCCACTGGATCCGGTCCACATCGCGCCGCAGGTCGTTGCGGTCGAAGCCGCAACCGCGACGCCAGCGGTTGATCCGTGCTGTCCAGCGGCCGGTCCGTGCTCGCATGGTCGTCGCTCCCATGACGCCGTCCCTTCACCTTCCTTCCATCACGACGCTACGCATCGGCCCCCTGAGGGGGCAGAGACGGAAGCCCCGCGCGGGCGGGACCTCCCGGGTCTTCCTGCCCGCCGCACGGGGGACCTTGGTCCCGCGAATCGTGCGCCGAACGTACCTACAGGCCAAGGGCGGATCAGGATTGAGTCATGGGTGACGAGATCATCGATGCGATGGAAGGTGAGTGGCGATGGCACTCTCCGAGCACAAGACCCACGTCGGACGGGACACCCTGATCCGGGTCGTGACCCCCAAGCCGCTGACCGAGTCGCACGCCGCCCGTTACGCCTGGGCCGCCGCGCGCTTCGCGCTCGGCTGGGTCTTCCTGTGGGCGTTCCTGGACAAGACCTTCGGGCTGGGCCACGAGACCCCCGCCGCCAAGGCGTGGATCGACGGCGGCAGCCCGACCGAGGGGTTCCTGGCGCACGCGACCGCCGGGCCGTTCGCCGGTTTCTACCACGACATCGCGGGAGCGGGCTGGGCCGACTGGCTGTTCATGATCGGGCTGGCCGGCATCGGCGCCGCGCTCATCCTGGGCGTGGGCATGCGTATCGCCGCCGCGGCGGGCGCCGCCCTGCTGGTGATGATGTGGTCGGCGGTCCTGCCCCCGGAGAACAACCCCTTCATGGACGACCACCTGGTCTACGCCATCCTGATCATCGGACTGGCCCTGGTCAGCGCCGGTGACACCCTGGGCCTCGGCCGCTGGTGGGGCGGGACCCGCCTGGTCGAGCGCCTCCCCTTCCTCAAGTGACCTGATCCGCGGCACGAGGGGCGCTCCCCGAGAGCGCCCCTCGTACGCATGTCCGGGGGGCAGGTCGAGCGGCGCGAGGGTCAGGCAGGGCGCGGCGCTGGGGAACGGTCCGGCGGACCGGCGGGGTGGACGGCGGCGAGGGCCTGCTCGACGGCGCGGGGGAGGGGGCCGCCGGTGTCGACGGCGGTCGATCCGGGCCAGGGCGCGGAGTCCGCGCGCATGGCGGCGGCGATGCCCGCGTCGGCGTCGGAGGCGCCGCGGGGGCGGGTCCGCATCCGCTCGGCGCAGACGGCCTCCGGCGCCTCGCAGCGCAGCGACGTCAGGTGCGCGTGCTCCTGCTCGGCGACGGCGGCGAGGAG
The DNA here is from genome assembly GCF_040649435.1 of Actinomadura sp. NPDC048955. Lineage (NCBI taxonomy): Bacteria > Bacillati > Actinomycetota > Actinomycetes > Streptosporangiales > Thermomonosporaceae > Actinomadura > Actinomadura sp. NPDC048955. The sequence goes on from NZ_JBEZJI010000016.1 coordinate 128,042, forward strand.
CTCCCGGTTCGCTTCGGACGTCCAGGACGCGTCCAGGATGACCGTCTCGCCCATCCGGAGCAGCCGCGCGGCCCGCGCGGCCATCTCGCGGTAGGTGCGCCGGCCCCACTCCGGGGTGTAGATACCGGAGCCGTAGGGCGCGGCCGCCGGGTCGGCGGGCGCCAGCCCGGCGAGCTCCTTGCGGATCCGGTCGCTGCCGAGCACCGTGCAGCCGAGCCGGTCGGCCAGCGCGCCGGCCAGGGAGGTCTTCCCGGTGCCCGGGAGCCCGCCCACCATGATCAGGCCGACGCGGCCGGCGCGCAGATGGCGCAGCGCGACGCCGGCATAGGCGCGGGCCTCGGCGGCGGCGTCGGGCGCGCCCTGGCCATGGCGCAGGCAGGCCACCTTGGCGCGGACGAAGGCGCGGTAGGCCACGTAGTGGTGGCGCAGCGAGGACGGGGCCGGGTCGGCGGCGTACTCGGCGTACCAGCCGAGGAAGCGTTCCGCGTGCTCGGTGGCGCCGAGGCGTTCGAGGTCCATCGCCAGGAACGCGGCGTCGTCCAGACCGTCCAGGTAGCGGAGCCGCTCGTCGAACTCCAGGCAGTCGAGGATCCGCGGGCCGTCGTCCAGGCAGAAGACGTCGCCGGCCAGCAGGTCGCCGTGCCCGTCGACCACGCGGCCGTCGGCGATGCGCGCGTCGAACAGGGGCTCGCGGCCCGCGAGGAACTCGTCCGTGAGGTCCTCGGTCTCGGCGGCGGCCCCGGCGTCCAGGACGGTGCCGTGGAACGGCCCGGCCTGCTCGAAGCTGTCATGCCAGCGGCCCCGGACGGCGTCCCGGGTCTCCTCGGCCGCGATGCGGGGGCCGCGCGGCGCCCTGGCGTGCCAGGCGGCCAGGATCCGGGCGGTGTCGCGCAGCGCGTCCCGCACCGGGGCGCCGGCCTCGACCAGGGTGGACAGGCGCCGGTCGGCGGGCATCCGCCGCATCACGACCAGGTGGTCACAGGGGTCGCCGTCGGGCCCGAGCACGTCGGCGACCCCGAGGTAGACGTCGGGGGCGAACCGCCGGTTCAGCCGGACCTCCTCGTGGCACGCGCGCTCGCGCAGCTCACGGGTGCTGAAGTCCAGGAACCCGAGGTCCACCGGCTTCTTCAGCTTGTAGGCGCGGTCCCCGGTGAAGAAGACCACGCCGATGTGCGTCTCGGCGACGGCGGCGTTCCCCATAGGCCTCAGGGCCCCGGGTAGGGGGCGGAACCGGTGTCGTCGTAGTCGTGACCGAGGTTGTCGACGACGTCGACGACGCCTTCCGTCGCGGCGGCCATGCGCACCATGATCGGGATCAGGCTCTTCCGCTCGACGCGCCCGGTGAGGTGGACGACCCCCTCCTGGACGCGGACGTGCACCTCGGCCGGGTCCTGCCAGAGCCTGCTGATCAGGACGTCGTCGATGATCTCGTCGCGGATGTCGGAGTCGGAGCGGTGGAACACCGAGAGCAGGTCGCGGCGGGCCACGATCCCGGCGAGCCGGCCGTCCCTGACGACCGGCACGGCCTTGAACCCGTGGGCGTTCAGCAGGCGGGCGGCCTCGGCGACGGGGGTGGTCGGCGCGACGGTGACGACCGGCGTGCTCATCAGCCCGCGGGCGTCCGCGGCGGCCGCCTTGGCCTGCGCCCCGGCCCGGCCCTGGGCATGGCGCCGCAGCCTGGACCGGCGCGGTCGCGTGCCGTCCCCGTACTCCTGCTTGCGCAGGAGGTCGGCCTCGGTGACGATGCCGGTGAGCCGGCCGCCCTCGCCCATGACGGGCACCGCGCTGATGCGGCGCTCGGCCATCGCGTCGGCGATCTCGGTGAAGGGGGTGTCCTCGGAGACCGTCACCACGTTCCTGGTCATGACGTCCCCGACCGTGCGACGTTTCATGACTTCCCTCCCGGGGTTCGCCGGGGGCCTCCGAGGTTCTCGCCGGCGGCGGCCCTCTGGTCCGCGCAGATCACGACCTCGCACCGCGCCCGCTCCCGCACGACCGGGACGGTGTCGCCGCCGAGCGGGTTGCCGTGCTCTGAGTGCGACCGAGCACCGACCACCAGCATTTCGGCGCGGTCGGCCGACTTGGCCAGCACCACGCCGGGCTCCCCGTGCAGGACGCGCAGCCGGGTGGTCAGGTGCCGGGAGCGGGGGATCAGGCGGGCGACCAGGCGGCGCAGCCGCAGCCACTCCCTGATGGAGTGGAACGGGCGCCGTACCGGCGCGTCGCCGGGCTCCACGACGCGGATCACGTCCAGGCGCGCGTGCCGTTCGGAGGCCTCGCGGGCGGCCCGGCGCAGCGCGGCCATGGAGTTGGGGGAACCGTCCACCCCGACGACGACGGACCGTTGTTCGGGCACGACCCACATCAGCGACCTCCCTCAGACACCCCCACCCTTCCGGCCGGGACGTGCCGCGGGTCAGTGCCGAGCGTCCCCCCGAACGGGGACTTTTGGCCCGATCCGGGCATCCAGGGCGGGCTCAGCCGGTGGCTCCCGGATGGAAGAGGGCCTGCGCGGCGACGAAGGCCGCGACGGCGAAGACCAGGTAGGCGAACCAGCGCCGCAGCCGGTCGGCGTCCAGGCGCCGCGCGAGGCGGGCGGCGGCGAGCGACCCGGCGACCGCCGCCAGGGTGAACGCCGCGATGACGCCGTAGTCCAGCGTCGCGTCCCCGGCGTGCGCGGCGAAGCCGGCGATCGAGTTGACCACCACGATGACCAGCGAGGTGCCGACCGCGGCGGCCATCGGCAGGCCGAGCCCGACGACCAGGGCCGGGATGATCAGGAAGCCGCCGCCGACGCCGAACAGCCCGGTCAGCACGCCGACGGCCGCGCCCGCGCCGATCGACTTCGGCAGGCAGGAGCGCCAGTCGACCCCGCCGCCGGGAAGGGCGCACGCCCCGCCGATCCGGTCGCCTCCGGCCAGCATCCGCCAGCCCGCCGCCACCATGAGCGCCGCGAAGCCGAGCAGGACGACCTGGTCGGGCAGAAGCCGGTTCAGGGCGGCGCCGCCGAAGGCGGCCGCCGCTCCGGCGGCGCCGAACACGCCGGCGATCCGCCAGCGCACCTGCCCGGCGTGCACGCGGGGCAGCGCGGCCGTGGCCGAGGAGATGCCCACGACCAGCAGGGACGCCGGGACCGCCGAGACCAGTGGCAGGCCCGCGCCGTAGACGAGGGCGGGGACGGCGAGGATGGAGCCGCCGCCGCCGAGCAGCCCGAGCAGGACGCCGATGAGGGCGCCGAGGACGAGTGCGGTCAGCATGCGTTCACCTCCCTGGCGGGCGTGGGCGGGGGGTCACGAACGGTCCGAGGCCAGGGCGCTCAGGACCGCGGCCATGTCGCACTTCGGCCCGCGGTTGTAGGGGAGCTTGGACAGGGCCATCCCCATGGCGCAGGTGTTGGACAGGGCGGCGAAGGTGAGGCCGCCGCCGATGGCCGCGGCGAGCCACTTGGCGCGCGGGACGGTCGTGCTGGTCAGCACCGACCCGAGCACGATCGACCCGGCGACCAGGCGGACCTGGCGCTCCAGGTCCCAGCGCGGGCGTCCCGCGGAGACCGCCTCGCCCGCGGCCTGCCAGGCGCCGATGCCGCCGTGCAGGACGCGCAGGTTGGGCAGTCCCGCGGTGGCCAGCGCCTGCGAGGCCTGGCCGGCCCGCTGCCCGGAGCGGCAGACGAGCACCACCTGCTCGTCGAGGTGGGCGCGCAGTTCGGCGCGGTGCTCGCGCAGCAGGTCGAGCGGCACGTTGTAGGAGCCGGGGATGTGGCCGGTCTCGAACTCGCCCGGCGTGCGGACGTCGATGAGCCGCGGCCGGTCGTCGGAGTCCAGCAGTTCGCGCAGGGCGGGGACGTCGACGGTGGACGCGGTGGGCGGGGTGGTCACGAAGTCTTCTCCCGTGTGTCGTGATTGTGGGTGGTCGGTGCGGTTCAGCGTTCGGTGATGGCGAGGCCCGCGGGCGCGGCCTCGGAGTAGGCGTCGTCGATGTGCACGGTCCGGCGTCCGGCCCGCTGGAGCAGGCTGGTCGCCGCGGCGGCCCGGTAGCCGGAGCCGCAGTGCACCCAGACGGTCCCGTCGGGCAGTTCGTCCAGCCGGTCGGCCAGCTCGGGCAGCGGGATGTGGACCGCGCCCTCGATGTGACCGTCCCTCCACTCGTTGGTCATGCGCACGTCCAGCACGGCGTCCGGGGCCGGCAGGTGCCGGGGGACGCGGCCGGAGCGGGCGGCGGCCAGGTCGGTGAACGTCGCGACGGGCGTCTCCCGCAGCCGGGAGGCGTCGCCGCCGGCCCACTGCTCGGGCTCCCCGGAGGAGGCCGCGGCCGGGCGGTCGATGCCGATGCGCGCCAGCTCCCGCTGGGCGGCGGCGATCTGCTCGGGGCTGTCGCCGAGCAGGGTGAGGGGCGCGCCCCAGGGCGCCAGCCAGCCGAGCCACGTCGACATCGCGCCGTCCAGGCCGAAGCTGAGGGTGCCGGCCAGGTGCCGCTGGGCGAAGGCCTTGCGGGAGCGCAGGTCGATGACCCATTCCCCGGCGGCGATGCGGTCGCGCAGCTCGGCGGGGTCGGCGGTCCGCGCGGGCGTGAGGTCGAGCAGGTCGGCGCCGGCGCTGTTGCGGACGCCCATGTGCGCGTAGTAGGCGGGGTAGGCGTCGAGCCCGTCCAGGGTCTGGGTGACGAAGTCATCGGCCTCCAGCCGCAGCGCGGGGTTGGCCCGCCGTTCCTGGCCGATGGTCGAGGACGCGGCGTCGGACTGGCTCGCCGAGCAGAAGCTTCCGAACCCGTGCGTGGGCCAGACGTGCGCGCCGTCGGGCAGCAGGTCGGCCAGCCTGCGCGCCGACGCGTGCTGCCGCTCGGCCAGCAGGTGGGCGTGCTCGGTGCCGAGGAGGTCGGTGCGGCCGGTGGTGCCGAACAGCAGCGACCCGCCCGTGAAGACCCCTTCGGGCCCGCCGGGGCCGGACAGGACGTAGGAAACGTGGTGGAAGGTGTGCCCGGGGGTGGCGACGGCGCGGATGCGCAGCGCGTCGGATACGGCGATCTCGTCGCCGTCGGCTATGGCGGTCCGGTCGAACTCGACGTTCTCGTCGGCCGAGATGAGGTACGCGGCTCCGGTCGCCTTGGCCAGGGCCAGCCCGCCGGAGACGTAGTCGTTGTGCAGGTGGGTCTCGGCCACGTGCGTGATATGGACGTCCAGCCGCCCGGCCAGGGCCAGGAAGCGGTCGATGTCGCGCTGCGGGTCGACCACCAGCGCCACCCGCCCGTCGTGGGCGAGGTAGCTGCGGTCGCCCAGGGACGAGGTCTCGACTACCTGGACATGTGCCATCTGCGTTCAACTCCTTATACCCCGGGGGGTATCCGTGGGTCAGATCGAGGCCATGGTCGTACCCCCTCACCGGTCGGTGAGGGCGGCCCTCCCGCCGTTCTCAGGAAAGGGCGAGGAAGAGTTTCTCCAGGCGCTCGGCGCTGATCGGCGGCTTCTCGCCGCGGTCGGCCGCCGCCTGGCAGTGCCGCAGCCCGGTTGAAATGATCTTGAAACCGGCCCGGTCGATCGCCTTCGACACGGCCGCCAGCTGGGTCAGCACCCGCTCGCAGTCGTCGGCGTTCTCGATCATCGAGATCACCCCGCCCAGCTGGCCGTGCGCCCGCCGGAGCCGGGTCAGCGCGTCCGCCAGGGCGGTCGCGTCCATCTCCAGATGCTCCACCTTCCACCTCCGTCGCCCACCATACCCCCTGGGGTATCCGTTCGCGCGTGAGGTACCTCACCCCCGCACCGGGACCTCCGGCAGGACCTTCGGCTCTACCTGCGAAGACTCCCGAAACCGAGACTGGGGCCAAGCGAGAGGAACCGCCAGCAGAGGAGGTGGCACCGATGAGCGAGATGCTGGTCGTCCACCGAGAGGACGACGCCTTCGCGGTGATCGTCCGCGACCACGTGATCCACGTGGACCAGCCGTACACGGCGGGAGGGATGGACGCCGGGCCGACGCCGGTCGAACTGTTCGTGGCGTCCCTCGCCGCGTGCACGGCGCACCACGCCCGGCGCTACCTGAAGGCGCGCTGCCTGCCCGCGAACGGGCTGGAGGTCGCCGTCGACTACGTGATGAGCCCGGAGGGCCCCGCCCGGGTGACGCGCGTCGACCTGCGCCTGCGCCCTTCCGTCCGGCTGCCCGACCGGGACGTGGGCGGGCTCATGGCCGCCGTCATGGCCTGCACGGTCCACAACTCGATCCTCGCCGCCCCGCGGATCGGCGTGAGCCTGGAGGCCGAGGTCACGGCCGCCTGACCGGACGCCAGAGGTCCCGCCGCCGAGGGCCGTTCGGCCCTGGGGGACGGGCCCCGCGGACGGTGAGACTGAGGCGGACCCGAGGAGGAGGGCGTCATGACCCACGTGGTCGTCGGATACGACGGAACGAGTGAGAGCGAGCGCGCTCTGCGCTGGGCGGTGGAGGAGGCCAGGCTCCGGCGGGAGCCGCTGACGGTGGTCCACGCGTGGCAGTGGCCGTATCCGATCCGCTCGATGGACCGCGAGGGCGTGGCCATCGTCCACCGGATGGGGGAGCACACGCTCGACCAGGGCGTGGCGCTGGCGAACGACCTCGCCCCTGGCGTGAAGGTGCGCAAGCACCTGGAGACCGGCGGGCCCCACGCGGCCCTGCTGAACCAGGGACCGGACGCCGAGCTCATCGTCATCGGCTCGCACCCGCCGGAGGAGACGCCCGTCGGGTCCACCGCCCTGCGGGTGCCGGCCCGGGCCGCCGTCCCCGTCGCGGTCGTCCGCTCGTCCGCCGCGCGCGACGGCCTGGTGGTCGTGGGCGTGGACGGCTCCCTGGGCGCCGACGGGGCGCTGGCGTTCGCGTTCGAGGAGGCGGCGCTGCGCGGCTGGCGGCTGCGCGCGGTTTACGGGTGCTGGGAGCCCGGCGCCGCCCCCGGCGGGGACCTCTCGCTGTTCGACGACGAGGACAAGCTCCGCCACGTGTGCGGGGCCGTACTGGAACGCGCGGTCGCGCCCTGGCTCGTCAAGTACCCGCTCGTCCAGGCCGCGACGTCGCTGGTGCTCAGGTCGCCCCGGGAGGCACTGCTGGAGGCGGCGGAGGACGCGACGCTGACGGTGGTGGGCGCGCGCGGCACCGGCGCCGTCAAGCCGCTGACGCTCGGCGCGACGAGCGACGCGCTGCTCAAGCACGCGCCCTGCACGGTCACGATCGTCCCCCAGCGGGTCGGATGACGCAGGGCGGCGGAGAACACCGAAGGTAGGCGAGCCATGAGCATGGTGACCGCGGCCGATCTGGCCCGCGAACCGTTCTTCGACGGTATGCGGAGCCCGGATCTGACCAGGCTGGCTAAGGCGGCCAGGCGCACCGACATCCCCGCGGGCCGGCGCATGTTCGCGGAGTCCGCCGCGGCGGAGCGGTTCTGGCTCCTCCTCGACGGGAGCGTGGCCGTCGACATGCGCGTCCCCGAGGGCGGGACGCTCGTCATCGACACCTTCGGGCCGGGATCGGTGGTGGGCTGGTCATGGCTGTTCCGTCCGCACCGGTGGCGGTTCGGCGCGGTCGCGAGCACGCCGGTCCAGGCGATCGAGTTCGACGGCCGGCTGGTCCGGACGCTGAGCGCGGTCGACCCCGCGCTCGGCTACGAGCTGACGCGCCGCTTCGCCGAACAGGTCGTGGGCCGCCTGGAGGCCACCCAGACCCGGCTGGCCGAGGCCGCCCCCGAGACCCTGGGACGGGCGGTGTGACCGACGGCCGCCCCCGCGGCTCCGCCAAGGGCGGGATCGCTCCGGGGGCGGCCGCGCCGTCGCGTCAGTCGCCGCGGGGGCGGACGACGGCGACGGGGCAGTGCGCGTGGTGGATCACACCGTGGCCGACCGACCCGAGCGGGAACGACCGGCCCCGGGACCCGACCACGAGCAGGTCGGCCTCGGCGGAGGCCTGCGCGAGCATCTGGACCGGGTGGCCGACGACCACGTCCTCGACGACCTTGAGGTCCGGGTGGCGCCCGCGCCACGGCGCCAGTGCCGCCGCCAGGCGTTCGTAGCGGCCGCCGGCGGCGAGCTGCGCGTCCACTTCGACGGCGTGCGCGGCGGGCCGCCAGGCGTGCAGCACCCGCAGCCGGGAGCCCCGGACGGCGGCCGCGGCGAACGCGTGGTCGAGCGCGGGCGCGGGGTCCTCGGCCAGGTCCAGCCCCACCACCACCTCGCCGAGGGGGGTGTCCGAGTGGCCGCGGACGATGATCACCGGGCCCGGGAAGTGCCCGGCCAGGTGCAGGCCGGTGGAGCCGAGCAGCAACGAGGCGAAGCCGCCCCGGCCGCGGTGGCCGACGACGACCTCGGCGGCCTCGCCGGCGTAGTGCCGCAGGCCGCCCGCGACGGTCCGGTCGTGGACGAGCATCGTCTCGACCTTGAGGCGGGGGTGCCGCAGGAGGGCCGTGTCCCGGCCGGCGCGCAGTACCGGGTTCCAGGCGTCCACGAGCGATGCCCGGTCTCCGCCCGTGTTCCCGGGCGCGGTCTTCGTGGGGGTCTCCAGGACGTGCAGGATGTGCAGTTCCTTATCGAGCCGCGCGGCCTCGTCCGCAGCCCAGCCGATGGCGCGGTCGGAGGGGGTGGACCCATCGGTTCCGACCAGGATCGCCGTTCGTTCCGTAAACATGTGCTTCTCCAGGGGGATCGGGGGGTCAGTGCCCGGTGGCGGGCGCCAGCGGCGGGAGCAGGAGCAGCTCGTGCGCCTGCCGTGCCGTCGGCGCCGTGTCGCCGAGCTCGGAGGTGTCCAGGGGAGTGCCCTCCAGGGCGGTGGCGAGAAGCCGGGCCGCTTCGGCGAGCGCGGCCACCTGCCGCTCCAGCACCGCGACGCGATGCTCCAGGGCCGGGACGGACGAACCATGGGAGATCTGCCTCGCCATCGCGAAGCTCCTTAAAGCTCGGCGAGCCGCCCCGGTGGCGGCCACGGTGCCGACTCAAGCGTCCATTGCATGCCCTGGTCGACCGTAGGGACCTTTGTCCCCGCCTCGACGGCGACGGTCCCCTCGCCCCGGGCCCGGCCCTCAGGCCCGACCGGAAGGAAGCAGGGCGATGTCCTCGAAGCCGGGCGTCCACCACAGGCGGTGCCCGGAGGTCACGCCGAGCGCCTCGATCCCCGGGCGGGCCTCCGTCCAGGCGCGGGCCGCGTCGCCCATCGCGAAGGCCGCGGTGGCGAGGGCGTCGACCTCGGTGAGGTGGCGGCCGGCCAGCGTGACGGAGACGAGGCCCGCGGCGGGACGCCCGGTGCGGGGGTCGAGGATGTGCCGGCCGCGCTCGGCGGTGCCGGAGGTCGCGACGGCGATGTCGTGACCGGCCACGGCGGCGATGAGCCTGCCGGGGTCGCGGGGGTCGGCGACGCCGATCCGCCACGGGTCTCCGGGCCCGGCCTCTCCGCGCGCCTGCACGTCGCCGCCGCCGTTCACGCAGTGGTCGAGCGCGCCTGCGTCGTGCAGGATCGTCGACGCCCGCTCGACCGCCCAGCCCTTGACCACGCCGCTGGGATCGAGCCGGCCGCCCGGCGCGCAGGTGAACGCGCCGCCGCTGACCCGTTCGAACTCCGCGCCGAGGCGCAGGACCTCGGCGACCTCGGGATCGCATTCGGCGAGCCCGACGCGGCCGTCCGCCAGGCGCGAGACCTGGCTGTCGGGGCGGTAGGTGGAGAAGACGCGGTCGACGTGGTGCAGCCAGGCGACCGCCTCCGCGAGGGCCGCGGTGACGGACGGCGAGCGCGGGGTGCGGATGTCGAAGGAGAACACCGTCCCCATCACGTGCTCGACGTGGCGGATCCCCTCACGCACGGGCACTGTCCAGGGCGCTCTGCAGGGACGTGATGTACCCCTCGCTGGTGTAGGTGGCGCCCGAGACGGTGTCGATGTGCGCGCTGCCCGCCGCCAGGGCCTTCTTGGTGAGCTTCGGGAGGGCGAAGGACGCGATCTCGCGGTCGCGGCCGTTCTCCGACGGGGAGCGCAGGACGCGGACGCCGGTGAGGTGGCCGCCCGACATCGTGATCTCGACCTGGACCGGGCCGTAGCGGGTGTCGACGGTCTGCCCCCGGTAGGTCCCGCTCGCCGGGGTCGCTCCGCCGCTCGTCCCGGCGCCGGTCCCGCTGCTGGTCCCGCCGCCCGCGGTGGGCGGCGGTGCGGCGGGGGTCGCCTGATGGTGCGGCTTCAGCGACAGCAGCATCACGACACCCGCGATCGTCGCGCTCGTGGCGAACACGGCTCGGCGCATGTGGTTCGGTCCTCTCAGAACTCGAAGGATTCGGATCGGACGTGGCGGCGCCGCACGCCGGCCTGCTTGAGGGCGCGCTGGGCGGCGGCCATCATGCCGGGCGGACCGCACAGGTAGACGTCCCGGTGCCGGATGTCGGGGACGAGGTCGCGCAGCGCCCGGCCGTCCAGCGACAGGGAGTAGTGGGACGGCTCGTCCACGAAGTAGTGAGCGCGTGCGCCGCGGACGCGGGCGATGTCGTCCAGTTCGCCGCGCAGGGCCAGGTCCTCGGGCCGGCGGGCGAGGTAGACGAGGGTCACGTCGCCGGGCAGGGTCTCGAACAGCGTCCGCAGCGGGGTGATGCCGACGCCGCCCGCGATGAGCAGGGCCCGGTCGTGGTGCGGCCGCGCCCCGGTGAGCCCGCCGTACGGCCCTTCCGCCCAGACCCGCGTCCCCGGGCGGAGCCGGGCCAGCGCCCGGCTGTGGCCCCCGGCCTCCTTGACGGTGATCCGGAGCCGGTGCCCGCGGGGCGGCTCGGACAGCGAGTAGGGGTTGGCCGTCCACCAGAAGCCCGGGGCGAGGAACCGCCAGCGGAAGAACTGGCCCGGCTCGGCGCGCAGCTCGTCCAGGTGGCGGCCGCTCATGTAGACCGAGACGACGCCGGGGGCCTCGGTGTGGACGGCGGTGACCCGCAGCCCGTGCCGGACGCCTCGCACGGCGGGCATCAGGAACCGGAACCAGACGAGGGTGACGGCGACGCCGATGTACAGGGTGTACCAGGCCGCCTTCGCCCAGGGCGATCCGGCGAACTGGGCGCCGTTGGCGAGCTGGTGCGAGAACGCGAGGAAGATGGCGAGGTAGGTCGCGAAGTGCAGGTAGTGCCACGCCTCGTAGCGCATCCGCCGCCGCGCCGCCCGCGCGGAGGTGATCCCGACGCCGAGGAGGAGCAGGAACCCGGCCGTCCCCTTGAGCATCTCGGGGTAGTCGACGATCACCGTCGCCGTCTCGTGGACGACGTCGGTCCGGGCCGTCACCGCGTACCCCCAGATGATCAGGAGGGCGTGCGCCAGCACGAGGCAGACGGTGTACCGGCCGCCCATCGCGTGCCAGCGGGCCAGCCTGTCGGTGCCCACGCCCCGTTCGAGCGCCGGCACGCGGGCCATCAGGGCCAGCAGGACGGCGCACCCGTAGCCCGCCAGGAGCCCGGTGACGCGGCCCGCCTCCGTCAGCCAGCCGTCAAGGCCGGTGACCGAGCCCGTGCTGCGCCACCACATCGCCAGCACCGCGACCGCGCCGGCGTAGATCAGCACCTGCGGCCACCAGTGCGGGACGCGCCACGACGGCCGCCTGACCTGCGGGGTCGGCCGCATGATGTCGTACCTGGTCGTCGTCATGGCGGCCACCCTGCCAACGCAGTTTCTGAGTTCCCTATGACAGCCAGGGGGAAAGCGACTCTCAGAGCCTTTTCAGAGGAAAGGCAGAGGTTGGAGAGGGATGCTGTCCGAACCATGACAAACGACGAAACCGCGGTGGCCGGCCTGACGCGGGGCGACGGGACGCCCGTGCGGGTCCTCGTCGTCGACGACGAACCGGACCTGGCGGAGGTGCTGTCGCGCGTGCTGGCCTCGGAGGGCTGGGCGGTGCGGACGGCGGGCGACGGCGCGGGCGCGCTCGCCGCCGCGCGCGACTTCCTCCCCGACGCCGTCGTGCTGGACGTGATGCTCCCCGACATCGACGGCCTCCAGGTGCTGCGGCGGCTGCGCGCCGACGCGCCCGACGTGTGCGTGCTGTTCCTGACCGCCAAGGACGCCGTCGAGGACCGCATCGCCGGCATCACCGCGGGCGGCGACGACTACGTGACCAAGCCGTTCAGCCTGGAGGAGGTCCTGGCGCGGCTGCGGGGGCTGCTGCGCCGCGCGGGCATGGCGCGGCAGGCCGACGCCGGCCGGCTGCTCACCGTCGGCGGCCTGGCCATGGACGAGGACGCCCGCGAGGTGACCCGCGACGGCGAGGTCGTGGAGCTGACGCCCACCGAGTTCGAACTGCTGCGGTTCCTCATGCGCAACCCGCGCCGGGTCCTCAGCAAGGCCCAGATCCTCGACCGGGTCTGGGACTACGACTTCGGCGGGCAGGCCCACGTCGTCGAGCTGTACATCAGCTACCTGCGCAAGAAGATCGACGCGGGCCGGGCACCGATGATCCACACCGTGCGCGGCGTCGGGTACGTGCTGAAACCGGGACCGGGGGCCTCGTGAGGGGCCCGCGCACGCTGCGGGCCCGGCTCACCGCCGGGCTGCTCGTCCTGCTGGCGCTGAGCTGCCTCGCCGTGGGCATCGCCACCGCGACCGCGCTCGACCGGTTCCTGATGGGGCGGCTGGACGAGCAGCTGACCGCGTCCGGCGGGCGGTTCCCGGCCAGCCTCGAACACGAGCGGCGCCGTGACGCCGACGACCGTCCGGACACCCGGGGCCAGGCGCCGGGGACGTTCGGCGCGCGGCTGTTCGGCGGGAAGGTGACGGAGGCAGCGGTCGTCCGCGACAGCTCCGACGAGCCCGTGCCGCTCGACGCCGGCGACCGGCGCGCCCTCGCCGCCCTGCAGCCCGACGGGCGGGCGCGCTCGCTCGACCTGTCGGCGCTGGAGGAGTACCGGGTGATGGCGCTGCGCGGCGACGACGGGGACGTCCTGGTCACCGGGCTGCCGCTGCGGCCCGCCGAGGAGACGCTGCACCGCGTCATCCTGGTGGAGGCGGTCGTCTTCGCGGCCGTGCTCGCCGCCGGCGGGATCGCGGCCGCTGTCTGGGTCGGGCTGGCCCTGCGCCCTCTGCGGCGCGTCGCCGCGACCGCGTCCCGGGTCACCGAGCTGCCGCTGGCCAGCGGGGAGGTCGCGATGCCCGAGCGCGTTCCGGACACCGACCCCCGCACCGAGGTCGGGCAGGTCGGGGCGGCGCTGAACCGGATGCTCGGCCATGTCGAGAACGCGCTGGCCCGCCGGCACGCCAGCGAGGAGCGGCTCCGCCGCTTCGCCGCCGACGCGAGCCACGAGCTGCGCACCCCCGTCGCCGCGATCCGCGGCCACGCCGAACTCGCCCTGCGCACCACCGAGCCCGTTCCGGCCGGGGTGCGGCACGCGCTGGGGCGGATCGAGGCCGAGTCGGTCCGGATGTCCGAACTGGTCGACGACCTGCTGCTCCTCGCCCGCCTGGACGCCGGCCGCCCGCTGGAGACGGGCCCGGTGGACCTGACCCGCATCGTCCTGGACGCCACCGCCGACGCCCGCGCCGCCGGCCCCCGGCACCGCTGGGAACTGGTGCTCCCGGAGGAACCGGTGACCGTCACCGGGGACGCCCGGCGCCTCCACCAGCTGGTCGCCAACCTGCTCGCGAACGCGCGCGCCCACACGCCTCCCGGGACCCACGTCACCGCGCGACTCACGGTCCGCGGGGGCGCGGCGCTGCTCGACGTGGAGGACGACGGCCCCGGCATCCCGGCCGGCCTGCGCGAGGAGATCTTCCAGCGGTTCGTCCGCGCGGACCAGGGCCGGGCCCGCAGCGCGGGCGGCACGGGACTCGGACTGGCCATCGTCCAGGCGGTGGCCGCCGCCCACGGCGGCCGCGCCGAACTCGTCGAGGGGGAGCACACGCTCTTCCGCGTGACCCTTCCGATCTTCGAGCCCGAACCCCCGCGGACGGGGCCCCGGGACTGACTCACCGCCGCGCCGTGCGGGTGTCCTTGTAGTGGGCCGTGCTCTCCACGCGGGCCCGCAGCCGGGTGCCGGCCAGGCTGATCGCCTCCTGCATCGAGGGGGCCGCGGCGTGGGCGTTGAGCGGCAGGCCGTCGAGGTCCACCCGGAACGAGACCAGGTAGGGGCGGGGCACGGCGGGGTCGTGCAGGACGCTGAGCGCCGCCTTGGCGAACAGGACGGGACGCGGGGCGTGCGCCAGGGCCCGGGCGACGTTCTCGCGGGCCCGCCGCACGTCCTCGCGCGAGACGTCCTTGGTGGTCGTGAACTGGATGTCGAGTTCGTCCGGAGCGATGGCGGGCAACGTGGGCCTCCTCGTTCGTGCGGGCCGGTGTCACCAGCATTCGACCCGTGCGGGGGGCCTCCCCAGGGGCCTTGGTCCCTCCGGACGCGGCCGTTGGGCCGCCGCGGGCTCAGCCGAGGGCCAGGACGCGCGCCGCCATGCGGGCGGTCCGGCCGCCCTCCTGCTCCGCCACGTCGAGCGCCGTCCGCACGTCGAGGTCGTCGAGGAGCGCCCGGGTCACGGCGGCCTCCGCCGCGGGGGAGGAGCCGCCGCGGCCCGCCGCGGCGAGCAGGCGGTCCAGGCCGGCCGCGGCGCGGTCGAGGGCGCCGGGCGTGTAGTCCCACTCCCGCGCCCAGGGCTCGGCGAGCAGCATGAACCGGACGGCCGACGCCGGATGATCCTGGATCAGATCGGACACCAGCACCAGGTTGCCGGTGGACTTGGCCATCTTGGCGCCGTCCCGGCGGACCATCCCGACGTGCAGCCAGGCCCGGGAGAACGGGCGCACGCCGGTCAGGGCCTCGGCCATGGCGGCCTCGTAGGCGTGGTGGGGGAACCGCAGGTCGGCGCCGCCGGCGTGCAGGTCCAGTGCCGGGCCGAAGGTCGTCATGGCCATCGCGGAGCACTCGGCGTGCCAGCCGGGCCGTCCGGCGCTCCAGGGACTGGGCCAGGCCGGCTCGCCCGGCCGCGACGGCCGCCAGAGCGCGACGTCGAACGGGTCCTCCTTGGCGGGGTCGCCCGGTGCGTCGCCGTACTCGGCGAGGAGTTCGCGTGCCCGCCCGTCGTCGAGGCCGGCGCGCCGCGGGACCTCGCCGCCGCGGAAGCGGACCGCGCCGTCCCGGACGTAGGCGTGGCCGGAGGCGAGGAGGCCCTGGGCGAGCGCGACGACCTCGCCGACGTGGTTGTGCGCGCGGGGCTGGTGGTCGACGGCGTGGACGCCGAGAACCTCCAGGTCGCGTTCGAAGTAGAACTGCTGGACGGCGGCGAAGCTGTCGTACGGGCTGCCCGCGCGGTGCGCGGCCTGGTCCAGCACGTCGTCGACGTCGGTGACGTTGCGGCACACGCGCACGTCGCCGCCCGCGTGCCGCAGGACCCGGGCGGCGACGTCGGCCCAGACGAACGTGCGGGCATGGCCGAGGTGGGTCGCGTCGTACGGGGTGATCCCGCAGACGTACATGCGGGCGGGGCCGACGACCGGGAGGGGGCGGCCGCCGATCCGCAGCGTGCGGCCCGGTGAGTTGAGATCCACGAGAGCGCCGTTCCTCACGGTGGCGGGTTTCCTCCATTTCTTCCCCTACGTCCTACCCGGCCGGCCCGTCCGCGCCGGGGGACGAACGTCCCGACGACCGGTGACCTTGGGGCGCTGGCCGGCGGGGCGGTCCCGTCCGACGCTGAGGGCATGACGCAGAGCCTTTCCGGCGCGCGCGTGTTCGCGCTGCTGACCGACGGGACGCAGGTCGAGATCCGGAGTCTGGGCGAGGCGGACCGGGAGGCGGTGCGGGACCTTCACCGCGGCCTGAGCGAGGAGAGCCTCTACCTGAGGTTCTTCGGGCTCAACCGGGCCGTGTCCGAGCAGGTCGCGGGCCGGGTCTGCCGGACGGACGGCGAAGGCCACGCGGCGCTCGGCGCGTGGCTGCACGGCGACCTGGTCGGCGTCGCGGAGTACGAGCCGACCGACGTGCCCGGCGAGGCCGAGTTCGCCATGGTGGTCGCCGACCGGGTGCACCACCGCGGCGTCGGGACGCTGCTGCTGGAGCACCTCGGGTCCCTGGCCCGGGCTCACGGGATCGTGGCCTTCCGCGCCGACACGCTCGCCGAGAACACCGCGATGCTGCGCGTCTTCGCCGACGCCGGGATGGCGGCCCGCCGCCGGTCCTCGGGAGGCGTGGTCGAGCTGACCCTGCCGCTGGTCTCCGACGACCGGTACCTGGACGCGGTGGCCGAGCGGGAGCGGCGCGCGGACGTCGCCAGCCTGGAGCCGCTGATGAGGCCGCGGACGGTCGCGGTCGTCGGCGCGTCCCGGCGGCCGGGGACGGTCGGGGCCGAGGTCCTGCGCAACCTCGTCTCCGCCGGCTTCGGCGGCGCCGTGTACGCGGTGAACCCGCACGCCGCCGGCGGCGACCTGCACGGCGCGCCGTGCGTGGCGGCGCCCGCCGGCCTGCCGGAGCGGCCCGACCTGGTGGTCGTCGCCGTGCCCGCCGGCGCGGTGGTCCGCGCGGCGGCCGAATGCGGGCGGTACGGGGTCCGCGCGCTGGTGGTGATCAGCTCCGGGCTGACCGCCGGCCAGGGACGCGACCTGCTGGCGGTGTGCCGGGAGCACGGCATGCGGCTGGTCGGCCCGAACTGCTTCGGGACGGCCAACACGGCGATCTCCCTCGACGCGACGTTCGGCGCCCGGCATCCCGTCCCCGGGACCGCGGGCGTGGTGGCGCAGTCGGGCGGCGTCGGGATCGCGCTGCTGGAGCAGCTGTCCCGGCTGGGGATCGGCGTCTCCTCGTTCGCCTCGGTCGGCGACAAGTACGACGTCAGCGCGAACGACCTGCTCATGTGGTGGGAGTCGGACGAGACGACGCGGCTCGGGATCCTGCACGTGGAGTCGTTCGGCAACCCGCGCAAGTTCGCCAGGACGGCGCGGCGGGTGGCGGCGCGGATGCCGCTGCTGACCGTCCTCGCCGGGCGGTCGGCGCCCGGCACGCGGGCGGCCGCCTCCCACACCGCGGCCGCCGCGACCCCGGAGATCACCCGCCGGGCCCTGTTCGAGCAGGCGGGCATCGTCGCGACCGACGACCTCGGGGAACTGGTGGACGCCGCGGCGCTGCTGGCGAGCCAGCCGCTCCCGGACGGGCCGCGCGTCGCGGTGGTGTCCAACGCGGGCGGGGCGGGGGTCCTGGCGGCCGATGCCTGCGCCGACGCGGGCCTCGCCGTCCCCGTCCTGGGCCCGGACGCGCAGCGCCGCCTCGCTGGGCTCCTGCCCGAGTGCGCGGCGGTCGCGAACCCCGTCGACACCACGGCCGCGGTCTCCGCCGAGCTGTTCCGGAGCGCCCTGGAGGCGGTCGCCGCTGACGAGTCCGTCGACATCGTCCTGGCGCTCGTGGCGCCGACCGCGCTCGCCGACCTGCGCGGTGCGCTCGGCGGCTGCGGCAAGCCGGTCGCCGCCGTCGTGCTCGGGCAGCCCGAGAGCGTCGTGGTCAACGAGCAGGGCGTCCCCTGCTACGGCTACCCGGAGAACGCCGTCCGGGCGTTCGCCCGCGCCTTCTCCTACGCGCGGCGGCGGGGCGTCCCGCCCGACGCGCCGCCCGCCCTGCCCGGCCTGTTGCCGGTCGAGGCGGCGGGCATCGTCGACGGGTTCCTCGCCACGAGGCCGGAGGGCGGCTGGCTGCCGCCCGTCGAAACCTTCCGGCTGCTGGAGTCCTACGGGCTTCCCCTCGCCCCCTGGTGCTGGGCGCGCACCGAGGACGAGGCCGCATCGGCCGCCCGCGAGATGGGCGTGCCGGTGGCGATGAAGGCCCACGTGCCCGGAGTCGTGCACAAGACCGCCGCCGGAGCACTGCGGCTGGATCTGGACGGCGATCGCGAGGTCCGCGAGGCGTTCCGGAGCCTCGCCGGACGGTTCGGCGACGCCCTGGAGGGCGTCGTGGTCCAGGCCATGGTGGACGAGGGCGTCGAGGTCCTGTGCGGTGCCGTCCAGGAGGAGGTGTTCGGCGCCGTCGTGATCTTCGGTGCGGGCGGCGTCGACGCCGACGCCCTGGCCGACCGCACCGCCCGCCTCGCCCCGCTGACCGCGCGGGAGGCCGACGAGCTGATCCGCGAGCCGCGGCTGTCTGCCCTGCTGCTCGGCCATCCCGCCCGCCCGGCCGGCGACCTCGCCGCCCTGCGCGACGTCCTGCTGCGGCTGTCCAGGCTGGCGGCCGAGCATCCCGAGATCGCCGAGCTCGACCTCAACCCCACCCTCGTCCGGCCGGACGGCGCGGTGGCCGTCGACGCCCGCGTCCGGCTCCTTCCGCGGCGCTCCTGGGACCCCTACCTGCGCCGCCTTCGATGACGGGAAGCCGCCGTGCGACATCATCCACATCCCGAACCCGCCGCCGGCACGGCGGTCACGACCGCCGATCCGCGCGACCCCCTGCCCCGGCTTCGCGAGGAGCTGCGGACGGGAGAGCGCGGACTGTCCGAACGCGAGGCGGCCCGCAGGCTGGCCGTCTACGGGCCCAACCAGGTCCGGCGCCGCGAGAGACGCTCCCTGACCAGGCTGGTGTCCGCCCAGCTCCTGCACCCTCTGGCGCTGCTGCTGTGGGGTGCGGGCCTGCTGGCCTTCGTCGCCGGCATGCCGGTGCTGGGCTGGGCGATCCTGGCCGTGATCCTGGTGAACGCCGTGTTCGCCCTGCTCCAGGAGCACCAGGCCGAGCGCGCCGTCGAGGCGCTGGCGGCCTACCTGCCCGAACAGGCCCACGTCGTCCGGGACGGGACCGCGCGGGCGGTGGAGGCCACCGGGCTCGTCCCGGGGGACCTGATCGCCCTTGAGGAGGGCGACAAGGTCCCCGCCGACGCCCGCCTCACCGACGGGGCCCTGGAGCTCGACCTGTCGATGCTGACCGGCGAGTCGGCGCCGGTGGACCGGGTGGCGGCGCCGGCGGAGCAGGGCGTCGCGCTGCTGCACGAACCCAACCTGGTGTTCTCCGGGACGACCTGCACCGGGGGGCAGGCCCGGGCGATCGTGTTCGCGACCGGCGGGCACACCGAGCTCGGCCGCATCGCGGCTCTCAGCCAGCGCGCGCCGCGCGGCGAGAGCCCCCTGGAGGCCCAGGTCAAGAGGGTCGCCTGGCTGATCGCCGCGGTCGCCGTCGGGATGGGCATGGTGTTCCTGCTGATCGGCGCGCTGGTCGGCCTGCCGCTGACCGACGCGCTGATGTTCGCGATCGGGCTGCTGGTCGCCAACGTCCCCGAGGGCCTCCTGCCGACCATCACCCTCGCGCTGGCGGTCGGGGTGCGGGTCCTCGCCCGGCAGGGCGCGGTCGTCAAGCGGCTCAGCGCCGTCGAGACGCTCGGCTCCACCAACGTCATCTGCACCGACAAGACCGGAACCCTCACCCAGAACCGGATGCGGCTCCAGGCGTACTGGACCCCGGGCGGCGGCGCGGTCACGGCGCCCGGGAGCCGCCGCCCGCCGACCTGACGCGGGCGATGACCGAGTGCACCACGGTCTCCTACGATGAGGCCGGCGACCTGCGGGGCGACCCGACGGAGATCGCCCTGGTCACGGGCGGCGGCCCCGACCTGCCCGCGCGCCTCGCGGCACGCGACGACGGGCGCCGCGCCGTCTTCCGGTTCGACGCCCGCCTGCGGCTGATGTCCACCGTCGCCCTGCGCGACGACCACCTCGCCGTCTATGCCAAAGGCGCGCCCGAGGCCGTCCTGAGCCGCTGCTCCGGCGCCGACCGGCAGGCGGTGATGGGCGTCGTGGACGATCTCGCGCGCAGGGGGCTGCGGGTCCTCGCGGTCGCCGACCGGGACCTGCCGTCCGGCGCCGGACCGCCCGGACGCCGGGAGGACGCCGAGACGGGGCTGCGCCTCCTCGGCCTCGTCGGGCTGTACGACCCGCCGCGCCCGGAGGTCGCGGACGCGGTGCGCCGCTGCCACGGCGCGGGGCTGCGCGTCCACATCGTCACCGGTGACAACGGCGCCACCGCCGCGGCCGTCGCGGCGGAGGTCGGGATCGGCGTCCCGCGCCTGCGCGTGGTCGCCGAGGCCGAGAAGATCCACGACCACGAGCTGGACGAGCTGCTGACCGGCGACGCGGAGATCGTCTTCGCGCGGTCGTCGCCGGAGACCAAGCTCAAGGTCGCCGACGCGCTGCGCGCCCACGGCCGGATCGTGGCGATGACCGGGGACGGCGCCAACGACGCCCCCGCCCTGCACCAGGCGCACATCGGCGTGGCCATGGGCCGCTCGGGCACCGACGTGGCCCGCGAGGCGTCCACGATGGTGCTGACCGACGACAACTTCGCGACGATCGTCACGGCCGTCGAGTCAGGCCGGCGCGTCTACGACAACGTCCGCAAGTTCATCCTCTACATCTTCGCCCACGCCGTCCCGGAGATCGTGCCGTTCCTGGTGTTCGCGCTCAGCGGCGGGCTGGTGCCGCTGCCCCTCACGGTCCTGCAGATCCTCGCCATCGACCTCGGCACCGAGACGCTGCCCGCGCTGGCCCTCGGCCGCGAACCCGCCGAACCCGGCATCATGAACCGGCCGCCCCGCCCGTCCTCCCAGGGCGTCATCTCCCGGGACATGCTGATCCGCGCCTGGGGCTACCTCGGCCTGGTGTCGGCCGTCCTGGTCATGTCGGTGTTCTTCTACGTGCTGTGGCGGGCCGGCTGGCGGCCCGGTGACCCCACCGGCGCCGGCGCCCCGCTCCACCACGCCTACCTGACCGCGACCACCGCCACGTTCGCCGGCCTGGTGACCTGCCAGATCGGCACCGCCATGGCCGCGCGCACCGACCACGCGTCCCTGCGCCAGGTGGGGCTCGCCACCAACCCGCTCCTGCTGGCCGGCATCGCCTTCGAGGTGCTGTTCGCCGCTGCCCTGATCTACCTGCCGTCCTTCCAGCACCTGTTCGGCACCGCCGCCCTCCCCGCGGACGTCCTGGCGATCATCGCCGCGTTCCCCGTCATCGTCTGGGCCGCCGACGAGTTCCGCCGCTACCGCCGCCGCGCCCGCGCGGTCACGCCGGCCCCGTCCGCGCCGCCTCCTTGAGGAGTTCGTCGACGCCTTCGCGGACGCCCGCGCACAGGGTCCGCAGGTCGGGCAGGGCCTCGCGGTCACCGGTGATCCCGAAGGACAGGACGCCGTCGTAGGACACGATGCCGACGGAGACGCGCGACCCGGCGACGATCGGGATGTAGGGGTCCATCTCCAGCATCCGCCGGCCCATCGCGTACAGCGGGAACGAGGGGCCGGGGACGTTGGTGACGATCGTGTGGACCAGGGGCTGCCTCATCCGCAGCGCCGCGTGGGCCGCCAGGGCGAGCAGCCCGGGGGCCGCGCCGACGAGCCGCACGAAGGCGTCGAGCCCGGCCGCCTGGTCCGCGCTCTTCGCGCCGTCCATCTGCTCCCGCACCAGCCGCAGGCGGCGCAGCGGGTCGGGCTCCCCGCAGGGCAGGTCGGCCAGTACCGCCGACACCCGGTTCGTCAGGATCCCGCGCTCGTCGGGCGACCGGACCGAGACGGGAACCAGGGCGCGCACGACCGAATCCCCGGTGAGCACGCCGCGTGCGGCCAGCAGCGCCCGGAAGCCGGAGGCGGTCGCGGCGAGCGCGACGTCGTTGACCGATCCGCCGAAGGCGCGCCTGATCCGGGCCACCTCGTCCAGGCCTGCGCAGGTCCGCGACCAGCGCCGGAGCTGAGCGGTCGGGCCGTTGAGCGAGGCCGCGCCGGGTCCGGTGAGGCGCGCGGCATAGCCGGGCGCCGCGCCCGCGGCCGCGATCGACTCGCGCAGCGCCGGCAGGAAGAGCCGGGTGGCCTGCCGCCCGAGCCCCCTCAGCCGATCCGCCACCGCGCCGCGGACGACGGCCCGCCCGGACGGTTCCGGAGCGGGCGTCCACAGCCGCGGGGCGGCGGGCGACCACCCGGGGCCGGCGTCGAGCAGGACGCCCAGCAGGTCGATCCCGGCGAGCCCGTCGACCATGCAGTGGTGCACCTTGGAGATCAGGGCCCAGCGGCCGTCCTCCAGCCCCTCGGCCAGCCACACCTCCCACGGGGAGCGGCTGAGGTCCAGCCGCCGGCCGAGGACGCGGCCCGCCAGCTCCTGGAGCTCGTCCGGGCCGCCGGGCGCGGGCGCCTCCACGTGCCGGACGTGGTCGGCCATCCGGAAGCCGCGGTCGTCGACCCAGACCGGGTGCGCGAGGTGGAGCGGCACCGTCCGGACGCGCTGCCGGCAGCGGGGCGCGAACCGGAGCCGGGCGAAGATCTCCCGCACCAGCTCCGCGTGGCCGGGCGCGGGCCCCTCGAACACGGTCACCGTGCCGATCTGGAGCGGGGTCGTGTCGTTCTCGGCGAAGTACATCCCCGCGTCCAGCGCGTTCATCCGCTGCATCGCGCACCTCCGGGCGTGGCGTGTCGGGTCTTCCTAGGTCGAACGGGAGCGGCGGTCGAAGTCGGCCCATTCCTCGTCCCACTGGTGGTAGCGGCGCCTGTCGCAGCCCCAGCGGACCAGGAGGTAGACGGTGAGCGGCGGCAGGCCCGTCACCGCCACGACCGCCGCGGCGGCCGACACGTCGTCACCGATGGTCCGCACGTGCTTGCGCGGCCCCATCTCTCCCAGGCCGTGACGGGGGCCCGTCCAGAGCACGCGGTGCTGTCCGATCGCGGTCGCGCGCCAGCTGGTGTACCGGCCCGTGTGCGGAGCACCGTCCGCGCCGGTCCAGGCCACGGTGACCTCGCGCCCGGACTCCAGCGGCGTGACCCCGACCACCGTCGCGTCGATCCGGTGGCGTGTCGCGGCCTCGTACCGCTCGGCGCGGACGCCCGCGGTGTGGACGGACCAGACGACGTGGGCGCAGGCGACCGGGGCGACGACCAGGAAGAGCAGGAGCAGAAGCAGCCCGGCGCGCCACTGCGTCCGATCCACCTTCCGGCGCAGGGCGTTCCCGTCGAACCCGCAGCGGCGCCGCAGGCGGTCCGCGCGTGTCATGGCATCCGGCGGCTTCATGCCCGCTCCCCGGGTCGATGACCGAACGACCTCGGAAGTCGCCCGGAACGGCTTCTCCCTCCAGCCTTTCCGGCCGGGGGCGTTCGGGGCAGAGGACGAACGTCCCTGGCCGACGTGGCGAAGGACTCTGCGGATCCGAGCCGCCGCTCGCGACCGTGGAACCGAGCGGTCATCGACAGGGGAGGACTCGTGAGGAACATGAGCGTTCGCGGTGTCGCGCTCGCCTGCGGCGCGGCCGCCACCTACGCGGCCGTGATCCGCCCCGCGCTGCTGTCCTGGGGGGCTACCGACGCGGAGGCGGGCACCCGGTATCCGAGCGACGAGCTCATCGAGGACGCGACGAGCCAGTCCACCATGGCGGTCTCGCTGCCGGCGCCGCCGGAGGCGGTCTGGCCGTGGCTGGTGCAGATGGGTTGCGGGCGGGCCGGCTGGTACAGCTGGGACCTGCTCGACAACGGCGGGCGGCCGAGCGCGGAACGCATCCATCCCGAGTGGCAGGGCCTGGCGGCGGGGGACCGCGTGCCCACGGTCCCGGGCGGGACGACCTACTTCCGCGTCGAGGTCCTCGATCCGGGCAGGACCCTGGTGCTGCGGAGCGACGTGGAGCTGCCGTCCGGAAGGTCGTTCGACCCGCGCGGGCCGATGCCGCGGGCGTACGCGGACGGACTGTGGTCCTTTCACCTCCACCCGCTGCCCGACGGGTGCACGCGGCTGATCGTCCGCACGCGCGGCCGCGGGGCCCCTTCGATCCCGGACCGGCTGTTCACCTGGACCCTCGGCGAGCCGGCGCACTTCATCATGCAGCACAGGCAGTTCCACGAGCTTCGCCGGCGCGTCGCCAGCCGCCCGCGGGCCGGGGCGCGGGACGCGGAAACCGGACGGGCCCGCCGAGGGGACCTTCGGCTCTTCCGGTGACCGGTCCGCCAGGGCACGCTGCGAGCAGCGTGGGACGAGGGGAGGTTCCAATGAAGGCGAACAAGGGCGACTGGGTCATCGTCCGGGGCCACCAGGTGGGGGAGCCGGACCGCAAGGCGCTGATCGTCGAGGTGCACGGACGGGACGGCGCGCCACCCTACGTCGTGGAATGGGACGACGGGCACGAGAGCACGTTCTACCCGTCCTCGGACGCCGTCATCGAGCGGCACCCCGCGCGCCCGTCCCGGGCCTGAGGCGAACGAGGGACCTTCGTCCCTGGTCCGGACGCGGGCGGCGAGGTGGAATGTAATCGGGCGAGAGAAGTCGAGCCGAAAGGGACGGAGAAGTGGGAGACCACGCACCGTCCATCTCGAAACGCTGCCTAAGCGGCGGAGGGCTTCTCCCGCCCCCATCACGTTCCGCGAGGGGGACGGAGGTTCGCGATGTCCGACGCGGGCGGCGCGCGCGAAGTGGTCGTCGGATTCGACGGATCGGTCCACGCCATGCAGGCGCTGGATTGGGCGCTGGACGAGGCGGAGCTGCGCGGTTCGCCGCTGGTGCTGTGCCACGCGTGGCAATGGCCGTACCAGGGTGCCGCCCCCGAGGTGGAGGAGGCGGGCCGCCGGTCGTTGCGCGAGGCGGCGCGGCACGTGCTGGCCCACGGCGTCGAGTGCGCCCGGGAGCGCACCGCCGGGGTCGCGGTCAGGCCCCTGTCGGAGGAGGGGTCGGCGGCCGAACGGCTCACGGGGCTGTCGGCCGGCGCCGAGCTGCTGGTGCTCGGGTCCCGCGGGCTAGGGCGGCTCGCGCGCGTGCCGGTCGGCTCGGTCGCCGCGCACGTCGCCATGCACGCGCGATGCCCGGTCATCGTGGTCAGGGGCATTGGCGCGCTGCCCCGCCCCGGGGATCCGCGGCCGGTCGTGGTCGCGGTGGACGACTCGCCCGCGTCGGAGGGCGCGCTGTCGTTCGCCGCGCGCGAGGCGGAGCTGCGGCAGCTGCCCCTGAAGATCGTTTACTCGGGCGCCGAGGGCGGGCCGCCGCCGGAGCCCGCGCTCCGGCAGCCGCCGGTCCACGACCCGGTGGAGCGGGCGGTGACGGTGGTCCGGGAGCGGCATCCCGACGTCCTCACGCATCCGGAGAACCCGCTAGCTGTACTGCCCTGACAGGTTGGTGACTCGGCTGGAGGGTGGTTGTCCTGCCAGTGCGGTGTGTCCGCGGTGATGGTTGTAGAGGTGCA